>JAFXYD010000036.1 GCA_017541995.1 Oscillospiraceae bacterium
AGAGACCAAGGGCGAGCGCGACGATGTCATGCAGAGCAGTGAGTCCGCAGGGCTTGAGCCCAATTCCCTCGGGCCGGAGGCATCCATCGCCCAGGCCTGTGACTATTTTCGGGGACTTGTGGACAGGACGGAAGATCTGGACGTCGATCGCAACACTTTAATGAATTCCCGGTTTGTACGATTCCCATGCGCCACAACTACAAGTGCTTCAGCTATTTCTGGGACATGCCCAAGGTACATCTGCGTTGCGCTGCCGCTGCGGACTACTTCACAGAGGTAGCGCTTTACTGGCTGCGAACAGCGAAAGTAGACGGGTGGAGGCTGGATGTGGCGGACGAGATTTCCCACGGTTTTTGGCAGTATTTCCGCACACAAATTAAGACGGAATTTCCCCAGGCGCTGATTGTGGGGGAGGTGTGGCACCACGCTCCGGACTTTTTGCAGGGCGACCAGTGGGACAGCGTCATGAACTACACCTTCTATCGGGCAGTGCTTGACTACGCCGCTGAAGGGACACTGACCGCCTCCGGTTTTCTGGGTGTCATGGGCTTTCAGCGGGGTAATACCCACAACGCCGCTCATCATCTTATGTGGAACCTCATCGGCAGCCACGATACCGCAAGAATCCTCCATCTGTGTGGCGAAAATAAGGATAGGCAGAAGCTATGTGCCGCGCTGCAACTTCTGACACCAGGTATGCCTATGATCTACTACGGTGACGAGGTGGCTATGACTGGTGCCAAAGATCCAGACTGCCGCCGGGGTATGCTGTGGGACGAAAGTCGACAGGACAAGGATATGCTTTCCTGGTACAAACGGCTGCTGCGGGTGCGTAAGGAGATCCCTGCCATTACCCGGGGCAAAACGGTAGCGGAGGAGGCCCGGGACAAAGATGGTCTCATCTGCGTAACCCGGTGTCTGGAAGACGATGAAGTGACCATTCTGTTCCACGCCAAGGAAGATACAATTTCCTTACCGGCGCTTTCCGGAAAGCGGAACCTGCTTACAGATAACGTATTTGACGGCAAAGTACAGGGAATTACAGCCTTGGTGCTAAAATAAAGAGAGTGACAGTATCTTGATTTTTAGGTCCATTTTGCGTATAATGTTTATATCAAGGCAACAACCACCCGAAACAATTACCTTGATCCGCTCCCAATCATTTATCACCGCTGATAAGATTTTGATAAGCATCCATCGTATAGCTATGATATCGGCAATTATCTTGTGTGATCACGTTCTGGTCTCACGGGCTTTAGAGCATTCCTCGCAGCAGTAATCTTCGTCAGGTTGTTTGGCAATAAAGGGCTTGAAGCAGTGCCTGCACATGCGCAGCGGGGTTTGATCGTCGGTCAGCATGACCGTGAGCAGGAATCGGATGTCCAGGAGCAGGGAGTGGAAGTCCCAGACCAGGGTGGGCTTATCCCGGAGCTCGATGTGATAGGTTGGGGCGTTGCCCTCGAAGGCGGCGATGCCCTTCCGGTAGAGGGCAAGGGTGTCCGGATCGTCCCGCTTTTTGTCGTCCATATAGAAACGGGTGGTCAGGGCAAGGAAGGCCCAATCCTTGAACAGCTTGCATAGCCAGTCGTAGCGCTCTCCATAATTGCGCATGAAGCTCATGGCCTTGGCTTGCGGATCAGACTGGAAGGTCATTGCGAAAGCGATCTCGTATTTATCTTCCGTCTGCCAGACGGATTCCACGCCCTTCTTGTGGAAGTCCGGCTGGATAAAGGGGAAAAACAGCCGGACATATTCCGATGTCTCCATGGTTTCCTTCCGGAGGAATGGGTTCTTCGGCAGGTACACCTTTTCATATTCAATGAATTCCGCGGTGGTCGGCAGGGCCGTCATAATGCCCAGCAGGCCGTACTTGCCTGCGAAGGAGCGGATGGCTGCTTTCAGCGAAGCCTCCGCTTCACGGTGGAATTGCATCAAGCCGATTTCCAGCGCGTCAATCACCAGCGTATGCGGGTCCTTCATCGGATCGTATACGCTGGGTTTTGCTTTTTCTGTGGGAAGCAGATAGCAGTTCCCATCCGGAGCGGTTTTCCACTTGTATTCGGAATAGCGGCCCCAATGGGCGCTGGTATGGGCAAACAGGTCACGCATCGTCGTCACCGTCCTTTTCTGTTGCTTCTGTTGTGATCTTGACGCCCTCCGGGGAGAACTCCGTCAAGAAGATCTTTTCATACAGGGTCAGGGAGTTGCCGGCATTCCGGCGTCGCTGCAGATTAGCGTACACCTTCCTGCGCATACCGCGCAGTGCGACGTCCCGGACCTTGCGGATATTTCGGTCTGACTGCCCCCGCAGGCAAGCGAGCCGCGGAGCTTTGTATAGCCGCAGATACAGGAAATACAGGACCTCTTTGTGCTCCTCCTTCAGCTCCATGACTGGCCGGCGCAGATATTCTTTGGAGGTCAGATCGTGCATTTCATAGGGACAGTCGAAGAGATAATCCAGAAAGCTGCCGCGCCGGAGCTGGGACCAGGTCGGGTCGGTCATCCATTCCGGGAGGATCAGGTCGATCCCGCTTTTCTCGTATACATGGCTGTTCGCCTCCACCGGTGTATCGCCGCACAGCACCTCGTGGTTGCGCTGGGTACGGGCGGCGCTGGCGTCCTTCTTGTCCCAGAAGTGCACGACCTGTTCGTAATCCCGATAAGATCGTGCCGCGAACTCGATCCGTTCCAGGGCCTCGTCCTTCAATTCCCGGATCAGCCGCTTCTTGTCCGATTGCCGGTTTGCTTCCAGCAGTACCCGATATACCGGGTGCTGCGTCAGAGAATCGTACCACGGTGTATCATCGTCATCCTCCGCGTCAACTTCTCCATACAGATCCAGGGAAAGCTCCGCTTCGTCCAGCTCGATCTCGAAAACGTCTTTTTCTCTGGCGTCCGGTTTTGGCTTGTCACCAGGTTCCGCTTCGGGATCGTCCCACAGAGCGTTTTCTTCCTCTGCTTCATCCGCCGCGGCGTCGGGATTGAGCAGCCGCAGCATTTCCTCCGAAAAGGCAGCCAGGACAGTCTCGTCCTCGGGATCGGCGTCCGGTCTCCAGTCTTCAAACTCATCCAAGGCCAAGCCCTCCTTTCCCGTAAGAAAAATTTTTTCAATTATTTTTTGAAAACAGTTCCGAAAATGGCCTCTGGTTTTCCTATAGGTAGAGGGAGGAAGGGCGAAAAGCCATGACGGGCGTACTGCCCCACGTTCCCATACTCCATTGTAAAAAACTATATGTCCAAAAAAGGGGACACTAAAAATCCGGCGGCAGCCCTCCTGAAAAGGCTGTTTCGCCGGATTTTGCTATTTATAAATAACTGGTCTCACTTTTTGAGACGGTTTACTTGACGACGAAAGGAGGTGATGCGAATGTCAAGTGTTTTTGAGGCCGTGAAAGCGGCGGTTCCGGTGCGGGCAGCAGCTGAACGTTACGGACTGGAGGTGAATTTTGCAGGCATGATCCGCTGCCCGTTCCACGAGGACCACACGCCAAGCATGAAGCTGTACGAGGATCATTTCTACTGCTTCGGTTGCGGCAAGCATGGAGACGTGATCAGTCTGGTTGCAGAGCTTTTTGCAATCCCACCCTACGACGCAGCCTGCAAGCTGGCGGATGATTTTGGCGTGGACACCGACGCAGAAATCGTCCGCACGCCGGCGCGGGAGGAGCTGAAGATTTTCCGCGAGGATCAGCTCCGCTGTCAGCGGGTGCTGAGCGATTACCTGCGTCTGCTGACGGATTGGAAGGAACGGTTCTCGCCGACCGATCCCGACGCCGAACCGGACGACCGTTTTGTGGAGGCCTGTCAGATGATCGAGAACATTGATTATCTGACGGACCTTCTGATTGTCGGCACCCTGGAGCAGCGGGTCCGCGCCGTGGACCTGCTGCTGGCCGACGGCAAGATCGACCAGCTGGAAGAACGGCTGAAACGCCTGCGTGACGCCGCTGAAAAAGAAACGGCATGACAGGCGGCGCGGCGGATGGTCGGCTGCGCCGAAGAGCAAACGGCCAAATCTCGAAGAAAGGAGAACGCTATGTATAAAAGCTACGATGATCTTCCCAGCGTCCTGAGCGTGAAAGAGTTGAAGGATTTCCTGGGCATCTCCCGCGCCGGAGCGTACCAGCTTCTGCATCGGGAAGACTTCCCGACCCTGCACATTGCATCCCGCGTGCTGGTTGCGAAGGACAAGCTTCTTGCGTGGATGGAGCAGAATACCGACACCGTGAATGGCGTGCAGTAAAAAACGACCGTTTCCGAATCGCATGCTGCAACAGGCGGGAAACAGTCGCTTTTCTTTTTGATCCTACTCGCAGTATAACCGATCCCGCGAGAAATTACAAGCCCCTGTTTTGCATTTTTTGAAAAACAGGGGCCGCGCCAAAACCGCATTTTCTCGCACAACCCCATTGCCCGGACGACGGAAGCTGCGCTTCCGAGGGAGGCTGCGGGAAGACCACGGCGCGGTCTTCCCGCACAGGGCAGCCGAAAAAACGTGCTGCCCGCGCCGGGGACGTGGAGCGAAAAACGCTCCATGTCTCCGGCGTAGGTTTCCGCAGAAACCGCATCCAAGCCTCCGTAGGTCTCCGCAGAGACCGCATCCCCCTCGGAGAGCCCACGGTACTTTGCAGCCTGTGGATGAAAGTACCATAGTGGGTTAATACACTTCCGCAGAAGTGCGCTCCGAGGGGCCCTCGTCCAAAAAAACGGCCTCCCGGCTGTCCGGACAAAACCGAAAAACGGCAAAACCAAAACGCAAAGGAAGTGAAAAAACGATGGCACGCAACGATGGCGTGGATCGCACGTTTGTCAGAAACCGCGATCTGCGCCTTGATAAAAAAGCCACGCCGCAGAGCGCTTACGAGCACAACGAGCGAAAAAAGCAATCCTATTCCAACGTGGATGTTGTCAACGAACGCACGCCCATGAACGTCCATTTCAAATCACCGACCGGCACCTACGAGGAAACCTTCGAAGCGCTGGAACGGGAAAACGTCATTTCCACCTGGGGCATGAAGCCCAATTCCACCAAAATGTGCGAGCTGATCTTCGACGTCAATTCTGCTTATTTCTACAACCACGGAGGCTACAAATTTGCAAAACAGTTCTATGCTGACGCCTACCAGGCAGCGATTCAGATCGTCGGCGGCGAGCAGTATATCATCTCGGCTGTCATGCACGCCGACGAGCGCAACCGCGGAATGTCGGCGGCTCTGGGCGAGGACGTTTATCATTATCACATGCACGTGGTGTACGTTCCCGTGGTGCAAAAAGAAATCCTCTGGACGAAGCGGTGCAAGGACCCATCCCTGGTCGGTACGGTGAAAAAGATCATTCCGCAGGTCTCACGCGTAAAGAAATGGCACTCCGCACAGGCCCTCGATGAGAACGGAAAGCCTATGTACAACGCAAAGGGCGAACCCGTGCTGCACAATTCCTATTCCGATCTCCAGGACGATTTCTACAATTACATGCGAAACGCCGGGTACACGGATGTGGAGCGCGGCGAATACGGCAGCACTGAGGAACATCTGACCGTTACGCAGTTCAAGGTGGAACAGGAACGAAAACGCCACGATGCCCTGCGAGCCGAAAACGCAGAAATCGAAATGACGCTGCTCGGCCTGGAGGAGAAAAAGGTGGATGCGGAAAACGAACTCCACGACATTTCTCGACAGGCGGAAGAAGCCCAGGATCGCTTGAAGGAGCTGACACCTCGGATCAACGATGCGGAGGCTTTCATAGAGAAGCATCTTGGAAAACCGGAAGCACTGCTTCCCGAAGCGAGCTTCGCAGAGCGTGCGACGCATTACCGGGAAGAAAAAGCGCTGCCGGTTCTTCAGAGGCTCTGGAAGCTGGTACTGTCTCTGTATCACAAGCTGCAGGAGCTTCGCCGGGACTTCCGGTCGCTGCAAAGCAAGTTCGAATCCGTCTCCCGTGACCGCGACATTTACAAGCGTCGCTGGGAAAAGGCCGGAGAAGAAAACGAAACACTCAAAGCAGAGCTCCAGGATTATGATCGCGTGAAGCAGGAGCTCGGGCCGACGCAGATCACGGGCCTGATCGCCCGATCCAAGGCAAGGGAGGCCGCGGAAAAAGCTGCCCGACAGGAAGCAAAACGCGCCTCCAAATCCCGGCATGATCGGGACGCCAGATAATCCGTGTAGACCTGGCAAAATCGCAAATTATCCAATAGCGGCAGCCTCAATGATACAACGGGTCATTTGGGCTGCTTCTATCGAAAAATCGGCCTCTTTTTTCAGGTCTTGACCTGGACGCAGAGGGCCGAAAAACACACATTTTTCAAGGAGGAATCAGTTTTGAATAAAAAGCAAAAGTTCACCCAGGCTTACTTCAACGAAGCCGATCCGATGATGGAAATCACTACCCACAACACCGACCTCAAGTGTCGGCTGCGCCGGTTTGCGGAGCAGTACCCCGAGCTGTGCCGGATCACCGAGATCGACGAAGGACGCATGAGCGTGGAGATCGACAAGACTCGCTGCAGCTTCAAGCTGACCGCGCCGTATTCCGAGGAACGGAAGCGTCAGCTCCGCGAAAGCGGAAAGGCGCAGGGCATCCACACCAGAACAAAATCGGAAGGAGGCGTCGCCCATGAATGAGGAAGCGAGCGGTTCCGGCATCAGCACCGGACGGTTTTCCACAGGCTGGTACAACGACAAAAAGATTAACGAAGTCATTTTCTGTCGGGAGTTTCTGCGGGAGCATCCGATGATCTGCGTCAAAGGCAGCTTCTTCACGAAAGACGGCCGTGTCGCTGACGAAGGCGCTTTGGAGAAAAAGATCTACGACAAGCTCGCACTCAAGGTGAAAACAGGTCTGGCCGCAAAGGTGGACAGCCTGATGAAAGCCCTTCGGAAAGAGGCTTATCAGCCCGACCTTCCCATTCAGACGGACCGCATCCACGTCGCCAACGGAACCTTGTTTCTGGATGGCACCTTCACCGAAGAAAAGGAATACTGCCGGAACCGGCTTCCGGTGCGCTACGATCCTAACGCCTGCTTCCCGCCGGAGTGGATCATGTTCCTGGATCAACTTTTGGAGACGAAGGACATCTACACCTTGCAGGAATTTATGGGATACTGTCTGATCCCCACCACCAAGGCCCAGAAGATGCTGATGATCATCGGCCAGGGAGGAGAGGGCAAGTCCCGGGTCGGCGTGGTCATGCGAGCGATCTTCGGCAACAGCATGGTCAACGGCTCCCTGTCCAAAGTGGAGTCTAACCGCTTCGCTCGGGCCGATCTGGAGCACGTCCTGGTCATGGTGGACGACGATATGAAGATGGAGGCCCTGCCGGAAACCAACTACCTCAAGCTCATCATCACCGCTGAACTCCCGCTGGACCTGGAACGAAAAGGACAGCAGAGTTACCAGGGCGAAGTATACGCCCGCTTCCTGGGCTTTGGAAACGGAGCGCTCAAAGCTCTCTACGACCGCAGCGAGGGCTTCTTTCGCCGGCAGATCATCCTGTCCGCGAAAAAGAAGGACCCGAACCGGGTCGACGATCCTAACCTTTCCGAGAAGCTGACGGCCAACCCGGAGGGCCTGTTTCTCTGGTGCTTCTACGGGCTGCAGCGGCTGATATCGCAGAACTACCGCTTCACCATCAGCGAGCAGACGCAGGCCAACATGGATGCCGCAGTTTCCGACGGGAATAATGTGGTAGAGTTCCTGCAATCGAAAGGTTATATCATCTATTTCTCTGAGGCAGAGGCCAGCACGACGCAGCTCTACCAGGTGTACAAGCTTTGGTGTGAGGATAACGCCTTTGCCCCGCTGACGCTGCGCAGCTTCAGTCTGCACCTGAACGAGAACCATGAGGCCTGTCAGATCCGTCCCACCAACAACATCTATCTCAAAGGCGGCCGCCGGGTCCGGGGCTATATCGGCATCGAGCCCACGGAGAAGGTGGAGCAGATCCTGGAGCGCAAGGGAAAGCTCTAAAAATGTAAAGGAGAAACATCGATTTATCCGTACATGCGTACAACCGTACACAAACCCCGGGAGGGCCGAATTATCGGATGATCACCCGATAATTCGGCCCTTTCCTCCGGGCAGTACACATGTACGCATGTACGGATAGTTTCAACTTCACCCTAATATTTTATTTTTGTTGTCGAAACAACCAAAAGAGAATGAAAAACTTTAGATAAAACGTCAGATAGAAACTTCTTGCAATCCACCGCAAAAGACGGTATTATGTAAACCGAAATGGACTGGCAAGAACATTTCTATTCTACAGAAAGTGAGGTATTATGCCAGCAAAGAAACGCCGTGACGCAGGTGACGGCACCATCCGTCTCAGAGCGGATGGCAGATGGGAGGGCCGCTATACTGCCGGCTACCACCCGGAAACAGGAAAACAAATCATGCGTTCCGTCTACGCAAAAACCAAGCGCGAGGTTCGGGAGAAGCTGAATAAGACCCTGACGGACATTCAGGAAGGGACCTATATCGAGCCGACTTCCATTACCGTTGGAGAGTGGCTGGACACCTGGCTGAAGGAATACAAAATCAATCTCCGCCCGGAAACCAAGTCCAGCTACGAAATGCACATTCGGGTTCACCTGAAACCAGATCTCGGGAAGATCCGCTTAAACAAGCTCACGACCCATCAGATCCAGCACCTTTACAATAAGCTGATCAACGAACGCGGCTTATCCCCCAAGACGGTCAAGAACGTCCACGGGGCTCTGCACGCTGCCCTGGAGCAGGCAAAGATCAACGGTTACCTTCGCGTCAATCCCTCCGAGGGGACGACCCTTCCGAAGATAGAAAAGGAGGAACTCCAGGTCATGGATTCCCAGGATGTGAGTGCCTTTCTTCGAGCCATCAAAGGGGACGAGTACGAGCTGCCCTTGTTTGTCGCCATATTCACTGGCCTTCGGCAGGGAGAGCTGCTCGGCTTGACCTGGGATTGCGTGGACTTCGAAAAGGGAACCCTGCTGATTAACAAGCAGCACAATCGGGCCAAGGGAGAAAAGGAGTTTCACTTTTCTCCGCTGAAGAACAGCAGACCCCGTTCCCTGACCGCAGCAAGCGCCGTGATGGATGCGCTGAGGTACCAGCAGCGCAGACAAGCACAGTGGGCAGCGGAGCTGGGATCGGCATGGGACAATTCCAAGAACCTTGTCTTCACGACGCAAACGGGACGTTATATCAACAACAAGACCCTTTGGATGAATTTCAAGCGAATTGTGACAGAGCTTGGGATGCCTGATCTTCGCTTCCACGATCTGCGGCACACATTTTCGATCAACAGCCTGCAGGCAGGGGACGATATCAAGACGGTCCAGGAGAATCTTGGGCACGCCACCGCGTCCTTCACCCTGGCTACTTACGCCCACGCAACGCTTGGAATGAAGCGGGAAAGCGCCAATCGAATGGACGCCTTTATCCGCTCCGTGCAGGAAGGTGGCGAAAACCACACGCCTTCAGCTGGAGCGTGATACACAGTCCAATATGGGTCAAATGACCCATACCGTGAAAACGGCTTACGGGTCAGCTAACGGGTCAGACTTTTCAAGCACGCCCTAAGATCACCCACAAGAGATACAAAACTTGCAAAAAACGCCGGTTTTCATCCGAAATTCACCCTGAAAAGCCGAAAACCCGGACGCTTTCGCGTCCGGGTTTGGTGGGGGAAGGTGGATTCGAACCACCGAAGGCAGTGCCAGCAGATTTACAGTCTGTCCCCTTTGGCCACTCGGGAATTCCCCCATATTCTTAACTGCTTGCTCTTCGCATTCCGGTTTGTGGGGCCAATTGGCTTCGCCGCGGAGCTGTGTGCCGCCGGTAGGGTGGAGCTGGTAGACGGACTCGAACCCCCGACCTGCTGATTACAAATCAGCTGCTCTACCAACTGAGCTATACCAGCACGGCTCGAACAAGCATGGATAATTATAGCGAGGGAAGGGCGTTTTGTCAAGTGATTTTTTTGCTTTTTTCAAAATTTTTTGCCTACCCCTCTGAACGCGGCTGGCGCTTGGAGAAGATCCATGGCGAAAGCCGGAAAAACCCGGGCGGGGGATCCGTGGGATCCGCCGCCCGGGCAATGGAATTCGGGGCTTACTGCGCGGGCTTGAAGCTGTCCTTCAGGCTGACGCTGCGGTTGAAGACCAGGTGGCCCTCATGGCTGTCCTTGCTGTCCAGGCAGAAGTAGCCCAGGCGCATGAACTGGAAGTGGCCGGGAGGCACCGCACCGGCCAGGGAGGCCTCCACCTTGCAGCCGGTGAGAATCTCCAGAGAGTCCGGGTTCAGGCAGGCCAGGAAGTCCTTGTCTGCGGCGTCGGGCTCGGGGTCGGAGAAGAGATTGTCGTAAAGCCGAACCTCCGCGTCCTTGGCGGTTCCGGCATCCACCCAGTGGATGGTGGCGCCCTTCACCTTCCGCCCGTCGGCGGGGTTGCCGCCCCGGGACTCGGGGTCATACTCGGCGTAGATCTCCGCGATGGAGCCGTCGGCGTTCTTTTTGCAGCCGGTGCAGGTGATGAGGTAAGCGCCCTTGAGCCGGACCTCGTTGCCGGGATAGAGCCGCTTGTACTTGGGGATGGGGGCCTCCAGGAAGTCCTCGGCCTCGATCCACAGCTCCCGGGAGAAGCTGACTTCGCGGGTCCCGTCCTCGGGCCGGTTGGGGTTGTTCTCCACCTCGAAGGTCTCGGTCCTGCCCTCAGGGTAGTTGGTGATGACCAGCTTGACCGGATGCAGAACGGCCATGACCCGCTGGGCGGTCTCGTTCAGATCCTCCCGCAGGCAGTGCTCCAAAAAAGCGTATTCCACCGTGGAGGCGTTCTTCGCCACGCCGATGCGCTCACAGAAATTGCGGATGGAGGCGGGGGTGTAGCCCCGGCGGCGCAGGCCGCAGAGGGTGGGCATCCGGGGATCGTCCCAGCCGGAGACCCGGCCCTCCTCCACCAGCTTGCGGAGCTTGCGCTTGGACATGACGGTGTGGTCGATGCCCAGCCGGGCAAACTCGATCTGCCGGGGTTTGGCGGGCAGGTCGCAGTTCTCCACCACCCAGTTGTACAGAGGCCGGTGGTCCTCAAACTCCAGGGAGCAGAGGCTGTGGGTGATGTGCTCCATGGCGTCCTCGATGGGATGGGCAAAGTCGTACATGGGGTAGATGCACCACTTGTCGCCGGTGGCGTGGTGGGGCATGTGGTTGATCCGGTAGATGGCGGGGTCCCGCATGTTGAAGTTGCCGGAGGCCAGGTCGATCCTGGCCCGGAGGGTCATGGCGCCGTTGGGGAATTCCCCGGCCCGCATCCGGCGGAAGAGATCCAGGCTCTCCTCCACGGGACGGTCCCGGTAGGGGGAACGGGCGGGGGTGTTTAGATCGCCCCGGTATTCCTTCATCTGCTCGGGGGTCAGCTGGCAGACGTAGGCAAGACCCCGCTTGATGAGATCCTCGGCGCACTCATACATCTTGTCAAAGTACTGGGAGGCATAGTAGAAGCGGTCGCCCCAGTCGAAGCCCAGCCAGTGGATGTCCTCCTTAATGGCGTCCACGTACTCGGTGTCCTCCTTGGTGGGGTTGGTGTCGTCCATCCGCAGGTTGCACAGGCCGCCGAACTTCTCCGCGGTGCCGAAGTCGATGCAAAGGGCCTTGCAGTGGCCGATGTGCAGATAGCCGTTGGGCTCCGGCGGGAAGCGGGTGTGCACCGTCATCCCGGCAAAGCGGCCGCCCTCGGCGATGTCCTCCTCAATAAAGGAATGGATGAAGTTTTTGGATTCAAAGCTTTTGAGTTCTTCTTCTGCCATTGTGAACACCTCACAGAAAAAATTTCTTATATTATACAATAGCGATACCGGGATTGCAAGAATTTTTTCGTATGGCCGTCTGTCTGAAAAAATGTTGCCTGTTTACAAAAATTTTAGTTGTCATTCCGGGAGAAATACGGTAAAATACAATTTGGCAACAGGCAACAGGCAACAGGCAACAGGCAACAGGCAACAGGCAACAGGCAACAGGCAACGGGGGACGCGCCGCGTCCGTCAAATCCTTTGTCATCGATCAAATGGCAATTTGATCGATACCTTCCCTGACACCTAAGAACTGACACCTAAGAACTGAAAAGGAGTGTTTCTCTTGGCAAACGAGATCAAATATAAACGGGTGCTGCTGAAGGTCAGCGGCGAGGCTCTGGCGGGGGACGCCCACCGGGGACTGGACTTCAAGGTCATCGGACAGGTCTGCGAGGTCGTCAAGCGCTGCGTGGAGGACGGCGTGCAGATCGGCGTCGTGGTGGGCGGCGGCAACTTCTGGCGCGGCCTCAAGGACGGCGGCGACCGGATGCAGCGGGTCCGGGCGGATCACATGGGGATGCTGGCCACCGCCATCAACGCCCTGGCGGTCTGCGACGCCCTGGAGCAGCACGGCGTTCCGGCACGGGTCATGACGGCCATCGACATGCCCCGGATTGCCGAGCCCTACGTCCGGGATAAGGCCATTCGGCACCTGGAAAAGGGCCGGGTGGTGATCTTCGGCTGCGGCACCGGCAATCCCTTCTTCTCCACCGACACCGGCGCGGTGCTCAAGGCCGTGGAGATCGGCGCCGATGCGATTTTGCTGGCGAAGAACATCGACGGCGTCTATTCCGCCGACCCCAACAAGGATCCCGCCGCCGTGAAGTTTGACCGCATCAGCTTTGACGAGGTCCTGGCCCGCCGCCTGGGGGTCATGGACTCCACCGCCACCAGCCTGGCTATGGACAATCACATGCCCATTCTGGTTTTCGCCCTGAAGGATCCCGAGAATATTTACCGTGTGGTACACGGTGAGAACGTGGGAACGCTTGTCACGGAATAGAATAAAAGGAGCATTCCTGTAATTCGTAAAGAGCGCTAATTGAAAAGAAACGAACCTCGCGGTAAAATTGAGGTGCATCTTGGCCGGATGTTATCACCACAAAGAAACCGGAGGTTCACCATGGATTATACACAAAATGCCAAGATTTCGCAAGTATCTGAGCAAACTTTAATTCTCGGAGTGGATGTAGGCAGCGAGGTTCATTTCACCAGGGCATTCAACTGGCGCGGGATGGAACTGAGCAGAAAGCCATTTCACTTCACAAACGACGCCGTTGGCTTCCAGAGCTTTCTCCGCTGGGCCGACACCTACGCCAAGACGGCGAAAGCGGAGAAGGTTCTGGTCGGCTGCGAGCCGACAGGACACTACTGGTTCAATCTGGCCAAGTATGTAACCGAACAAGGGATGACGCTGGTCCTGGTCAATCCCTATCACGTCAAACAAGCCAAGGAACTGGATGACAACAGCCCCAGCAAGAATGATCGCAAGGACCCCAAAACGATCGCGCAGCTTGTCAAGGACGGCAGATATGTGATTCCGTATTTACCGGATGGCATCTACGCCGAACTGCGGTCTGCGGTCGCAACCCGGGACAGAATCATCAAGGAGCAGAACGCGCTGACGAATCGGATCAAGCGGATGCTCAAGATGTACTTCCCGGAATATCTCAAGGTTTACAAGAAATTCTCGGCGGAAAGCGGCATGCTTCTGCTGGAGACGGCACCGTTCCCGGCGGATATTCTTCGCCTGGGCGCAGAGGGTGTCAATCAGATCTGGCGCGCGCACAAGCTCCGTGCGGTCGGCATGAAGAGGGCAATGACCCTGGTAAAGGCCGCGCAAAGCAGTGTCGGATTGGATGCAGGCCCCTGCGTCCGGCTGGAGCTGCAGCTGCTGCTGGAGGATTTCAGGACCAAGCAGGCACAACTGGAAGCAATTACAAGGGTGCTGGAAGCGGAAACGCTGAAGGTGCCGAACGTGGAGAAGCTGCTCGCCATCAAGGGCGTGGGGCTGATCACGGTCGCAGGGTTTCTGGCCGAGGTCGGCGAAGTCGGACGTTTTGACTCGCCAAAGCAGATCCAGAAGCTTGCGGGGCTGGAGCTGAAAGAAAACAGCTCCGGCAAGCACAAGGGCAGGACTTCCATCAGCAAACGCGGGCGGAAGCGACTGCGCAGAGTCTTATTTCAGGCAGTGCTGCCGTTGATCCGGAGCAACGCCGAGTTCCGTGAGGTATACGAATACTACACGACCCGGCAGAGCAATCCGCTCAAGGGCAAGCAGGCCGTCGTGGCGGTGGGCTGCAAGCTGATCCGCATCTTCTATGCGATCCTGACCAAGGGAATCGACTACGATGCGAACCGGCTGCGTTCGGACATTCTCCGTCCGGAACAGCGCCGGGCCGCCTGAGCAAACACACAATCATACCGCATCTGGGAAAACGTCCGCCAACAATGGCGCCGGATGACGGGAATGCAGATCGACAACAGAGAGAGCCGGTTAGCCGCGAAGTTATTATCCGTAGGGCATTGACCCTGTGAAGGAGCAGACGCGGCACCCACTGTGGACAGGCAGAACGAAGGAATTGAGGACGCCGCCGAGCTGCGGCTGATCCTGTTGGACATGGGAGGTTTGCTGCCGCAGAGCGGAGGGAAACAAGATTGGCCTTCATACAGGGGCAAGACGTTTCCTTTGGTATACCTTTCGGACCCGAGAATCGCGCAAATCCCTGCTGATTTGACGCCGCAAGACGTCCACAAGCTCTGCCTGCTGTCGAGAAACCAAATCAAGCCTTTCTCAAGAATCCTTGCTATTTCAGGCATTCTTGGACATTTTCAACAATAATATTTGGGGAGGAACATAAAATGGCAGTTGATTTCAAGGAATTCACCCGGAAAATGGAAAAGACCCTGGAGGTGCTCCAGGAGGACTTCGGCGGCATCCGTACCGGCCGCCCCAACGCCCGTCTGCTGGACCGGATCTCCGTGCCCTACTACGGCGTGGAGACCCCCGTCGGCCAGGTGGGCAACGTCAGCTCCCCCGACGCCCGGACGCTGATGATCCAGCCCTGGGACGCCAGCCTGCTCAAGCCCATTGAGAAGGCCATCCAGGCCTCCGACCTGGGCATCAACCCCCAGAACGACGGCCGCGTGATCCGTCTGGTCTTCCCCCAGCTCACCGAGGAGCGCCGCAAGGAGCTGACCAAGCAGGTGAAGAACCTGGGCGAGGGAGGCAAGGTTGCGGTTCGCAACGTCCGCCGGGACGCCATGGACTACATCAAGAAGCTGAAGAAGAACTCGGAAATCACCGAGGACGATCAGAAGAAGGCGGAGAAGGACCTGCAGGAGCTCACCGACAAGTACATCAAGAAGGTGGACGAGGCCTGCGCCGTCAAGGAAAAGGAGCTCATGGAGCTGTGAGAAAAAGCGGGCCCTGGGGGCCCGCTTTTTCAGGGATCAGGGATCAGGGATCAAGGATCAGGGATCAGACACGCCCGTAGGGGCGAGCATTGCTCGTCCCCTGTACCCCGCATGGACAAGGCATCAGGCATCAGGCACCAGGCATCAGGGGACGGGGGATGCGTTCACCCATAAAGGGCGCAATGTCTCGTTTCGTTCGAAATGACCCGCCCGTAGGGGCGAGCATTGCTCGTCCCCTGTGCCCCGCACTGTGAGGGATCAAGGGTCAGGGAAAGTACGAGATCAAGTGGGTAAACAACTATGATTGAAAGAGCTGTAAAACGAATCATAAGCTTGGCCGTGATTGCAATGCTGTTGCTTTCCGGTTGTTCTGAAACGCGAACAGAGACAGCGAATGAATCGGCAAGTATCTCGACAAAGGACACGTCTGTAATGACTGCTGAAATCAATCCCTTCCGCTGCGACGCGGTGTTTTTCGGGGACTCCATCACCTGCGACGGCAATTTTGACGAGCTCTTCCCGGAGCTGCGGG
The DNA here is from genome assembly GCA_017541995.1 of Oscillospiraceae bacterium. Taxonomy (GTDB): domain Bacteria; phylum Bacillota; class Clostridia; order Oscillospirales; family Oscillospiraceae; genus JAFRPC01. Next base: position 15,776 of record JAFXYD010000036.1, read on the forward strand.
TGGTGAACCTGGGGGTCTACGGGGACACCCTGGAGCAGCTTCTGTACCGGGTGCCCCAGGTACGGGCGGAAAACCCGGCCCGGATCTTCCTGCTGGGGGGCATCAACTCCCTGCTGCCCAGCAACGTGGAGCGCTGCCTGGAGCAGTACCGCCTGCTGGTGGACGAGCTCCGGGGCGCCTGCCCCCAGGCGGAGCTGGTGCTCCAGACCGTCCTGCCCGTGGGCGGGGAGCTGGACCCCGAGGGAGATCTCAACGAGGCCGTCCGCAGCTTCAACCAGGGTCTGAAGAGCCTGGCGGGGGAGTACGGCCTGGCCTGCGTCGATCTCTACGCCGTCTACGAAAAGGACGGCGTCCTGGACCCCGCCCAGACCCGGGACGGCCTGCATCTGAACTTCAATGCCTACGGCCCCTGGGCTCAGACCGTCGCGCCCTATCTGCCATCGAACTGATTGCCGAAATCGGGCTTTGTAAGGCCGTAGGGGGCGGCGTCCTCGACGCCCCGAGCCTGTCGTGATCTGATACCTGCGGGCCGTCGAGGACGCCGGCCCCTACGGCAATATCTCGACAAATCCAAATTGCACGGAAGGAGTACGCCATGCCCATCTTCAACAAAAAAACCGACAGCAAACCCATGGAGGTTCCCACACACATTGCCATCATCATGGACGGCAACGGGCGCTGGGCCAAAAAGCGGGGCCTTCCCCGGACGGCGGGGCACAAGGTGGGGGCGGAGGCCTTCCGCACCATCGCCAACTACGCCAAGTCCATCGGTCTGAAATACCTCACCGTCTACGCCTTCTCCACGGAAAACTGGAAGCGCTCCGAGGAGGAGGTCAACACCATCATGGAGCTGCTGGAGAAGTACCTGCGGGAGCTGCTCCGGGACATGGACAAGAACCGGGTCCGCTTCTGCTTCTTCGGAGATCTGTCCCGGCTTTCCCCCACCCTCCGGGCGGAGGCGGAGGAGACCGCGGAGCGCTCGAAGCAGTATGACTGCGTCCAGGTGAACTTCTGCCTGAACTACGGCGGCCGGGACGAGATTCTGCGGGCGGCCCGGGCCTTCGCCGCCAAGTGCGCGGCGGGGGAGGCCCGGCCCGAGGAGCTCACCGACGAGATTTTCTCCGGTCTGCTCTGGTCCGCCGGAGTGCCGGACCCGGATCTGATCATCCGGCCCAGCGGAGAGCAGCGGATCTCCAACTTCCTGCTCTGGCAGAGCGCCTACGCGGAGTATTACTTCACCGATACCCTCTGGCCGGACTTCGGACCCCGGGATCTGGATCTGGCCATCGAGGCCTACAACAAGCGCAGCCGCCGCTTCGGAGGCGTAAAATATTGACAATCAAGCGACTGATTTGTTCCTTGCTCTCTGTTCTGATCCTGGGAGCTGTGAGCATGAGGCCGGTTTCCGCTGCGGGGTGCCGCGCTATGCCTATACCGGCAGCGATTTCCTCCTGATCGAAAGCTGGAAGGTTATTTTGATGTACGCCTCTGTGGCTTTGTGGGTGCTGGCGTCCCTGTTCTGCCTGCTGCTCACCCTGCTGATCGCCATCGGAAACATCCTGTATTGGAACGTGTTCATGTTCTGGGCGGTTCCGTAGGAGCGGAATCGGCGGAACATACGGCCCGCTTCGTGCGTTTCCCGTGAGGCGAAGCCCTACCCCTGACAGAATTGCTCCCTCTATGACGGACAGTGATTTTGAGATTCCACTGTCCTTCATAGAGGGAGCATATTATCCGTTCATGAATCAGAAAGCTGTGCAGAAGCGAGCTTATTTGCGCACTGTTATTCGACGCCGGTCAGCAGCGCACCGGGCTCCGCAGCCAGATCCGTCACATACCAGGTGCGTCCGGCGGGCACGCTTGTGCTCAGCATAACGTCTTCCTTGCCGTCGGTCCGGTCGGTGATGGTGACGGCGCATTCTCCCTTGGAGGTGACGGTGAAGTAATTGCCCTCCCGGGTCAGCAGGAAGGCTTCGCTGTCCGGCGAGCTCACCGTGAGCCAGCGCTGCCCATTGGCCCCACAGTAGAGTAGGAAACTGACCTCATAGGCCAGGGGCTCTTCCGGATATCCGTAGTCATTGCTGCCGTCGAAATAGACGCCGGCAGTCGTGATCTGCGCATTCCAGGCGTTGGAGGCCCACAGCTCCACCAGGCAGTCGTCCCACTGTGCGGAGATGCTGGTGGGCCGGACATTCTTCGAGGCGTGGAAGGTGATTTCCCGGCTGAAGGGGACCCGGTAGATGACCCACGGCTCCATGCCCGTCGTTTGCCGGACGGTCTCATACTCCATGCTGGTTACATTGCTCATAGCCGGCTCCCAGGGAGTGACGTCCAGGCGATCTCCCGCTTCGTTGACAAAGTAGTAGTGGGAGTAGTTGTCCGGGTCCCAAACATATTCATCAGAGTGGAAGGGCGACAGACTGTCATCATAGTCCGGGAATACCTCCGTCCACTGGAAGCCCAGCTCCATGTACTCGCTGTGCGCCGAGAAGTCGTCGCGCACCGGTGGCAGCGTGGGGAAGGGCTCATCATCGGGGTTGGGCGCTTGGGTGTCGGGAACAGGCGCCTGGGTGTCGGGAACAGGCGCTTGGGTGTCGGGGGCGGGAGCAGGCGCTTGGGTGTTTGGAGCGGGGGCGGGCGGATTCGAGGCGGGCGCGCCCTGGGTCGGACTCGGCGGCGTGTTCGAAGCGGCGCATCCGGCGACGCTTGCGAGAAGCAAAAGAATCATGAAAATGCAAATTGACTTTTTCATGCAATGATCCTCCTTTTTCTGTTTTGTTATATTTTTCAGTGTCCTGTTGTTTCCAATCTTCTCGTAGATTTATTTTACAGCCCTGCAGTTCTTCTGTCAAGGGTAAATATACAAAATGACTAATAATCATGCAACCGACATACAGACCCGGAGCCGACGCACCGCCCCTCCTCATTGACAAAAAGCCTCGTTTGTGGTAAACTGAATACAATATAATAAGCGGGCGTATACTGTTCTGCGCCAAAAGGAGCTGAAGCTACATGAAAACCCGAATTCTGGTAGCCGCCGTGGGGCTGCCGCTGCTGCTGGTGATCGTCCTGGCCCTGCCTGCCGCGGCCACGGCGGTGCTGGTGGCCGCCATGTGCGTGCTGGCGGTCTATGAGCTGCTGGATGCCGCGGGCTTTTGCAAGCACGTGCGGATTTTTGCCTATTCCTCCTGCATGGCGGTGATGGTCTGTGTCTGGAGTTTGCTGGAGCTGCCCCGGGCCCTGGGGATGATCGCGGTGCTGATCTATCTCTGCGCCCTCTTCGGGGAGATGCTGGCGGCCCACGCCAGGCTGGACTTCCGCACCGTCTGCGCCGCCATCTTTGCGGGGCTTGTGATTCCCTACCTGCTCTCCGCGCTGATCCGCCTGCGGGTCATGGAGCAGGGCAAATTCTTCATCCTCGCGGCCTTTGTGCTGACCATGATCCCGGACTCCGGGGCCTACTTCGCGGGCCGGGCCTTCGGCAAGCACAAGCTCTGCCCCGTCATCAGTCCCCATAAGACCGTGGAGGGCGCCGTGGGCGGCGTCGTGACCACGGTCATCGGCATGGTGCTCTACGGCCTGGTGATGCAGCTGGCCTTTGACTTCAAGGTGAACTACCTGCTCTGCGTGGTCTACGGCATCCTGGGGGCGGGAGCCTCCATGCTGGGAGATCTGAGCTTCTCCGTCATCAAGCGCCAGGCGGGCATCAAGGACTACGGCAAGCTGCTGCCCGGCCACGGCGGCATCCTGGACCGCTTCGACTCCACCACCGTGGTCGCCCCCCTGGTGGAGGCCCTGCTGCTCATCGCGCCCTTTGCAGTCTAGTAAAACGGGGTTTGTCGAAACGCTGGCGTAGCGGCGCACACCAGTGCGCCACGAGACCGGGTCCCAGTGGCGCACTGGTGTGCGCCGCTACAGGATGTTTGCAAGAAATCGCAAAATCCGAATTGAATATCATAACACAGGTGAACGAAATGACACAAGTATTATCCATTCTGGGCTCCACCGGCTCCATCGGGCGGCAGACTCTGGACGTGGTGCGGCATCTGCCCGTCCGGGTGGCAGCCCTCAGCGCCGGAACCAACGTCCGGCGTATGGCGGAGCAGGTCCGGGAATTCCACCCCCGGTTGGTGTCCATGGCCACCAGGGAGGCGGCGGAGCAGCTGAAGGCTCTGCTGCCGGAGCCCCGGCCCGAGATCCTCTGGGGGGAGGAAGGTCTGCTGGCCGCCGCTGCCGCGGAGGAGGCGGACACCGTCATCACCGCCGTGGTGGGCATGGTGGGGCTCAAGCCCACCCTGGCCGCCCTGGAGCGGGGCAAGCGCATCGGCCTTGCCAACAAGGAAACCTTAGTCTGCGCCGGAGAGCTGGTGATGCGGACGGCCAAGGCCCACGGAGCCGAAATCATCCCCGTGGACTCCGAGCACTCCGCCATTTTCCAGTGCCTCATGGGCAGCCGGGGCAGGGAAGAGCTGAAGCGGGTGATTCTCACCTGCTCCGGCGGCCCCTTCTTCGGGATGACCAAGGAAGCGCTTACGAACGTCACCCGGGACGACGCCCTGCGGCACCCCAACTGGAAAATGGGGGAGAAGATCACCGTGGACTGCGCCACCCTGATGAACAAGGGCCTGGAGGTCATCGAGGCCATGCGCCTCTATGAGCTGCCCCCGGAGCAGGTGGACGTGGTGATCCACCGCCAGTCCATCGTCCACTCCCTGGTGGAGTTTGTGGACGGGGCCATGCTGGCCCAGCTGGGGGTGCCGGATATGCGGATCCCCATTCAATTGGCTCTGACCTATCCGAACCGGGTGGAGAACCCGGCCCCGGGGCTGGATCTGCTGTCCTGTCCGCCGCTGAGCTTCGCCGCCCCGGACCCTGTGGCCTTCCCGTGCTTCGCCATTGCCCGGGCCGTGGCCAAGCAGGGGGGCAGCGCCTGCGCCGTGATGAACGGGGCCAACGAGGTGGCCGTGGCGAAGTTCCTGCGCCGGGAGATCGGCTTCTACGACATCCCCGCCCTGGTGCAAAAGGCCCTGGACGCGGTGCCCTTTGTATCGAACCCGACGCTGGAGCAAATTTTGGAAGCGGATTGTTTGGCACGCTGCGCGGCTGAGCAAACGCGGTAAAAACGCTCGCGTTTTTACCGTGCTTGCTCGCAAATTCCGAAATTGAAAGGTTTCTTTAAAAAATGACTATCTTTTATATTCTCCTCGCCATTCTGATCTTCGGCTTTCTGATCTTCATCCACGAGTTCGGCCACTTTCTCACTGCCAAGCTCTGCGGGGTGCGGGTCAATGAATTTGCCATCAACATGGGCCCCCGGCTCTTCGGCTGGAAGAGGGGGGAGACCCAGTATTCCTTCCGTCTGATTCCCATCGGCGGCTACTGCGCCATGGAGGGAGAGGACGAGCAGACCGGCGACCCCCGGGCCTTCACCGCCGCCAGGTGGTGGAAGCGCCTCATCATCCTCTGCGCCGGCTCCTTTATGAACCTGCTGACGGGCTTCTTGCTCATGTGCGTCCTCTTCGCCACGGTCTTTGCCATGCAGACCACCGAGATCACCGCCTTCGATCCCGGCAGCGCCCTCTCCGAGCAGGGCCTGCAGCTGGGGGATCAGATCTGGTCCATCAACGGACGCCGCACCTATATGCGGGACGACTTCGACCTGCTGGACGGCCGCTTCGACCCTACGGACGTGGAGCTGGTGGTGCTTCGCAACGGCGAGAAGCTGCGCTTTGAGCACTTCCGCATGGAGAAGCGGCAGTTTGACAACGGCCAGGGCGGCACCAGCCTCCGCTACGGCATCTCCCTGGGCAGCTTCGCCCAGCGGAACTTCGGCAACGTGGTCCGCTTCGCGGGATACCAGTGCATGGACTTCGCCCGCATGGTCTGGTACGGCCTGTCGGATCTCTTCTCCGGCCGGGCCGGGCTCCAGGACATGGGCGGCGTCGTGGGCGTGGTGGACGTGATGGTCCAGTCCGGCGAGGCGGCCCGCACGGTCTGGGACGGCGTGCTGAACGTCCTGTATCTGGGCGCCTTCATCGCCGTCAACCTGGCCGTCATGAACATGCTGCCCATCCCCGCCCTGGACGGGGGCCGGGTGCTGTTTTTGCTGATCAACACCGTCTTCACCGCCGTCACCGGCAAGAAGGTGGACCCCAAGTACGAGGGCTACGTCCACGCCGGAGCCATGATCCTGCTCTTCGGCCTGATGGCCGTCCTGCTGGTGAAGGACGTGCTGATGATCGTCCGGCGCTGAGAAATTCACGTTCAAACGAGGTATCATTATGACAAAACAGATAAAAGTCGGCAGCGTACTGGTGGGCGGCGGCGCGCCGGTATCCATTCAATCCATGTGCAACACCAAAACCACCGACGTGGAGGGAAGCCTGTCTCAGATCAAGGCCCTCTATACCGCGGGCTGTGAGATCGTCCGGCTGACGGTGCCCAGCCTGGAGGCCGCCGAGGCCTTCGGCCGGATCGCGGAGCAAAGCCCCCTGCCCCTGGTGGCGGACATCCACTTCGACTACCGCTGCGCCATAGCCGCCGCGGAGCACGGAGCCGCCAAGATCCGCATCAACCCCGGCAACATCGGGGGCGAGGACCGGGTCAAGGCCGTGGTGGACTGCTGCAAGGCCCATCACATCCCCATCCGCGTGGGGGTCAACGGCGGCAGCCTGGAAAAGGAGCTGCTGGAAAAGTACGGCCACCCCACCCCGGAGGCCCTGGTGGAGTCCGCCTTCGGCCACATCCGCCTGCTGGAGAAGTACGGCTTCTACGATACCTGCGTGTCCATGAAGTCCTCCTCCGTGCCTCTGATGATGGCGGCCTACCGGCTCTTCGCCTCCCAGTCCGACTATCCCCTCCACGTGGGGGTCACGGAGACCGGCACCGAGTACATGGGCACCATCAAATCCGCCATGGGCATCGGCGGCCTGCTCTGCCTGGGCATCGGAGACACCCTTCGGGTCTCCCTCACCGCCGACCCGGTGAAGGAGGTCACCGCGGCCAAGGCCATTCTCAAGGCCGCCGGACTGCGGCAGGAGGGGGTCAACATCGTCTCCTGCCCCACCTGCGGCCGGACCCAGATCGACCTCATCGGCCTGGCGAACCGGGTGGAGGAGGCGCTGAAGGACTGCAAAAAGCCCATCACCGTGGCGGTCATGGGCTGCGTGGTCAACGGCCCCGGGGAGGCCCGGGAGGCCGACGTTGGCGTGGCCGGAGGCGACGGTTGCGGGGTGCTCTTCGTCAAGGGCGAGCTCAAGGAAAAGCTGCCCTACGACCAGCTCCTCCCCGCCCTGCTCCGCTACGTGGACGCCCTGTAGCGCCGGCAATCTGCCGGCCATGCGTGGGATCAGGGATCAAGGATCAGGGATCAGGGATCAGGGATCAAGGATCAGGGTCCGGTAGCGGCGCACACCGGTGCGCCATGGAGACCCTGTAGCGCCGACAATCTGTCGGCCCAGCGCGGACGCCCTGTAGCGCCGACAATCTGTCGGCCCAGCTCCGCAATATAGACGCTTTATAAGGAACAAGTAATAAATAAGCAATGAACGAAACGATTAGCCTGCTAACCCTCTTCCCCGGGCTGGAGCTGGGGGAGGAGGCGCTGGCGCTTTTGCAACAGAATACCGTGGAAAACGTGGATCTCCGGGTAAAGGAACGGGAGATCTCCGTTTGTCTGCGCAGCCGGGTTTATCTGCCCCTGCATTTGCTGGCCCGGGCGGAGGAGCTCATTCGGACGGAATACCAGCTGCGCGGCGTCAGCCTGGAGCCCCGTTACGAGCCGCGGATGCTGGGGCAGATGGACTTCAACGACCTCACCGGTCTGCTGGCGGGCTTCTATCCCCCGGCCCCCGCCACCCTGGCGGGCTGCCGCTGGGAGGCGGAGGAGGGCGTTCTCCACGCCCATCTCCGGGGCAACGGCCTGGCGGAGCTGAAGCCCCACCTGCCCCGGGCGGAGGCCTGGCTCTCCGAGCTCTTTGAGCGGCCCATCCGTTTGGAGCTCCACGGGGGCAGGGAGCTCAGCGCCGAGGAGCTCTTTGCCGAGACCCGGCGCATCCGGGAGGAGGCCAAGGAGCAGCTGCCCGCCCCCAGCCCCAAGAGCGGCGGCGGCCCCGCCCCGGCGGCGGCCCAGAAGAACGCCCCCGCCGAGGGCATGATCTTCGGCAAGCCCTTCTTCCAGGAGTCCGTCCCCATGTCGGAGCTGAACGTGGACATGTTCAAGGTCTGCGTGGAGGGAGAGGTCTTCGCCGTCAACCACAAGGAGCTGCCCAAGGCCAAGGCCTGGGTGGTGAGCTTCTATATGACCGACCACACGGGCTCGGTCTGCGTCAACCAGTACATGGAGGAGAACAAGGCCCGGCCCATCCTGGAGGCCATCCAGGGCCCCAACCCCAAGAAGCACAAGCCCGGCTCCTATATCCGGGTCTTCGGCAAGGTCACCGTCAGCCGCTACGACAACGAGCTGGTGCTCCAGCCCTATTCCATCCGGGAGGCCACCCGGCCCGTGCGGCAGGACAGGGCTCCGGAGAAGCGGGTGGAGCTGCATCTGCACACCAAGATGTCCGCCATGGACGCCCTGACGGACACCGCCGAGGCCATTGCCCAGGCCGCCCGATGGGGCCACCGGGCCATTGCCATCACCGACCACGGCGTCACCCATTCCTTCACCGACGCCCTGGCAAACTCCAAAACGAAAATCGCGGGCACAGAAGAGCCCATCAAGATCCTCTACGGCTGCGAGGGCTATTTCATCAACGACGTGGACACCGACGGCACCCCGGAATCCACCAAGACCTACCGGGTCTGCGTCACCGGGGAGAAGGACGCTCCCCTGAGCGGGGAGTTTGTGGCCTTCGACGTGGAGGCCACGGGTCTGTCCCCCGAGCGGGACCGCCTCATCGAGATCGGCGCGGCCCGGATGCGGGGAGACCAGGTGCTGGAGAAGTTCAACACCTTCGTGGACCCGGAGCGCTCCCTGCCGGAGAACATCGTGGAGCTCACCGGCATCACCGACGAGATGCTGGCGGGCGCTCCCTCGGAGCGGGAGGCGGTCACCGCCTTTTTGAAGTTCTGCGGGGAGCTGCCCCTGGTGGCCCACAACGCCAACTACGACACCGGCATGATGAAGGCGGCCTGCCGCCGTCTGAACCTGCCCTTCCGGTCCACCTACGTGGACACCCTGGCCCTGGCCTACGACCTGCTGCCCCAGTTCACCAAGCGCAAGCTGGACGTGCTGGCGGAGTACTTCGAGCTGCCGGACTTCGCCCACCACCGGGCCACCGACGACGCCGTCACCTGCGGCCTTTTGTATGATCGCTTCACCCGGATGCTGCTGGAGCGGGGAGTGGACCGGCTCCAGGCCGTGAACCACGCCGCCGCCGTCATGGACTTCGGCTCCAGGCCGACCCCTAAAAACCAGCGCATCCACCACATCATCCTCTTCGCCAAGAATTCCCTGGGGCTGCGGAATCTCTACCGTCTGATCTCCTTCTCCAACCTCTACTACTTCAACGCCCGCCGGGGGGGCAGCGGCGCGCCCGTGATTCCCAAGTCCGAGCTGCGGCGCTGGCGGGAGGGGCTCATCATCGGTTCCGCCTGCGAGGCCGGAGAGCTCTTCACCGCCATTGTGCAGAAGAAGCCCTGGGAGGAGCTGCAGCGGATCGCGGCGTTCTACGATTTCTTAGAGGTCCAGCCCCTGTCCAACAACCGCTTCATGCTGCAAAACGGCCTGGCCCAGTCCGAGGAGGAGCTGCGGGACTTCAACCGCAGCGTGATCCGCCTGGGGGAGGCCCTGGACAAGCCCGTCTGCGCCACCGGGGACGTGCATTTTCTCAACCCGGAGGACGAGGTCTTCCGCCGCATCCTCCTGGCCTCCAAGGGCTTCGACGACTGCGACCGGCCCAACCCCCTCTACTTCCGCACCACCGAGGAAATGCTGGAGGAGTTCTCCTATCTGGGCCGGGAAAAGGCCTATGAGATCGTGGTGAAGAACACGAATCTCATTGCGGATATGTGCGAATGGGTCCGGCCCCTGCCCCACAATCTCTACGCCCCCAAGATCGAAAACTCCGTGGAGGATCTGAAGTCCCTGGTCTACGGCAAGCTCCACCGGCTCTACGGGGAGAATCCCCCGGAGCTGATCACCAAGCGGGTGGAGACGGAGCTGGGGGACATCATCAACTGCCACTACGACGTGATCTACATCTCCGCCCAGAAGCTGGTGCTGAACTCCCTGGAGCACGGCTATCTGGTGGGCTCCCGGGGCTCCGTGGGCTCCTCTCTGGTGGCCTTCCTGTCGGGCATCACGGAGGTCAACTCCCTGCCGCCCCACTACCGCTGCCCCAACCCGGCCTGCAAATACACCACGTTTGAAGTCCCGGCGGGCTGCAACTGCGGGGCCGATCTGCCCGACGCGGTCTGCCCCAAATGCGGGACGGCCTTTGAAAAGGACGGCTTCGCCATTCCCTTCGAGACCTTCCTGGGCTTCGGAGGCGACAAGGTGCCGGACATCGACCTGAACTTCTCGGGAGAGTACCAGGCCAAGGCCCACGCCTACTGCGTGGAGATGTTCGGCAAGTCCCACGTCTTCCGGGCGGGCACCATCGGAGACGTGGCGGAGAAGACCGCCTTCGGCTACGTGAAAAAATACCTCTCCGAGCGGGACCGCAAGGCCAGCCGGGCGGAGGAGACCCGCCTGGCCTCCGGCTGCGTGGGGGTCAAGCGCACCTCCGGCCAGCACCCGGGGGGCCTGGTGGTCATCCCCCAGGAGAACCAGATCTGGGACTTCTGCCCGGTGCAGCACCCGGCGGACGACCACGAATCCGAGTGGATCACCACCCACTACGACTACCACCCCATGGAGGAGAATCTGCTGAAGCTGGACATGCTGGGCCACGACGACCCCACCATGATCCGCATGCTCCAGGATATGACCGGGGTGGACCCCCAGAAGATCCCCCTGGACGACAAGGCCACCATGTCCATCTTCACCTCCTCCGAGGTGCTGGGCTACAAGGACGACCCCATCTTAGGGGAGACCGGGGCCGTGGGCATCCCGGAGTTCGGCACCGGCTTTACCCGGGGCATGCTGAAGGAGACCCAGCCCACCCAGTTCGACGTGCTGATCCGGCTCTCGGGCTTTTCCCACGGCACCGACGTCTGGCTGGGCAACGCCCGGGATCTGATCCTCTCCAAGACCGCCACCGTCTCCCAGGCCATCGGCTGCCGGGACGACATCATGAACTATCTGATCCAGTGCGGCATGCCGGACAAGCGCTCCTTCAAGATCATGGAGGCAGTGCGAAAGGGGAGGGGCTTGCCCGAGGGGGCCGAGGAGGAGATGAAGGCCGCCGGGGTGCCGGAGTGGTACATCGGCTCCTGCAAGAAGATCAAGTACCTCTTCCCCAAGGCCCACGCGGCGGCCTACGTCATGATGGCCTTCCGCATCGCCTGGTTCAAGGTTCATGAGCCCCTGGCCTTCTACGCCGCCTATTTCTACCGCCGCAGCCAGAAGGGCGGCTTCGACGCCGCCATGATGTGCAAGGGCATGGAGGAATGCAAGGCGGCCCTGGAGGGCATTCAGAAGATGGAAAACCGCACGGATAAGGACGACCAGCTCCTCACCACCTTAGAGGTGGTCTACGAGTTCTATCTCCGGGGCTTCGAGTTTCTGCCGGTGTCCGTCTACGAGTCCGACGCCCTGAAGTTCCTGCCCCGGGAGGGGAAGCTGCTGCCTCCCTTCGTGGCCATCTCCGGCCTGGGGGAAAACGCCGCCAGGGACATCGCGGAGGGCCGCCGGGGCAAGACCTTCATCTCCATCGAGGAGTTCTCCGCCGCCTGTCCCAAGGTTTCCCAGACCCACATCGACACCCTCCGGGCCGCCGGCGCCTTCGGAGATCTGCCCGCCACCAGCCAGGTGTCGATGTTTGACCTGTAATCATTCTGAAAGGAGTTTTGATGATGCAAAAACTTGAAAAACAATTCCACATCCACTGCGTCCAGGGGGACGTGGGGCGCTACGTGATCCTGCCCGGCGACCCCGGCCGCTGCGCCGCCATCGCCGCCCTCTTTGACGACGCCCACCACGTGGGCCAGAACCGGGAGTACAACATCTACACCGGCACCCTGCTGGGGGAGAAGGTCTCCGTCTGCTCCACCGGCATCGGCGGGCCCTCGGCCTCCATCGCCATGGAGGAGCTGCACAACATCGGCGCGGATACCTTCATCCGCACCGGCACCTGCGGGGGCATCAACCTCAAGGTGAAGTCCGGGGACATCGTGGTGGCCACCGGCGCCATCCGCTTTGAGCACACCTCCCGGGAGTACGCCCCCCTGGAATACCCCGCCGTGGCCAATCTGGACGTGACCCTGGCCCTGCGGGACGCGGCCCTGGCCATGGGCAAGACCACCCACGTGGGCGTGGTCCAGTGCAAGGACGCCTTCTATGGCCAGCACTGCCCCCAGAGGATGCCCGTGTCCTACGAGCTGCTCAACAAGTGGGAGGCCTGGAAGAGGCTGGGGGTCCTGGCCTCCGAGATGGAGTCCGCCGCCCTCTTCGTGGTGGCCGACGCCCTGGGCTGCCGCTGCGGCTCCTGCTTCCACGTGATCTGGAACCAGGAGCGGGAGGCCGCCGGTCTGGATCAGACCATGAGCGAGGACACCTCCGCCTCCGTCCGGGTCTCCGTGGAGGCCCTGAAGCGTCTCATCGCCCAGGATAAAGCGCGCCTGTAATCGTTTTTCTTCCTTCTGAAAGGAGCCTGCCATGCAAGCCTTCAAGTGTCCCCACTGCGGGGGCGACGTGAAATACGATCCCGGGGCGGAGTCCATGTCCTGCGTCCACTGCGGCAGCGAGATCCGCCGCGAGGACTACCAACAGTATCTGGATGAAAACGCCCTCTACGCCACCAACGAGCTGGTCTGCCCCCAGTGCGGCGCGGCCCTGCTGCGCTATGACGATACTCTTGCCAGCTTCTGCTGCTACTGCGGCTCCGCGGTGCACTTCACCCGGCGCAGCGTGGAGGACAGCAAGCCGGACGAGATCGTGCCCTTCAAGATCGACGGGGCGGACGCCCTGAAGCGCTATCGCCAGCGCCTGGAGCGCAGCGTCTTTACCCCGGACTGGCTGGAGGAGGGAGGCGCCGACCGGCTGGTGGGGCTCTATATGCCCTATTACCGCTATCAGGTGACGGCCACGGAGCACCTGACCGGGGACGCCCAGAATCTCCACGGCGGAGGCTATGAGACTTACAGCGTGGACTGCGATATGAAGGCCGAATACCGGGAGCTGCGCTTTGACGCCGCCGAGGCCTTCCCGGACTGCCTCAGCTCCACCATGGACGAAATGGCCCTGGAGGGGAAGCAGCGGCTGGATCAGCGGGCCAAGCCCTTCGAGGCCTCCTATCTGGCGGGCTACTACGCCGACGGCGGCAGCGTCCGGGAGGGCGATTACCGGGACATGCTGGAGCAGATGGTCCGGGCGGACCTGGCCCAGCAGAAGCTGTACTTCCGCAGCGCCGGGCTCAACGTGGCCGCGGAGAACCCGGAGCTGAAGCTGGAGCAAAAAAAGCTCCTCTACCCCGTGTGGCTCAATACCCACCGCAAGGGGGATCGGGTCTGCTACGCGGCCATCGACGGGGAAACCGGCAATGTGGCGGCGGAGCTGCCCCTGGACCGGGGCAGGTTTTTGAAGCTCGCCCTGATTCTCACGGCGCTGTGCTGCCTTGTGCTGAACCGCTTTGTCACGCTGCAGCCCCTGCCCTTCCTCTGCGTGGCCGGAGCCCTGCTGTCGCTGATGGGCCGGATGCTGGCCAAGCTCAGCCGGGACGTGGAGCTGCGCCGGGATTACCGGGACGATATGGGCCGCATCGGCATGGAGGAATTCAAACGGAGCACGAAGAGCAAAGCCCGGAAGCAGCGCCACGTGCCCGTGGGCTTTCTGAGCCTGGGCTGGGTGATGATTTACATCGGCCTGGTGGTGCTGGCGTTGTGTCTGGCTGCCCTTTTCTTTCTGGAGCGGCACGGCTCCCTGGGCTACATCATCGCCGCGATCCTGGCGCTCACCGGAGGTCTGGATCTCATCCTGGTCTGCTGCTTCGAGGCAAAGTTCAGCAGCAGCGCCCAGCGGCCCATCCGCTGGCGCTTCCGGATGAAGCCCCTCCAGCTGATCAAGGCCATCTGGCCAACCGTCCTGGGCTCCCTGCTGGCGGCGGCGGTGCTCTTCGCCAACCCGGTGGAGGACGCCTGGTATTACGCCGCCGGAATCGCGGACCTGCTGCTGGCGGCCTGGGCCGCTTTGGAGCTGATCCGGCAGTACAATCTGCTGAGCTCCCGGGAGATCCCGGTCTTTACCCGAAGGAGAGGAGGCGAGGCGGATGCTTAGTCTGCTGCGAAAAGCCCTTCGGAAGCCCTGGATTCTGAATACCCTGGCGCTCCTGGCCGCCGCCGTTCTGCTTTGGCCCTTCCTCCTGGACGTGTTCAACGCCTGGAGGCTGGGGAAGGCCGGAGCGGAAACCGGAAGCCATGCGGTCATTCTGGAGGACAACGCCCAGCTCTTCAGCCCCGAGGAGCGGAGCGGGCTGGAGCGGGAGATGGGCCAAAGCGCCCGATACTGCTCCGTGGCCCTGCTGACCACCCGGGACACCGGCCGCCTGGGCCACGCCGCCTACGCGGAGCAGGCCTTTGACCGCCTCTTCTCCGGCACGGACGGCATCCTGTTTCTCATCGACCTGGACAACCGGGAGCTGCGGCTGCAAAAGAACGACGAAAACCGGCTGATTACCACAGCCCTCTGCGAGAGCGTCACAGACAACGTCTACCGCTACGCCTCCGCCGGGGACTACTATGCCTGCGCCAAAAACGCCTTTTCCCAGGCGGCGGCCCTCATGAGCGGCGGGCAGATCCCCCAGCCCATGAAGCATATCAGCAATCTGCTCATCGCCCTCTGCCTGGGCCTGATGCTGGCCTTCTGGCGGGCATACCGGCAGAATGACGTGAACCGGCCCGAGGAGGTCTATCAGATCTACCGGAGGGCCTATCGCTCCATCAGCTTCAGCGACGGCAAGCTGCGGAGGCTGGACTGGGCGGACTATGCCGGAACCCTGGGAGATATTCTGGGGGGCATCGTCAGCGGCATCGGGGAGGCGGCGGGATCCGGCGGCGGCTCCGGCAGCAGAAGCTCCGGCGGATGGAGCTCCGGAAGCAGAAGCTCCGGCAGCAGAAGCTCCGGCGGCAGAAGCTCCGGCGGATGGAGCTCCGGAAGCAGAAGCTCCGGAAGCAGAAGCTCCGGCAGCTCCGGAAGCAGAAGCTCCGGCAGCTCCGGAAGCAGAAGCTCCGGCAGCTCCGGCGGAAGCCATCGATTCTGACGGCGCCTTCCGGCCGCACCGCGGCGAATCCGTACTGAAATCGTATCTATTCCGAACTGAACAAACACGCACACCATGAAGAGAAATCCTGTAACACCGGCGGAGGAGTCCGCCAAAGCTTCTGAAAAGAAAACTATCTGGCCCGCCAAGCTGCTGCTCTTCTGCGGCATTTCCGTATATCTGGAGCTCTGCCTGCATCTGTTTGTGTTTCACAGCCTGGAGCTCCACGTCGTCTATCCGATTTTGTTCGGACTGGCCTGTGGGACCCTCTGCGCCCTGATCGCGGGCCTGCTGCCAAAGACCCTCCAGCGCCTCGCGGCGCTGATCCTGGTGCTGCTCCAATGCGCCCTGGCCGAGACCCAGCTGATCTATCACGCCGTCTTTGGGAACCTGATGCCCTTGAACCAGCTGTCCATGGGCGGGGCCGTGGTCGCGGAGTTTTTGGATCAGACGCTCTACGCCATCCGGCAGAATCTGCTGCCTGCGCTGCTGCTTCTGCTGCCCCTGGCGGCCCTGCTGGCGGTGGTGCTGCGGGGGGGCCTGGCCCGGCGGGTCAGCCGGAGGCAGGCCTGGAGCGCCCTGGCAATCCTGGTGGTTTTGCTGGGCGGCGCCCTGCTGCTGATGCGCTTTGCCTGCGGCCATCCCGTTTCGGCCTGGAGGGTTTTCCGGGACGCGGGAAGCTCCGCGGATCTGAGCTACCGCCACGTGGGCATGAGCGCCACCACCCTCCAGGAGCTGCGCTATATGCTCTTGGGCAGCCGGGAGCCGGAGGGCGGCGGGTTTGGGCAGGAGAAGCCGGGGACGGCGGAGCGCTATGACCCGGCGCAATGGAACGTCATTCCGGGCCTGGATTTCCAGGCCCTGGAGCAGCGGGCGGAGAGCCCGGAGCTGGCCGCCCTGGACCGCTACTGCGCCGGGCTGGAGCCCAGCCCCAAAAACCAATACACCGGAAAGCTGAAGGGCTATAACGTGATCGTCATCTGCGCCGAGTCCTTCTCCCCCTATCTGATCGACCCCGAGCGAACCCCCACCCTCTATCGGATGAGCCGAAGCGGCTTTGTCTTTGAGAACTTCTACGGCTGCTTCGAGTCCGTCACCACCAACGGAGAGTACAGCACCTGCCTGGGCCTCTTCCCGGACATGAGCCGGAGCAAGGTAAAGTCCAGCTTTGACGGCAGCGTGGGCCACTATCTGCCCTTCAGCCTGGGCATGATTCTGAAGCAGTACGGCTACAGCACCTGGGCCTATCACAACAACAACGGGGAGTTCTACAACCGGAGCCAGACCCATCCCAATATGGGCTACCGCTTCCAGGCCCAGAACAGCGGCCTGGACATCACCCCCCAGCGGCCGGCCTCCGACCTGGAGCTGATGGAGCAGTCCGTGGAGGACTATCTCAACTCCGACCAGCCCTTCCACGCCTACTACATGACCTACTCCGGCCACTATCACTACAGCTGGACCAACGCCATGAGCGCCAAGCACCGGGCCGAGACAGAGCAGCTGCCCTATCCCTCGGAGGAGGTGCGGGCCTATATCGCCTGCAATCTGGAGCTGGAGGCCGCGCTGGACTATCTGGAGCAGCGGCTGGAGGCGGCGGGGAAGCTGGACAAGACCGTGATCGTTCTGACCAACGACCACTACCCCTACGGCCTCAGTGAGGCGCAGTACAACGAGCTGGCGGGGGAGAAGATCGACACCGCCTTCGACAAGTTCCACAACAGCTTCATCTGCTATTGCCCCGGGATGGGGGAGACGGTGCGGGTTGCAAATTACTGCTGCACCGTGGATATTCTCCCCACCCTGCTGAATCTGCTGGGGGTGGAATATGACTCCCGCCTGCTGGCCGGAAGCGACGTCCTCGCAGAGGGGCGTCATGCCGCGATCCTGGGCAATCAGAGCTTTCTCACCGAGGGCTTCCGCTATGACGCCGACAGCGGCCTGCTCTACACCGACGACGGGGTGGAGCTGGACGGGCAGAGCCTCAAGGACTGGCAGGACTGGGTGGCGGACAAGTTCACCTTCTCCCGGAAGGTGCTGAACACGGACTATTACGCCCACGTCTTCCCGGAGGCCGAGCTGCCGGATGCCCAGGGCCAGGCGCTTCCCTTTGACGACTGCGAGACCGCCAGAGTCCAGGGCAATTGCC
Organism: Oscillospiraceae bacterium; assembly: GCA_017541995.1. GTDB lineage: Bacteria > Bacillota > Clostridia > Oscillospirales > Oscillospiraceae > JAFRPC01. Next base: position 33,284 of record JAFXYD010000036.1, read on the forward strand.
TGTTCATCTACCGGAAGGGGCTGATGGATCTCTACGCGGAGCATCGCTTCGGGCCCAGAGAAACCGCAAGGCTGGGGGATTATATCACCGCCCTCTACCGCTCCGCGGGCTCCCCGGAGACCACGGAGGACTTCCTGCCGGAGGGCTATCTGGCGGAACGCCCCGGCGGCCCGGACAGCTTCCGGGAAAGCGGCTGGTACAAGCCTGTCTGCTGGGCCTTTGAGAAGGGCCTGCTGCAGGGGGGAGACCGGACGACGGATTGCGAGGCGCTTCTGGATAACGTGGAGCTGGCGCTGATGATCTACCGGAGCTACAGATACCTGGGCCGGGAAGACCTGGAGGTGGACGAGGCCATGATGGCGGAGCTGCCGGAGATCCACAATTCCAAAATCACGGAAACGGAGCTGGAGGCCATCGCCTGGTGCAATCACAATAAGCTCCTCAACGGCGGCAAGGGCGCCCATGACATCTACGACGACGCCGAACGGAACCTGGTGATCCGCTACCGGGTGGTGCAGGTTCTGATGATGCTGCTCTACCCGGAAATGACCCGCTGAACCCCCGGGCGGCCGGAAGCGGCGCATCAGGCATCAGACCCGCCCGTAGGGGCGGTCATTGGCCGCCCGCCGTCCCCCGCTCCGCCCAGGGATCAAGGATCAAGGATCAGGGATCAGGGATCAGACCCGCCTGTAGGGGCGGTCATTGACCGTCCGCGTACCCCGCCCCCGGACAAGGCAACAGGCAACAGGCAACAGGCAACAGGCAACACGCCCGCATGTAGCGGCGGTCATTGACCGCCACATACACCCCGCCCGTAGGGGACGGGTTCCCCGTCCCGCCCGTAACGGCGGTCATTGACCGCCACTTGCTTCCGCAATCGCATAGACCGAACACAGCTTCCCGTGTACGTACGTCTGTCATGTACCCGCGCTGCCCACAGAGGGCCTCGGAGCGCAGGTACGTACGTACACGGGAAATCGTGTTCTCTGCTCTATCAATAAGGATTCGTGCCGCGTCCGTGCGGGAAACGGCGGGCGGTCAATGACCGCCCCTACGGCGGAAAACGTCCCGTTCCTGTCATTGCGAGACCAGTCCGCAGACTGGTCGTGGCAATCCGTAACCCCCGTCCCCATTTCCAATGTTTTCAAATCGCAATTTGAAAACACCGACATTTTCAATTTTCAACTTTCAATTTTCAATTTTCAATTCCCGCTTCGCTCTGGGGCGGAGAACGCGGACGGCTGAGAGCCGTCCCTACAAGCGGGCCCGGCGCCGGGTCCGGAGCGCAGGTACGCCAGTACACGGGAAAGCGCGTTCTCACGGCGTAAAAAAGCAAGACGCGAGATGCGTCTTGCTTTTTCGTCCCCCGGGCGTTATTCCAGCAGCATGTCCGTGAAATCCATCAGGGGGCCGTAGAGGCGGTGGGCCTCTTTTTTGAGGTGGGCGAAGCAGAAGGGGCAGAAGGGCTCCCAGCGGCGGTTGAAGGAGCGGCGGCGGATCAGAATGTGGATGCAGCCCCGGCGGAAGATCACGCAGAGATCCGGGTAGCGCTCCGTCATGGACAGGAGCTTTTCCGCCATCTCCACGGTGAGCAGGCTGCGGAACTCCTCCGGGGAGTCGGCAAAGCAGCGGAACTGCTGGGCCAGGCCCTCGTGATCCGGCTGCAGCTCCACCATCCGCTTGGAGAGGCCCCGGTGGGAGAAGCGGTTCCGGGTGCCCCGGCTCTCCAGGATCACCGTGCCGTCAAAGTCCACGTTCAGCCGCACCGTCAGCCACTGGCCCCGGACCTTCACCTTGTGGCTGGTGTAGTCGTCGGCGTAGACGCCGCCGCAGATGATCTCCTGGGCGGCCACCCAGCAGTCCCGGTACAGGCCCTCCAGGCGGTTGGCGGTGTAGTAGCGCTCCACGCTGGACAGAAGGCCCACGTCGCAGAGGATCTCCTCCACGGCGGGGCGGCGCTTGGCCTCGTAGCTGAGATCGGAGAAGGTCTGCTCCAGCACCTCGGGCATATAGCGCTGCTTGAAGCTCCGCTCCAGCAGCCGCAGGGCATAGCGGGCCGCCGCCAGGGCGCCGAGCCCCGCCGCCAGCAATACCGCGCAGCGGATCAGATGGGACAGCGCCTGCTCCGCCGTCATGCCGGTGATGAAGAAGCGAAGATACTTCCCGGCGAAGGCCACCTTCTCCGGCAGGCCGTCGGCAATGGAGTTGAGGGTATCGGCGCCGAAGTTGGACAGGGCGTATTGGATGGCGAACCAGAGGATTCTGGCCGCCGCGTAGCCGATCAGGGCGGCGCAGGCCAGCTCTGCCAGCAGCAGGAGCATTTTTCCCGCCTCATACAGAACCATGCGTCTTGTCATAGGGTCATCCTCCCGGGGTGAACAGGATTGAGTGTTTTCGTACCATACAAGCTGAGGTACGGCGAACCGTACCTCAGTTGTGTTTAAGCAATTGAAACGAATTCTGCCAACAGACTGTCCGGTTATATCAACGAACGTCCTCCAGAAGACCGTAATCGCCGTCATTCCGCCGATAGACCACCGCGAAGGCGCCGTCGGCATCCTCGTCCCGGAAGGCGAAGAAGTTGTGACCCAGCAGGTTCATCTGCAGAATGGCCTCGTCCCGGCTCATGGGCATCATGGTGAATTCCTTGATGCGGATGAGCTTGTAGTCCTCGGTGTCCTCCACGTCGGGGACGAAGGAGGTGGCGTTCTCCGCGCTGCGGACGAAGGCGTCCTGGCGGATTCTGCGGGCCAGGCGGGTCTTGTTCTTACGGATCTGGCGTTCAATGTCGGAAACGGCCGCGTCGATGGAGGCGTACATGTCCGAGGTGCTCTCGCTGGCGCGGAAGAACATGTTGGAGGCATGGACGGTCAGCTCCACCTTATTGCGATTCTTCTCGACGGAAAAAGCGACAAAGGCTTCTGCGTCATCCCGGAAATAGCGATCCAGCTTGGAAACCTTTTTCTCGGCGTAGGCATGAACGCTCTCCGGCAGGGTGACTTTTTTCTCGTTGATCTGGAATTTCATATTGCGTCGCTCCTTTCAAGTGCTTTGAGAAACCGCGGGGCTTCTCTAAGCCTATTATACCACAAATCCCGGTATAATCAAGGAGTTTTTTTATTAGGCAACAGGCAACAGGCAACAGGCAACAGACCCGCCCGTAGGGGCGGTCACTGGCCGCCCGGTCCGCCAGAGGCGGACGATTTGCCGGAGGCAAATCCTGCCCGGCTGCGTGTTACGGAAACGCCTCGATGAACGATACCGGGCTGGATCGCCCTGCGGGCGATTGTTTGCTC
>JAFXYD010000037.1 GCA_017541995.1 Oscillospiraceae bacterium
GAGCTTCTGCGCCGCCTCCGGCCTGGTGACGGGCTATGAGGACGGCAGCTTCCGGCCCAGAAAGACCGCCACCCGAGCCCAGGTGGCCCAGATCCTCATGCGCCTGGACCAGCTCCGCCAGGGCCAGGAGCTCCCCGAGGATCCCATGCCCGCCCAGAGCTTCAACGGCGAAGCCGGTGAGGCTATGAACGTCAGCGTGGAGGCTCCCGAAGGCGCTCTGCCCGAGAACACCGAAATGACCGTCACCCGCGTGACCGCCGTTTCCGAGCTGGCCTCCATCAGCGACAAGATCAACGGCGAGCTGATCTATGCCGCGGACATCAGCTTCTCCAAGGACGGGGTCGAGCTGGAGCCCGCCGCTGCCGTGGAGGTTCAGATCGAGCTGGACGGCCTTGAGGATATTGAGAACCCCACCGTCGTGCACGTTGCTTCCGACGGCTCTGTGGAGCACGTCAGCTCTGAGCTTGTCTCCACCACCCGTGACGGCAAGAGCAAGGCCCTGCGCTTCTACGCCAAGGACTTCTCCGTCTACGCCGTTGTTTCCGGAACCAACGACCAGCAGGCCGCCCGTCTGAAGGTTCAACTCTGGAAGCGTAATGCAGCAGGAAACGGATACGAAATCAGCAGCTCTGTGTTCGTAACCCGTCAGGACCTTGATAAGCTTGGCACCATCATTCCCGACGGCGAGACGCCCACCGTAGCCTCCAAGGAACTCTTCTGCGGCTGGTACTTCGACGCCCAGAGCTTCACCGGCAGCGAAGCCGAAGTTCGGTATACCGAAGATGACGTTGACGGCGAGCATACTATGTCGGCTGCCCGGGCACAGGTTCGCGCTTATTTGGAAGCCAAGAACGATGATAATACTTACAGCCATGTGATCACCGACGGCGAGACCACCGTCAACATCTATCCCATCATCTTCTACTACTTCAACGTTTCCTACGTAGATGAGAACGGTGAGACGACGCTGAACACGGAGACCTATTATCTCAAGACCCTTCCCGCCGATCCGGATGATTACGCGCTGGAGGTGGACGTTCAGCTCACCTATGCGCCCTATCTCCAGGGCTACCGCTTCCTCGGTTGGCAGAAGGATGACGGAGACGAAAGAGTCTATGAGAACGGCGAAGAGGCCGGCATTAAGAACACCAATACCAAGTTCCGCGCCCAGGTGCAGCAAGGCTACTGGCTGTCTTTCGAGGAGAACCCCGGCAATCATTACAGCGGCGCCACCTACGTTCCTCCCGTTTTCTGCCCCAACGGCGTGATCCCTGCGGATGCGCAGCCCACGGATCCGACCCTGAACGGCTATACCCTGGGCGATGCGAACGGTAATAAGTGGTACGAGAAATACGACGACAATGGCACGGATGACGTTACGGACGACAGTTGGACCGACAATAACAGTCAGAATGTGGCCTTCAACTTCTCCGGCTCCATCACAAAGGATACTACGGTCTACGCCAAGTGGCAGCTGAACGACACCGTATCCTTCACCATCATTGTGTGGAAGCAGAACATCGACGACGACAAAGGTTTGGCTGATAATGCCAAGTCCTACGACTACGCTTTCTCCAGAACCAAGCAGGTTGCCCCCAACACCCCGGTGGCCGACCTGATCAACAACAGTGAGGCCGACCTGCTGCGCTACACCCAGCTGAGCGGCAAGAGCAGCGTTACTGTGGACGGCGTGAAGCACAGCTTCTACGGCTTCACCTACAACGAGACCAAAGGCGTCGTCTCCAAGGACACGGTGGTGAATCCCAACGGCACCACCGTCGTCAACGTGTACTACGACCGCGACCTCTGCTCCATCAAGTTCACGACCCAGCAGTACACCGCGATTTCCACTCACCCCACTCCCGGCTCTGCGCCGACCTCCAATACGGGCGCTCCGCTTTCGCCGGTCTATTTTATCAACTACAACGGTTCCTACTGCCCGATCAGCTACCGCAACAGTAGTTACAACTACGTCTACGTTCCCACCACGGCCAGTTACAGCACCCAGAACACACAGTACGCTGTGATTGACGGTGCCCTGTATATGCTGGATTACGATACAGCCAGCAGCGGCTCAACAACATATTACTGGTGGTATTATTCCAGTTCGGATAACAAATGGTATATCTGGCAAGGGCAGCGCTATTACCAGTACACCTATGGCACCACGACCGGCTACACCTACTACACCCGCGACTGGGCGGAGCGCGAAACGTACACCGGCCTCTACGATCAGAAGCTGAGCAAGTACAACTACACCTGGCCCACCGACTACCGCTGGATGATCGACGATCCCAACGGAAGCAGCTTCATCAGTATCATGGACTGCTTCGCCCAGAGCGGCGAGTACAATCTGTACGGTGTGGAAGAGAGTTTTGACGCCAACGTCTACCACTTCCTGCAGAACAGCGACGGCTCCTGGCCCACCTCCGCCGCGTTCACCATCCCCTGCAAGACCACCGACGGCATGTTGTTCCGCTCCTTCTCCGGCTATTCCTCCTACCAGTACCGCGTGAAGCTGCCCTCCGGTGTGAGAACCTACTATCTCACCACCGACATCACCAGCACCGGTACCGGCGACGATAAGACCTACACTTTTACCTGGGGCTCCGCCAAGACCGCTACCGATTATCATGACGGCGCCTATTGGACCGAGTGGATCGACGACGGAGTACAGGTGAAGTACGACGGCTTCGAGCCTACCGACGATTCCCATCTCAAGCCTGTGAACGGCAAGATCGAGTTCCGTTACAGCCGCGTCAAGATGCCTATTACCTTCATGTACGGCACCTTTGTCAACGGCAGAGACGTGGAAATGGCCGCGCCACACACCGGCGAGCTGAAGCATACCGATCCCATTTTCTTCGAGGCCTCCGTGGACTCCTACAAGAAGGACGGCGGCACCAACTACTACGATCCCGTGGCTGCGGGCGACTTTACCGACAGCTCCTTCGTCTTTGAAGGCTGGTTCGTGGACCCCGGCTGCACCACCGCCTATGACTTCGCCGGCAAGTCTATGCTCCAGGGCGGCATCACCGTCTACGCCAAGTTCCGCCAGCGCGAGTTCCGCGTATTCCTTCACGTCAACGAGGAGGGCAAGGATTGGGACGACGTGAGCTGGAACGACCCGGACCAGAAATCCAACTTCCGCGTCGCCTACGACGGCGTCATTTCCGAGGGCAACCCCATCGAGGGCACCATGGAAGGCTACGTACTCGTCGGCTGGTACACTGATGAGGCCTGCACCCAGCCTTATAACTTCTCCACCCGCTATACCGACACCTCCATGGCCGGCCTGGCCCAGGCGTACGGCGCGACGGAGAAGGCCGACCCCCGGTACGCCACCGAGGACGACGGCACCAACGAGGACGTGAACCGCCCCTGGATCGATGAGATGGTGCATCTGTACGCCAAGTGGCGTAAGGTGCTGCCCGGCGCCACCGGCATTACCGTGGTATATGATGCCATTGAGCAGGAAAATACAACGGGCAAAACCGGTAAGTTCACCGAAGAAACCAACCAGCCCACTACCTGGAAGGACCCCCTGTCCTATACTGACCAGTCCAACCTGATTGTTCGCTCCGGTTCTACGCCGGATCTTCCGGCTGATTACCAGTTCGAGTACTGGGAAGTTCTGGATAAGAACGGCAATGTTGTCAGGCAGATCCATCCCGGTATGCTTCTGGAAATTGACGCGGAGTGGGCCGAAGTGAGTGATGCCCCCGGTGCAAATACCGGAAATGCGGCCGCTCCTGTTCACCAGACCAGAGGCCCCGTCAGAGGCTCCTCCTCCGACGTGTACCAGGAGGTCAGCTCGCCCGTGGTCGGCCACTCCTACCTGATCGCCTACGTTACCGGCTCGACCGCGTACCTGATCGGTAATACGTACTATAATAGCAATAACTGCCCGAAGGCCGTTCAAACCACGGTTTCCTCCGGCGAGATCACCGGTGACTACGAGCAGTACCTGTGGACGGTGACAGACAACGCCAGCCAGCAGCTGATGTTCCAGAACGCCACTGCAGGCTATCTTGGCGCTACAAGCGGCGGTTACCTGAACTTTGGTGAGACCAACAATACCTGGACCTGGAGAAACAACAACATTGTTAACACAAATACCGGCCTGTCTTATCGTTATGTGAAGTTTTACACCGGTCCGTACTTCGATCTCTCATCCACTGCCGGAACGACTGCGACAATCACCTTCTTCGAGCTGGTGGAACAGGGCGAGCCTGTCACCTACACCAAGGTGGACACCCCGGTTCCCGGCATCTCCTATGTGATCGTTGCTGATGGCGTCAGCTATGCACTGTCTGGTACGAAACATCCCAATTCATCCAATAGTCAGAGTTGGCTCCTTGGTACTGAGATCCAGCGTTCCGGAAACACCGTGACGATCCTCGACACCCAAGTCGGCGACCTTACTTGGACCGCCGGCGGCGACGCCGCCAATGGCTGGACCTGGCAAAATGTGGGCAATGGAGAATTTTTAAATATCTTATCGCCTTCCAACTCCTATCTGACAGTTAAATCCAGTTCCAGTCCCTGGCTCTACTATGAGGATACACGATATTTTTACAACACGGAAGCGACGGACGGCTATAACTACTTATCCTTCGCTGATTCCGCCGACAGTTCTGGTTATTATGATTACACGGTTGCAAATGGAACGAGTGTAGCAGACCCCATTGGCATTTATGCTCTGACCCACACCTTGACCATCAACTACGTGTACGGCGACGGCACCACTGCGGCGACCACCTACACCGACGAGGTTCCCGAGGGCGTGGCCTACAGCGTTGCCAGCCCCGTGATCAGCGGCTACAACGTCGATACCGCCACCGTGTCCGGCTCCATGGGTACCAGCAACGTCACCGTCACCGTAACCTATACGCCTGCCAGCCACACCGTCACCTTCAACTGGCACGGCGGCAGCGATACTCAGACCGTCAACGACGGCGAATACGCGACCGCTCCCGCGGATCCTGGAAACTATGTAGAAAACGGCATCACCTACATCTTCACCCGCTGGGATCCGCAGCCTGACGCCACTCCCATTACTTCCGACCAGGTCTTTACTGCCCAGTACAAGCGCGAGGGCACCTTCATTGTCACCTTCAAGGATTGGAACGGCAGAGTGCTGAAGACCGAGGAGGTCATGCGCGGAGGCAGCGCCACCGCTCCTGCAGACCCTGTCCGTGAAGGCTTTACCTTCAAGGGCTGGGATAAGGAATTCACCAACGTTCAGAACGATCTGGTAGTCTATGCCACTTATGCAACGGCGGTCACCAAGATCTACACCGTCACCCTCCGCGCGGTCTATGGGCCGAAGGAGAGCGTCAAGAATACTCACGTCACCTGGTATGCCAACAACGGCGCCGATATCGAGCCGAACAAGGGCTACAAGAACTCCAACGAAGTCGTGGTCAACAACGGCATTGACATTGAGACGCTGAACTCTTATGCAGCCCTGAAGCTGGACGGCTACACCTTCCTGGGCTGGGCCCGTATGCCCGAGATGGCCGATCAGGTTGCGACCTACGCGCCTTCTTTTGCCGGCAAGTACACAGTGGACGACGTTGAGAATCTGGATGGCACCACGACTCAAAAGATCGTTTCCTACGAGGGCCTGACGGAGAACGAGCTCTGGCTTGTCTATCATCCCGCAGAAGGGGACAACGCAGCATACTTCTCTGTACGTGAGAACAATACAGAGCTGAACAACGGCGCAGCCTTCACCCAGATCGCCGCCAATGAGAACACGCCTTACCACGGCCTCTATGCGGTGTGGCAGCGGGACGTGTTCTACGTGCTGCACTCTTCTACCGGTGAGCTGGAAGCTGTGTCCATGCCTATCAACGCAAGCGGCACCGCCGTGAGCGGCGTGAGCTATATGGTCGGTACTGCTGACTTGACTTCCCACGTGAAGCCCGGCTACCTCTACGGCGGCTATTATATGGCAGAGGGCGACGTGAATTATGCCTACGCTAACGTAAAGCATGCGGACGTCCAGGCGGTTGCCGATGCCTATACTGCGAATAATGCTGCCGCAAATTGGACTGCCGCTGCCGCTGCCGGCAATGATCAGTCCAAGGCGTATACTCTGGCGACTACCACCATGAGCGCTCAGGGCAAGAGCTTCAAGAATTACTTCGGCGATTTCCTCTATGTGGACAGCGAAGGGAATGGAACCAACACGCAGTATGTGAAGAATTCGGATGGCACCTATACCAAGAATACGCCTGTCTGGAACAAGAAGGCTGCGCAGAAGACTGTCCGCGGCGACGCGGTCACGCCGAAGCCCGGCGCGATCTTCTACCTGAAGGAAGTTCCTTCCCAGTACCTGGCTGCCAAGATGTTCTACACCTACGATACCACAAGCCCGACCAAGGAGATCAAGGATATCTGGCTGATTTCTCTGCTGGATGACGGAAACTATCAGAATGCGGGCTACATGGTTCAGAAGGGCAGCGAAGAAGAGAGCTTCGTTCCCAGAAAGAGTCTGTCCCTCAGCTTCTCCATGATTCAGCAGGCCGGTTCGTCCAACCCCGAGGACGTGGTCGTCTCGATTTCCGCAGCGGATTTCAACAATGTGAACGGCGGCGTTGTGATGGCTGCGCAGAAGACCGATTTTGCCGGGGAATCCTTCACCGTTGTACCTACCTACACCACGCCCGACGGCGTCAAGGTGACCAACAACGGCTTGAACTTCGCGCCGAATTCCAACCGGGAAGAAGGCGGCAAGCTCTATACCTGGACCAGGCACTTTGACGGCACCGAAATCATGTACTTCGACTATAACGGTGGTACAGGAGTTAACTGGACGCAGGATGCTGTACAGCAGATGGCTTACTTCTTCAAGGGAAGCGGCAATACTGCGACGCATGCGTGGGTGAAGATGGAATATGTCTCAAATGGTCTTCATTTCTGCAAGGTACCGGAAGGCGATTGGGAGCATGTTATTCTGGTTCGCATGGACGGTGCTCCTGTTGGGCCTGATGCTAACGGCGAGTACTGGTATCGAGAAGCCAACGATGATCAGACCGGAGACATTCCGCTGAATTCCACTTCTGATGGGTCGGATCAAGAGTTCAGCTCCAACGCAAACTATATTGTCAAGTTTGCGAAAGGCAGTGCCACTGTTGATTGGGCTTATTATCCGGCAAATCCTTCCTGATTACGGAATGTGATCACGAAAGATCCGGAGGGGGAGCAATCTCCCCCTCCGGAAATCCTAAGCTGTCCGAGGGGATAATCGTATGAAACGAATGTGTTTGATCGTAATTTCGATTCTGTTCATCTGTTGCGTTTGCACAGCTTGTACAACAAAAGATGAACAAGAAAAAAAACCGACTGCACCGACGGTAATCGCTCCGGTCATTTCTTCTGAATCTGAAGCGGCCTCTCAAAACACCTCCGGAGGCGCAGAGTCTGATACAAGTGCTCAGACGAATACGCTTACGCCTGCAATTAGTGGGGAATTGACCGAAACCGCCGCGCCGGAAATCTCCTCGACTGAGGAAGAACCATTTTCCGGGTTGGAGATCGAAGATGATCACACTGAAGTAATTACCGGTAATATCGGGTTCGGCGGCAATTGATACATTAAGAAGAAAGGAAGGATTATCATGGGGAAGTTTATTCCTGGTTCCAGTTTTTTTGCGTTCACTGATGAACAGTGGGGTTTTTTGCTAACTTGCGGTATTACTGACTATATCCAAACCGATATCGTAGATTATACGAAAGACGGCACGCACTATCGCCTGGTTGATATGCAGGATCTGCTGGAAGACGAAGGCGACCTGGATTTCGACCTTTATGAATTTAGCATCGCTGTGTTTACGGATTCGGTCCAGGCCAATATCAAAGGGCCGGGTGAATGGTAAGCTTTGTGATACTGGAAAAAGAGAAGGCTTCGTCAGACTGCCTTCTCTTTTTCCAATCAAGATCAATATGATAAGACAACAAATTCAATTGCTGCAATATGTTTTTTCCTGCCAACTCCGGCATAAGGAAACGGCTGAATACTTTCAGATTCCGGAGCCGAAAAGCAACGCAGCACCCGTTGCCGAGATATCCGTCCTGCAGCGTGATTGGGATGAGCTCCGTACTCAGGGCTTCGCGGATTCGGCCCATACGGAATACAGCGTTCTGACCCCTTACTTTTCAGAGGCGTTGGTACCGCATGAATGCGTCATCATACATGCTGCCGCTTTGCGCTGGCGCGACCGAGCGTATTTGATCTGTGCAGAGAGCGGCGTAGGCAAATCCACGCAGGCACACTGGCTGCAAAAGCTTCGTCCCGGCGCGTTTTCTGTCATCTGCGGGGATCGCCCCATTCTCGAATTCCGTCAAGCCGCTGAAAGCAAAGGAGGGGGAAGCGCCCCCAATTCCCTTGGTTCCGATTCTTCCTCAATCAGGCGGGCTTCCACGAAACGCACGGACGTGGTGTACGTACACCCCTCGCCATGGAACGGGAAAGAGAATTGGCACGGTGCGGATGCCGCCCCCCTGGCGGGTCTGATTCTTCTGAATCGCGGAGAAGAGAATCGCATTGTCTCACTGTCGGAGCGAGAAGCCGCGCTTCCCCTGTACCCGCAATTCATCCATACAGGATGGAATCCGGAGATGATCCGTCAAATTGCAGATTTGGAAACAAGACTACTGAACACGGCTTCCATTTGGAGGCTGACGACACATGACGTCCCGGCTTCTACGAGGCTGTTATTGGAGACCGTATTTCATTGATGGAAAGCAGGTGCCTCATGCAGTATAAACCACGTCCCGGTATCGTCCAGGCTAAAATATGCGGCCTTCACGTTCTGATTCCTTCCCGCGTCACATACGATCATTGCAAATCCATTATCCGTCTGCCGAGTCTTTGGGCCATAACCTATGATCTGATACAAAAGGGAGAAAGCGACGAAACCATTATCAGGCTGCACCAGGTTCTGACAAAAAAGTCTGAGGACGAGATCAGGCAAAGAATTGAACGTTTTTGTGAAAACCTTGTGGAGCAAGGCTTCATGATTCGCGAAAAGGATGAGGGCCGGCTATGAACAGAGCGGATGCAGTCCTGCTTTCTCTTACCGACGCTGCGCTGAATAAGCGCCCGCCTGTGGATCCGGAGCTGACAACGGAGCAGTGGATTGCCCTGCTTCGTCGGGCGGAGGCGCAAAAGATTCTTCCGCTGATTCTGGATGCGTCCATCTCGCTTCCCTCCTGCCGCAGCGCTATTCGAGGCTGGCGTCAACAACAAAGCTCATGTGAAGCGGAGCTCCAATGGAAGGATCATGCCCTGGAGCAAGTGGCCCGCCAGGCGGTGCAGGAGAACGAGTTTTTGAACCTGGTGCTGGGGCTGCGGGAGCGGGGGCTGGAGCCGGTGGTGCTCAAGGGGCCCGTGCTGCGGGACCTCTGGCCCAGGCCGCTGCTGCGGCCCTCGGTGGACGACGACGTTCTGGTGCCGGAGGCGCAGATTATGGACTTCCACCGGGCCTTTCTGGAGCTGGGCCTCAGGCCGGACGACCCGGAGGCGGATCCCCGGCAGTGCCAGGAGCTGGGCTACCACAAGCCCGGCTCGCCCCTCTACGTGGAGCTGCACCGCTGCCTCTTTGACCCGGACTCGGAGTTCTTCGCGGCCTTCAACGAGCCCTTTGCCGAGGCCCTGGGCCGGAGCGTCCCCATTCAGGTCCAGGACGTAAGGCTGCAAACCCTGGCCCCCACGGATCATCTGCTCTTTCTGATCCTCCACGCCTTCAAGCACTTCCTCCACAGCGGCATCGGCCTGCGGGTGGGGGCGGATATCTGCCTCTTTGCCCGGCATTATGCCGAAGAGCTGGATCTGGAATATATCAAAAATCAGTGCGCCGCCTTCCGCTGTCTGCGCTTCGCCGCCGCCCTGTTCCGGGTGGGGGAGAAGCAGCTGGGCATACCGGCCCCGGGGGTCTTCGCCGAGGTGGAGAGCGACGAGACGGCCCTTTTGGAGGACATGCTGGACGCGGGGCTCTACGGGGAGGCCATCGACCGGCTCCACAGCGCCAACATCACCCTGGCCGCCGCGGCCCGGGGCAAGGGAGAGACGAGCCGGGCGGGAGGCCTGAAAAGCAGCCTGCTGCTGCCGGCCTCCAGGCTTTCGGGGCGCTATCCCTGGCTGAAAAAGCGTCCCTGGCTGCTGCCCGCGGCCTGGGCCGCCCGGGGAGCGGACTATCTGCTGGGCCGGAAGAAGTACGGCAGGCAGAGCCCCGCCGCCAGCCTGCGCATCGGCCGGGAGCGGGTCCGCCTGCTGGAGCGCTACGGGATCATAGACGAAAACAGATAGGGGCAAGCTGTCTGAAATATGCACGAAAAACCCACAGGGAAGCGGATTTCCTTGTGGGTTTTTGCGTCTTGACCCATTTGCCCAAACATGGTAGAATGTGGCCGAACCAAGGAAATCTATCCATGAAAAGGAAATGCCAAGCATGTCTTACGAAGCAAGTGAACAATACGCCAAGGCCCTGAAAAGCGGCCAGAAATATTTGAAAACAGCCCAGGCCCAGGGCCTGGATCCCTATCCCGCGGTGCTCGACGAGATCGAGTCCCGCTACGAGATCGTCGGCCGGGTGGAGCTGGGCCTGCTGAATATCCCCGCGGAGCTCATCGTGGGCACCCGCAGCGCGGGGCGCACCGCCGCCCTGGCCGGGAACTTCATGCCCCTGCTGGAGCCCGACACCGAGTTCGGCACCAAATGGATCCGCCTCTGCGAGGCCCACGCCGAGGAGGGGATCCGGGACCCCATCCTGGCCTATGAATTCCTGGGCAAGTTCTACGTCCAGGAGGGGAACAAGCGGGTCAGCGTGCTGAAAAGCTACGACGCCCCCACCGTGGCGGCCAAGGTGATCCGGGATCTGCCCGCCCGCAGCGAGGAGCCGGAGATCAAGCGCTACTACGAGTTTTTGCAGTTCTACAATCTGACGGGCCTCTACGGTCTGAACATGGAAAAGCCCGGCGACTACGGAAGGCTCCTGGCCGCCCTGGGCATGGAGGAGGGCCACGTCTGGTCCGAGGACGAGCGCCGCAGCTTCCGCTCCGGCTTCGCCCGCTTCCAGGCCGCCTACGCCAAAATGAAGCAGCAGCCCGCCACCCCCGCGGAGGCCCTGCTGGTCTGGCTCCAGGTCTTCCGCTTCTCCGACATCAAGGAGATGGGCATGAACGAGCTGGTGAGCCACATCGCCGCCCTCTGGCCGGATATGAAGCTGCAAAACGAGTCGGAGACCCCCGCCATCGAGGTACAGCCGGAGCTGCCCGAGAAGGACCAGGGCCTGGTCTCCAAGCTCATCAGCGCCGTCAGCCAGCCGGACCGGATCAAGGTGGCCTTTATCTACGGTTTCGATCCCAAGACCAGCAGCTGGACCAACGCCCACGAGCAGGGCCGCAGGGCCATGGTGGAGGCCCTGGAGGGCAAGGCGGAGGCCATGACCTACATCGCCCGGGACCGGGATTACTTCGCCGCCATGACCGGGGCGGTGGAGGACGGGGCGGAGATCATCTTTGCCACCACGCCCCCCATGATCGACGCCTGCCGGAAGATCGCCGCCATGCACAAGAACGTCAAGGTCTTCAACTGCGCCATCTCCCAGCCCTACACCGGCGTCACCATGTACTACAGCCGGATCTACGAGTGCAAGTTCATCACCGGCGCCATTGCCGGGGCCATGGCCGCCAACGACCGGGTGGGCTATATCTCCAGCTACCCCATCTTCGGGGAGCCCGCCGCCATCAACGCCTTCGCCCTGGGGGTGCGCATGGTGAATCCCCGGGCCCGGGTGGAGCTGCTCTGGTCCTGCGCCCGCCGGGACTGCGCCGAGGAGCTGCGCCGCCGGGGGATCCGGGTGATCTCCAACCGGGACGCCGCAGGCTCCGAGGACGGCTACTGGGCCTTCGAGTGGGGCACCTACCTGGACGACGGGAAGGGCGAGCAGACGGCCCTGGCCCTGCCCTGCTGGAACTGGGGCGCCCTCTATGAGAAGCTGGTGCGCTCCGCCCTCCAGGGCAAGCTGGAGACCGGCCCCGCCGACAAGGCCGTGAACCTCTGGTTCGGCATGGACAGCGGCGTCATAGACGTGCGCCTCTCCGACCAGCTGCCGGACGGCGTCCGCAGCCTGGCCCAGCTGCTGAAGCGCGGCCTGGCCGAAGGCCGCATCGACCCCTTCCGCAGCCGGATCCTGGATCAGAACGGCGTTTTGCGCTGCAGCGGCGAGGAGGGCCTGGGGGCGGAGGCTCTGATGCGGATGGACTGGCTCTGCGACAACGTGGACGGCGCCTTCCCCGGCTTCGACGAGCTGCTGCCCGGCTCCAGGGAGATGGTCCGCCTGCTGGGCCTCTACCGGGATGATATTACCACCGTAAAGGAGGAGAAACAGCTGTGAAGCTGCTGCTGATTTCCGACCAGGAGGAACCCTATCTGTACGACTACTACCAGCCGGGCCGCCTGGCCGGATACGATATCATCCTATCCGCCGGGGACCTGAAGCCCGCCTACCTGCGCTTTCTGGTGACCATGGCGAACCGGCCCCTGCTCTACGTCCACGGCAACCACGACACCCGCTACGAGGCGGATCCCCCCGAGGGCTGCGACTGCGTGGACGGCAAGCTCGTGGTCTGCAAGGGGCTGCGGATCCTGGGCCTGGGGGGCAGCATGCTCTACAGCGGCGGCCCCCACCAGTACAGCGAAAAGCAGATGCAGCGCCGGGCCCGGAAGCTGCGCCGGGCCGTCAAGAAGGCCGGAGGGGTGGACATCATCCTGACCCACGCCCCCGCCCGGGGCTACGGGGACGCGGACGACCCGGCCCACCGGGGTTTCGAATGCTTCAATGAGCTCATCGAGCAGTACAAGCCCAGATACCTCATCCACGGCCACCAGCATCTGAACTACCGCACCTTTTCCCAGCGGATCTGCCAGGCCGGGGAGACCACCATCATCAACGCCTGCGGCCGCTATGAGCTGGAGCTTTAGCGTTTTTCACAATATTAGCTGTTCTTATGGTACAGGTACTTGTTCGGAGTTGACAAAAAGCGGAATTGCGGATATAATAGAAGCATGAAACTATGGCCTCTTTGGCAAAGGAGCAATTTTTTATGCCGATCTATGTCAAAAGTGAGATCGCGCCCCTCAAGCGCGTTATGCTGCACCGTCCCGGCCAGGAGCTGGAGCATCTGACCCCCGGCACCCTGGACCGGCTGCTCTTCGACGACATCCCCTATCTGGAGGTGGCCCAGCAGGAGCACGACCGCTTCGCCCAGGTCCTGCGGGAGAACGGCTCCGAGGTGGTCTATCTGGAGGATCTGGCCGCCGAGACCCTGAAGGCCAACCCCGGCCTGCGGGAGGAATTCCTGAAGGAGTTTGTCACCTTCTCCCCCAACGTGGACTACCGCCGGGAGCTCTATGAATACCTGATGGCGATTCCCGACGACAAGGCGCTGATTCTGAAGACCATGGCCGGCGTCTCCTTCCGGGAGCTGGGGGCCTCCCCCAAGTTCACCCTGCCCGCCATGCTGAACCGGCAGAACAACTTCGTCCTGGAGCCCATGCCCAACCTCTACTTCACCCGGGACCCCTTCGAGTCCATCGGCGAGGGCGTGGCCATCAACCGCATGTACTCCGTCACCCGCTGCCAGGAGACGATCTTTGCCCGCTACATCTTCAAATACCATCCCGAGTTCGGGGGCAAGGTCCATCTCTACGCCAACGGCACCGAGCACTACTCCCTGGAGGGCGGCGACGTGCTGAACCTGTCGCCGGAGGTGGTGGCCATCGGCATCTCCCAGCGTACCACCCCCGAGGCCGTGGAGAACATCGCCAAGAAGCTCTTCGCGGACCAGGACGCCACGGTTCGCACCGTGCTGGCCCTGGAGATCCCCTGCATGCGGGCCACCATGCACCTGGACACCGTGCTGACCCAGGTGGACCACAACAAGTTCGTGGTATTCCCCGATATGCTGGACAGCCTGCGGATCTTTGAGATCACCCCCGCCGCCCAGGGCAGGCTCCACATCCGGGATATGGGCGACAATCTCCGGGCGGCCCTGGAGTACCACCTCCACCGGGACGACATTCAGCTCATCCTCTGCGGCGGCGGCGACAACGTGGTGGCCCAGCGGGAGCAGTGGAACGACGGCTCCAACACCCTCTGCGTGGCCCCCGGCAAGGTGGTGGCCTACAACCGCAACGTGGTCACCAACCGGATCTTCGAGGAGAACGGCATCACCGTGCTGAAGATCCCCTCCGGCGAGCTCAGCCGGGGCCGCGGCGGCCCCCGCTGCATGTCCATGCCTTTGAATCGAGCTGCTCTGTAGGGGCGGTCATTGGCCGCCCGCAAAACGGGGCGGCAGCCGTGGCGCACAATGTGCGCCGCTACCCGAGGCTTCCACGGTAGGGGCGGTCATTGGCCGCCCGCAAAACGGGGCGGCAGCCGTGGCGCACAATGTGCGCCGCTACCCGAGGTTTCCACAGTAGGGGCGGTCATTGGCCGCCCGCTGTAACTGTCTGTAAGCTGCGGTCAAACCGGACCGTACATATAACCTTTAACAAAAAAGGAGAAAATTACCATGCCTGTCAATCTCAGAGGACGCAATTTCCTGAAGCTGCTGGACTACACTCCCGAGGAGATCCGCTATCTGCTGGACCTCAGCCGCGAATTCAAGCGCAAGAAGATGGCCGGTGAGCCCCATCGCTACCTGGCCGGCAAGAACATCGTTCTGCTGTTCGAAAAGACCTCTACCCGTACCCGCTGCTCCTTTGAGGTGGCCGGCATGGATCTCGGCTGCGGCGTGACCTATCTGGATCCCGGCAGCTCCCAGATGGGCAAGAAGGAATCCATCGCGGATACCGCCCGGGTGCTGGGCCGCATCTATGACGGCATCGAGTACCGGGGCTTCGACCAGTCCATCGTGGACGAGCTGGCCCGCTATGCCGGCGTTCCCGTCTGGAACGGTCTGACCAACCAGTTCCATCCCACCCAGATGCTGGCCGACGTGCTCACCATCGAGGAGAACTTCGGCACCGTCAAGGGCAAGAACTTCACCTTCATGGGCGACGCCCGGAACAACGTGGCCAACTCTCTGATGGTGGTCTCCGCCAAGCTGGGCATGAACTTCACCGCCTGCGGCCCCAAGGAGCTGTGGCCCGAGGAGGGTCTGGTGGCGACCTGCAAGGAGATTGCCGCGGAGCACGGCTGCACCATCCGTCTGACTGAGGACGTGAAGGAAGGCAGCGCCGACGCCGACGTGATCTACACCGATATCTGGGTCTCCATGGGCGAGCCCGACGAGATCTGGGCCAAGCGCATCGCCCTGCTGAAGGACTACCAGGTGAACAAGGAGCTGATGGCCAACGCCAAGCCCACCGCCATCTTCATGCACTGCCTGCCCTCCTTCCACGACACCAAGACCACCATCGGCGCCGACATCGCCAAGAAGTTCGGCATCACCGAGATGGAGGTCACCGACGAGGTCTTTGAGTCCAAGCAGTCCAAGGTCTTCGACGAGGCCGAGAACCGCATGCACACCATCAAGGCCGTCATCTACGCCACCCTCTGCTGATCCGCCATCCCCGCGGCCCGACCTGCCCAGGCCGGGCCGCGGTTTTGATTTGAGAATCAGAATACGCAAGTCGGTAGCGCCGGCAATCTGCCGGCCGTAACGGCAAGCCGGAGCGGATCGGGCCGGCAGATTGCCGGCGCTACAGACTGACAATTCCGAATCCTTGGAGGCGTTTTCCATGAAGCAATACCGGGCGTATCTCTTTGACCTCTACGGCACCCTGGTGGACATCCACACGGACGAGGGCAGGCCGAAGCTCTGGAAGGACGCGGCGGCATACTATACGGCCCATGGGGCGGCCTATGACGCGCAGGAGCTGCGCAGCGCCTATCTGCGGCTCTGCGGGGCGGAAACGGCGGCCCTTCAGGCCCTCCATCCCGGGGCCCTGGTGGAGATCGAGCTGCTCCGGGTCTTCCGGGCCCTGTATACGGAGAAGGGCCTGCGGCCCGCCGAGACGCTTTTGGCGGATACCGCCTGGTACTTCCGCCGGGCCTCCACCACCCATCTGCGGGCCTACGCCGGGGCCGGGGCGCTGCTGGAGGCCCTGCGGGCCCCGGGGCGGAGGGTGATCCTGCTCTCCAACGCCCAGAGCTGCTTCACCCGGCCGGAGCTGGCGCTGCTGGGACTGACGAAGTACTTCGACCGGGTCTATCTCTCCTCCGAGGAAGGCTTCCGCAAGCCGGACCCCCGCTTCTTCCGGGTCCCCCTGGAGGAGCTGGGCCTGCCGCCGGAGGACTGCCTCATGATCGGCAACGACCCGGGCTGCGACGTCGGCGGGGCCGCGGCGGCGGGCATGGACGCCGTGTACATCCGCTCCGGCCTCTCGCCCCGGGAAGCGGCGGCCCCGGCGGGGGCCATCCTGTCCCTGGACCGGATGGATCTGAGGGCGCTGGGACGAAGACTGTTATAAACATACAAAAATCCGAAGCAATCCTTGGGAAAAATCCCGATTGTTTCGGATTTTTTTGAAAACAGCTTGCATATAAATCGAAAAGGTTGTATAGTGGAATCGGGAGAAAAAACTGGAAAGGAAGCGATTCTATGAACCGTACCAAGCATATCGTCAAGCTGCTGATTTTTGTCGCCGCCGTGGGCCTGCTGCTGGTTTTGGGAGCCGGGAGGGGGCTGGAGCTGGGCAAAAGCTGGTCCCAGACCTGGGCCTCCCTGGGCTGGGCAGGCGTGGGCCGGATTCTGCTGGTGATCTTCGGCGTCCTGGCCCTGGAGCATCTGATTCTGCTGATTCTGGGCTTCATCAAAACCGAAAACCACCGGGCCCGCACCGTCATGACCCTGACGGCCAATCTGATCCGCTATATCGCCATCCTGGTCATTGTCATCGGCGTCCTCTCCCTGCTGAACGTGGACGTGCCCACGGTCCTGGCCGGGCTGGGGATCATCGCCCTGATCATCGGCTTCGGGGCGGAGAGCCTGATCACCGACGTGGTCACCGGATTCTTCATTCTGATGGACAACCAGTACAACGTGGGGGACATCATCGAGGTGGGAGGCTTCCGGGGCACGGTCTCGGAAATCGGCATCCGGACCACCAGCCTCACCGACACCGGCGGCAACGTGAAGATCATCAACAACTCCGACATGAAGAATATTCTCAACCGCTCCGACAACAGCTCCAAGGCGGTGACGGACTTCTCCATCCCTTATGAGACGGACATTGAAAAGCTGGAGGAGAAGATCCCCGCCCTGCTGGAGGAGATCCTGCAAAAGCATCCGGAGCTGTTCAAGTCCAGACCCGTCTATCTGGGGGTTCAGGCCCTGAGCAGCAGCTCCGTGGACCTGCGCTTTGTGGCGGAGGTGGGGGAGTCGGACATCTATTCCGGCGCCCGGGTTCTGAACCACGATCTCTTTGTGGGCTTCCGCAGGCTGGGCGTGGAGTGCCCCTTCCCCCAGGTGGACGTCCACAGCAAATAAGCCCCGATTCCGGGAGGTCACGCTATGGAATATTACAAGCATCCTCCGGAGTTGAGCGCCCCGCCGCCGGAGGCCGGACCGCTGCCGGAGCTGGAGCTGGCCGCTCCGCCCCCGGAGTTTGGGCAGGGGAGCGGCCCCGGGCCGGAGGCGCCGAAGAAGCGCCGCCTGCGGCAGCTGCTGCTAATCCCGGCCCTGCTGCTGAGCGTCTTTCTCTGCTTCCACAATCTGAACCCCGCTGCGGCGCCGACGGAGCCCGCTGCGGCGCCGACGGAGCCCGTTGCCGAGCCGACAAGTCCCACGGCTCCGACCGCGCCGCCAACCGAAGCGCCCACGCAGCCGTCTGAGGCGCCCCAGGGCAGCGTGGTCATTGACGTGACCTACGCCGGACGCCGGGGTGATACGGTTGTCTTCTCCTACCAGGTCTACAGCCCCATCCCCAGCCTGGACGCGGACCTGGAGGAGTATGTGGACTATGAGCCCACGCCCTGGCCTGTAGCGGTCTATACCCAGGTCTCCGACGAGGCGGGACGGAGCGTGAGCCCGGAGACGGATCCCGACGTCTGGACAGAGCCCCGTGTGGTGCGGGAGTACAGCGTGGATGCCGCCGGCCTGGAGGGCGAGCTGACCCTGACCCTGCTGGCCAGCTACGAGGAGGAGGGAGAGCAGCGTCAGACCGTCTATACCACGACCCTGGAGCTGGAGCTTCCGCCCGCCCCGGCGCTGGACGCCTATCTTTTCGTGAAGCCCGGCGGCGGAATCGAGTACAAGGCGACGCTGACCCCTCAGCCGGAGGACGACCATGCCTACGAGCTGCGGATTGACTCCATCGGAACCCTGTGCTATGACGGCGGCGAGGTTTTTGCCTTCTCCTTTGGGGAGGGGCCTGACGCGATGCCGCTGGAGTACGACCCCGAGCACGGCTGGCTCACCTATTATTCCGGCCCCTCCGGGATAGGCTCCTTGCCGGAGTCCAGCGAGGTCAGCGTCATGCTGGACTGGGTAGACGACAGCACCGGTGCCCACTACTATGTGGAGTCCAACCGCGTCCCCGCCTCCGACGCTGCCACTGCCTTCCCCGTCTATCCGCTGGAGGAGGGTACCATCGTCGTCACCGTCTACAACGACACCTGGGACTTCCAGGTTCCCTCTGTCATTCCCAACGATGCGGGCGTCACCATCCTGGCCCAGGAGCGCTTCCCTGAATCGGAGTTCAGCTTCTACATTCCGCCCAGCTATCACGCGCCGTCCGGCTACAGCTTCGGCGGCTGGGTGGTGGACTATGGCAACCCCTTCGACAACGGCTATGAGCGGGAGATCTACACCCCCGACCTGGGCACCGGCGAGCCTCCCGTTGAACGGCTGATTCCGGATACGAATTTCTGCTTTGACATGGGCCAGGTGCTGACCCAGGAAAACGTGGTCTATATCCCGCCCTCCGAGGACGGCGTCCGCTATGTCAACATCCACGCCGCCTGGATTGCCGAGGACGCGGAGCCCGGCGGTCTGCTGCTGGACGACAATATGGGGAACGTGACGGCTTACTCCAACGAGTGTCCCTTAGTGTCGGAGGGCAATCTCTACCTCTGCGCCTTCCCGGTTCCGCAGCAGGAGGGCTACGTGTTCGATGGCTGGTATACCGCTGAGGGCAAGCGGGTCTATATGCTCAATTCCTGGTATTCCTTCATCGGGGTGGAGACCAAGCCCGACGGCAGCTTTGCGGGCTATAACGGCGAGTTCACCCCCGTGACCCTCTACGCCCACTGGAAGCCCGCGCCCTGAGCTGCCGGCAGGCTTCGCAAGGCCCGCGTCGGCTTCCGGGGAAGGCCCTGCCGCCTGATCACGCAAACACCCACTTATGCGCCAAACGCGCATAAGTGGGTGTTTGCCGCATAAAACCGGACAAATCGGGAATGCTATGGAAAAACCCAAAGGAGGCTATTCCATGGAAGACACATGCGCGGCGCGGGAAGACAGCTTGGATCAGACCCTGGAGCTGGGCTCCGGCCTGGTGAGCACCCGGCACGGCAATATCTATATTCTCACCATCATCGGTCAGATCGAGGGCCACCAGGTCCTGCCCGAGACCGTCAAAACCACGAAATACGAGCATCTGATGCCATTGCTGGCTCAAATTGAGGAGAACGAGGGCGTGGACGGCCTGCTGCTGCTTCTGAACACCGTGGGGGGAGACATCGAGGCGGGGCTTGCCATTGCGGAGCTGATCTCCGGCATGAAAACCCCCTCCGTCTCCCTGGTGCTGGGGGGCGGCCACTCCATCGGCGTGCCCCTGGCGGTGGCGGCCAGGACCTGCATGATCGCCCCCACCGCGGGCATGACCATCCACCCGGTGCGCATGAGCGGCACCGTGGTGGGGGCCCCCGCCACCTTCCAGTATTTCAACCGCATCCAGAGCCAGATCACGGATTTCGTGGCGGCCAATTCCCACATCTCCAAAAAGCGCTTCACCGAGTTCATGATGGCCACCGGGGAGCTGGCCACCGACGTGGGCACCGTCCTCTATGGCAAGCAGGCGGTGGACTGCGGCCTCATCGACCGCCTGGGCTCCCTCTCCGAGGCTTTGGAGACCCTCCACGCCATGATCCGGGCCGGACGGGAGGCGCCTGCCCGCTGAAGGGAGGGCGCCGGTGGGCCCGGCCTACTCCCAGAGCTCGGCGGTGACGAAGCTGCGGCCCTTGCGGCTCTGGCCGCCGATCTGGGCCACGCTGGCCTTGCCCCGGCCCTTCAGGGAAATCACGTCCCCCTCGCAGACGGGGGCGTCGTTTTTCAGGCAGGGCAGATAGTTGAGGCTGGCGGCCCCGGCGGCGATGAGCTTCACGGCCTGGGTCCGGGAGAGGCGGAAGGTCTCCGCCAGCACCGCGTCGAAGCGGGGGCTCTGGACGGTGAACTGGACCGCCCGGCGCTTCCGCTCCGGCTCCGGCACCTGGTTCAGGGGCACCACCGCGGCCCGGACGCTGACCCGGCCCGCCTGCTCCAGTCCCGCCAGCTGCTCCGCCACCGAGGGCAGGCAGAAGACCCAGGCGGTCTGGCCGTCGATGCGGATGTCGCCCACCCACTCCCGGCGGACCCCCAGGGCCAGCAGGGCCCCCAGGTAGTCCCGGTGGCCGGGGCTGCCGTAGTAGGCCTCGATCCGCAGGGCGCTGATGGAGCCCGCGGGGTCGAAGTCCTCCTCCTCCATCCAGTCCGGCAGGAAGAAGGCCACCCGGCGCTCGCAGTCCGCTCCGCCGCCGTGGAAGCGCAGCCGACAGCCCGGGCGGCCCCGGAGATATTGGGCCGCCGCGGCCTGCTCCGCCGGGGTCAGAAAGGCCGTGGCGGTGAGGATATTCGATTTTTCACAGCGGCGCAGCAGATCCTCCGCCCGCCGCAAAAGGGCTTCGTGTTCCATATTCCGGTTTCCAAAACAGCTTTGCTATGGGTTCACCACGTTTTGCGGGCGGCCCTGCTGCCAGGCGCGGATGTTGTCCGCCACCAGCTCCACCAGCCGGGCCCGGGTCTCCCGGGGGGCCCAGCCGATGTGGGGGGTCAGATAGCAGTTGGGGGCCCGCAGCAGGGGATTGTCCGGCCGGATGGGCTCCACGGCGAAGGCGTCCTGGCCCAGGGCCCGGAGCTTGCCGCAGGCCAGGGCGGCGGCCACGTCCTCCTCCACGATCAGGCCCCCCCGGGCGGTGTTGATCAGAATGACCCCGTCCTTCATCTGCTCCAGGGCGGCGGCGTTGATCATGCCCAGGCTGTCGGCGTTGGCCGGGCAGTGCAGGGAGATGACGTCCGAGCGGGCGTAGAGCTCGTTGAGGCTTACATAATGGGTGTGGGCGTCCTCCAGCTCCGGGCGGCGGTGCCGGGCGTAGACCAGCAGCTCCGCCCCCATGGCCTTCATGATCCGGCCAAAGGCCTGGCCGATGCCGCCGTAGCCGATGATGCCCACGGTCTTGCCCGCGATCTCCGTCAGACCTGGGGCAACCTGGCAGAAGTAGCGGTTGTCGGTCCAGGCGCCGGCCCGGAGGGCGGCGTTGTGCCGCCCCACCTGGGTGGTGATCTCCAGCAGCAGGGCCGCCGCCAGCTGGGAGACGGCGTAGGAGGAGTAGCCCGGGGCGTTGCAGACGGGGATCCCCCGCTCCCGGGCGGCCTCGACGTCAATGTTGTTGAAGCCCGTGGCGAAGAGGGCGATGAGCCGCAGCTTCGGGCAGGCCTCCAGGATCCGGCGGGTGATGACGGGCTTGTCCAGCACGATCACCTCATGGTCCCCGATGTGGTCCAGCAGCTCCTCCGGAGCCGTGGCGGGGTAGAGGCTCACCCGGCCCAGGGCCTCGATGGGGGTCCAGCTCAGATCCCCGGGGTTGGTGCGCTGGCCGTCGAGAATGGCGATTGTGGTCTGTCCCATGGCTGCCTCCTTACCAGAACCGCTTGGCGGCCTTGTTGATGAAAATGACGTACCAGATAATCAGGGGCACGAAGAGGAAGAGGGCCGCCCCCTGGGAGAACCACTCCGGCAGGGCCGCCAGCAGCCCCGTCAGCTCGTTGACCAGCAGGAAGACGCTGATGAGCAGGCCCAGCAGGCCGAAGAGGATCAGCCGGGGGCAGATGAAGCGGATGAAGCCCAGCTGGTCCTGGCAGAGCTCCGGCGGACAGTTGGCAGGGTAGAGAAAGCGGCTGGGGGCCAGCTCATAGCTGCGCCGGAGCCGGAGGGCTGCCAGCAGCACGTTGACGCTGAGCCAGACCAGCATACCCGTGAGCAGAAACACCATCAGATTGGAGGGGCTGAACTGCGGCATGGAAGCACCTGCTTTCGTTTTTTCTTTCATTGTAGCAGAAGCCGCGAAAAAAAGCAACCAAAAAGGGCTTGTTTTATGAGGGGGGAGGGGATATAATAAACGAAACTATGAAACTATGAAACCGTGAAACCGTGAAACCGTGAAACTGTGAAACTGTGAAACGGTTCTCATTATTTCATCGCTTCCTGTTTTTGCTGACTTGACCAAAAGGAGGGATCCCCATGTCTGAGATCATTGCCGCCATTGCCACCGGGAGACAGCCCTGCGCCATTGGGGTGCTGCGGCTTTCCGGGGAGGGCTGCGCCGAGACCGCGGGGCGGATCTTCAGCTGCCGAAGCGGCAAGCCCCTGGCCCAGGCCCCGGACAAAAAGCTGGTCTGGGGCACCCTCCGGGATCTGCGGGGCCGGGAGCTGGACCACTGCCTGGCGGTCTACAGCCGGGCCCCCCACAGCTACACCGGGGAGGACACGGTGGAGCTCCAGTGCCACGGCTCTCCGGCGGTGCTGACGGCGGCCCTGGAGGCCCTGTGCCGGGCGGGGGCCCGTCCGGCCCGGCCCGGGGAGTTCACCCAGCGGGCCTTCCTCAACGGCAAGCTGGATCTCACCGGGGCCGAGGCCGTCATCGACCTCATCGAGGCCCAGACCGCCGATATGGCCGCCAACGCCGCCGCCCAGCTGGGGGGCGCCCTGGACCGCCGCCTGGGGCCCATCTATCAGGGGCTCACGGATATCTGCAGCCACTACCACGCGGTGCTGGACTACCCCGACGAGGAGATCCCCGATTTTCAGCTCTCGGATTTCACCCAGCAGCTCCGCACGGACCGGGATCAGCTCCTCTGGCTCCGGGACACCGCGGACCGGGGCCGCATTCTGAAGCAGGGGGTGAAAATCGCCCTGGTGGGCAAGCCCAACGCGGGCAAGTCCTCCCTGCTGAACGCCCTGGTGGGCTATGACCGGGTCATCGTCACCGAGATCCCCGGCACCACCCGGGACACCGTGGAGGAGACCGCCCGCTTCGGCCGGGTCCTGGCCCGGATCACCGACACCGCGGGCATCCGGCAGACGGAGGACCGGGTGGAGGCCCTGGGGGTGGAGCGCTCCCGGGCCGCCGCCGAGGAGGCGGATCTGGCCATCTTCGTCTGCGACGCCGCCCAGCCCCTGGACGAGGAGGACCGCCGGGCCATGGCCGCCGCCCGCCGGGCGAAGCAGGCCGTGGCCGTCATGAACAAGACGGACCTGCCCCAGCGGGTCTTCCGGGTGGAGCTGCCCTTTGAGCAGATCTTCGCCGTCTCCGCCCTGCGGGGGGAGGGGCTGGACAAGCTCTGCCGCTGGATCGAGCAGCGCTTCGGCACCGACCTGCCCTGCGACGGCTCCATTCTCACCAATACCCGCCAGGCCGAGGCCGTGGGCCGGGCCGCCGAGGCCATTGACCGGGCCCTGGCCGCCATGGAGGCGGGGATCACCCCCGACGCCGTGCTGACGGAGCTGGAGGCCGCCCTGGAGGCCCTGGGCGAGCTCACCGGCCGCAGCGTCCGGGAGGACATCACCCAGCGGATCTTTGAACGCTTCTGCGTGGGGAAGTAGGGACGGCTCTCAGCCGTCCGCGTTCCCCGCACCGACCAGGGATCAAGGATCAAGGATCAGGGATCAGACCCGTCCGTAGCGGCGAACATTGTTCGCCACATGCAGCCAGCGGCGGGCGAATTGAAAATTGAAAGTTGAAAGTGGAAAATTGAAAATGGTGGTGTTGTCAAATTGCGATTTGAAAACATTGGAAATGGGGACGGGAGTTACGGATTGCCACGACCAGTCTGCGGACTGGTCTCGCAATGACAAATTCGAAACGTTTTCCGCCCGTAGGGGACGGGTTCCCCGTCCCGCCGTACCCCGCTCCGCCCGCCGCAGCCCGCACCGCCCGCCCGTAGCGGCGGTCATTGACCGCCACATACACCCCGCCCGTAGGGACGGCTCTCAGCCGTCCGCCGTACCCCCGCCCGCACCCGCCTGTAGCGCCGGCAATCTGCCGGCCATGCGCCCCCGACCGCTGCAGCCCGCCTGTAGCGGCGAACATTGTTCGCCACATGCAGCCCGCGGCGGGCGCATTGAAAATTGAAAGTTGAAAGTTGAAAATGGAAAATGGTGGTGTTTTCAAATTGCGATTTGAAAACATGGAAAATGGGGACGGGAGTTACGGATTGCCACGACCAGTCTGCGGACTGGTCTCGCAATGACAATATCGGGACGTTTCCCGCCGTAGGGGACGGGTTCCCCGTCCCTACATTGCTGTATGACAGAGGAGCAGTTTGCATGTTCGCGTATTTCGATAATTCCGCTACGACAAAGCCTTGTGAAGAAGCCGTTCGCGCTATGACGGAGGCCTTGACAGAGGACTGGGGCAATCCCAGCTCCCTGCATGAGCTGGGAATCGCCGCCCACCGGCGGGTGGAGGCGGCCCGGCGCTCCGTGGCCCAGGCCCTGGGGGCTGAGCCGGACCGGGTGTTCTTCACCTCCGGAGGCACCGAGGCCGATAATTGGGCCGTCTTCTCCGCCGCCCAGAGGCTGGGCAAGCGGGGCCGCCACGTCATCACCACCCAGATCGAGCACCACGCCATCCTCCACCCCATGCAGGAGCTGGAGGCCCGGGGCTTTGAAGTGACGTACCTGGCCCCGGAGCCCGACGGCAGCGTGAGCCTGGAGTCCCTGCGGGCCGCCCTGCGGCCCGACACCGTCCTGGTCAGCATCATGATGGTGAACAACGAGGCGGGCTCCGTCATGCCCATCCAGAGCATGGCCAGGCTGACCCACCGCCTGGTCCCCAACGCCCTGTTCCACACCGACGCGGTGCAGGGCTTTCTGAAGATCCCCTTCCGGGCCTCCAGCCTGGAGGCGGATCTGATCTCCGTCAGCTCCCACAAGATCCACGGCCCCAAGGGAGCCGGGGCCCTCTATATCCGCAAGGGCCTCTCCCTGCCCCCCTATCTCCACGGGGGCGGCCAGGAGGGGGGCCGACGCTCCGGCACCGAGGCCGTGCCCAACATCCTGGGCTTCGGGGCCGCCTGCGCCGCGGCCCTGCCGGAGCTGCGGCAGGATCTGGCCCGGGAGAACGCCCTGAAGGAGCGCATCCGGGCGGGGCTCTCCGCCCTGGAGGGGGTGGTGCTGAACGGCGCCCAGGCGGCCCCCCACATTGTCAGCTTCGGCATCCCCGGGGTCCGCTCCCAGGGGCTGATCAACTGCCTCCAGGATCTGGGGGTCTACGTCTCCGCAGGCTCTGCCTGCGCCAAGGGCCACCGCAGCCACGTGCTGGAGGCCATGGGAGTCCCCGCCGCGGTCATCGACGGCTCCGTCCGGGCCTCCCTGAGCCGCTTCACCACCG
Organism: Oscillospiraceae bacterium; assembly: GCA_017541995.1. Lineage (GTDB taxonomy): Bacteria > Bacillota > Clostridia > Oscillospirales > Oscillospiraceae > JAFRPC01. The sequence goes on from JAFXYD010000037.1 coordinate 25,668, forward strand.
AGGCCGAGGCCGACGCCCTGGTGGAGGCCGTCCGGGAAGCCCTCCGACGGCTGGTCCCCGGGGCGAAGTGAGAATTGAGAATTGAGAAGTGAGAATTGAGAATTTCGGAGATTTCAAATTGCCATTTGAAATCCCTTATTACTCATTACTTATTACTTATTACTTTTTACTTATCACTTCCTGCCCGCGGCGTCTTCCCCGGGGCGGAGGCGGGCGCAGAGCAGCTCGATCCGCTCCTGGGGCGAGGCGGCCCGCAGGGTCTTTAGCAGCGCCTCCTTCTCCGCGGGAGAGGGGAGCCTGCCCGCCTGCTCCCGGTTGACCCAGCTGTCCCAGAAGACCCGCAGGCAGTGATCCGAATTCAGCATCCCGGCATAGACGGGCCTGGCCTCCGGCCAGATCGAAACGCCCTCCCCGGAGGGCGCATTCCCGCAAAGAGAATTGTTCCAATCTCTCTGCTCGAAAGCAGGAAGAGAGAGACAATCCGCCCCCGTCTCCGCAGCGCCCCGGCGGACAGTGTCCGCAGCGAGGGCGCTGCTCTCTTTCTCATTCTCATTCTCTTTCTCTGTCTCTTTCTCAGACTCAGACTCAATCTCATGCTTTTCCTTTTGCTTCCCCTTGCCGGAGGCCGGGCGGCTCCGGGCTCTGCCGCCGGTCCGGGCCGTCTCCGGGCCCCGGGCGGCCTCGCCGTCGGCCTCCGCCGTCTGGGCCGTTTCCTTGGCCCGCAGAGCGCTTTCCGCCCGGAGGCGGCTGCTGTCCACGTTGGGCCTAATGGCCCGGAACAGGGCCTCTGAGGCCCCGGAGAGCTGGGGCTCCGTCCCGTCCAGGGCGTAGAAGATGATCCCCAGCAGGGTTTCAAAGCGGCGGCACTTGGGCAGGCCCATGACGGCGTCGATGTAGGAATGGTAGAAGGTGAACTGACGTCTGCTCTTTGTCTGTTTCATGATACGTTTCCTCCTTGAATTTACCTTTCTAAGATACATCCATTATAGCAGAAAGGTATCGTTTTGTCAAGATACAATCGAGGGATTTTCACCCAATTTTCTCCATGTTTTCAGATACATTTCGGAAGATTTTTTCAAAAAAAGCCTTGCATTTTCCGGGCGCGGCGCGTATAATAATTCCGAACTGAATACGGTACATCTTCAGGGCAGGGTGAAATTCCCGACCGGCGGTGAAAGTCCGCGAGCCTTCGGGCCGACCCGGTGCGATTCCGGGACCGACAGTATAGTCTGGATGGAAGAAGGTGCTGTCCGCTGCCTGCCAACGGATATGCCTGAAGACGTACAGCCTTCAGGTATTTTTATTTGGGAGGGAATCTCTGTGAAGCAAAAAATGTCCGTCCGCTACCTGGCCTGTATGGCCATGTTCACAGCCCTGTCCTTTGTGGCGGTGCTGATCACCAAGTGGATCCCCCCGGTGTCGGGCTTTCTGAGCTATGAGCCCAAGGACGCCCTCATCGTCATCGCGGGCTTCATCTTCGGGCCTCTGAGCAGTCTGATCCTGTCGCTGCTGGTCTCCTTCCTGGAGCTGGTGACCATCAGCAGCACCGGGCCCTGGGGCTTTCTGATGAACGCCCTGGCAAGCTGCGCCTTCTCGGTGCCCGCCGCCTGGATCTACTCCCGGCACAAGACCATGAAGGGCGCCGTGGCGGGCCTGGCGGCGGGGGTGCTGACGATGGCGGTCTGCATGGTGGTGTGGAACTACATCGTGACCCCCTACTACATGAGCATGGGGGACGTCACCGACGTGGCCGCCAAGCGGCAGATCGTGGGGGGCATGCTGGCCTCGGTCTTCCTGCCCTTCAACCTCATCAAGGGCGGCATCAACGCGGGCCTTGCCATGCTGCTCTACAAGCCCCTGGTGGGCGCCCTCCGGGGGGCGGGGCTGGTGGCCCCCAGCCAGAGCAAAAAGGGCCGCTTCAGCCCCGGCTTTACGGCCTTCGCCCTGCTGGTGCTGCTGAGCTTCGTGCTGCTGCTGTTGGTGATGCAGGGCCTGCTGTGAGGCCAAAAGCTGCCCCCGGGGGCCCCGGAGCCCGGGTATCCTATTGACATTCCGGGAAAACAGGCCTATAATGGAGATACCCGAAAGATAAAGGAGGTAATCCCATGATTTGCCCCAATTGCGGCAAGGAAACCGGCGGCAAGTTCTGCCCCCACTGCGGCACCAGAATGCCCCAGGCCGCGCCGTCGGAGCCGATTGTCCCGCCTCTGCCCGATCCCGCCGCCTCCGCCCGGGAGCCCGAGCTGTCTCAGAGCTTCGGGGCCCAGGCTGAGCGCCCCGAGACCCAGACCCCGGAGCCCGGGGCTTGGAATCCCCCGGCGCCCCAGGGCCAGCCCGGCCAGCAGCCTCCGGCTGCCGCCCCGGCCTACGGCTACGCCCCCCAGGCGCAGCCCGGCTTCGGAGCGAATTCCCGGCCCGCCAACCCCCAGCCCGGCCAGGCCTACGCCGGAGGGCCCGGTTATGTGCCCGTCCAGGGGGGCAATCCCCAGCACGGCTACGCCGCCCCCGCCCAGCTGGATCCCGGCAACTCCCCGGCCCGGATGCTGATCCGGAAGCTGGCCTCCTCCCCCCTGTATCTGCTGGCGGTGATCTGCTTCACCGCGGGTCTGGTGATCTCAGCCATTCCCTACGTCCAGCAGCTTGTGACCTTCTTCCGCTACTTCGACTACTACCGGAGCGACGCCGGCGCCTGGGGCACCGTGGTGGGCTATGTGCTCAGCATTCTGGTGGAGCTGCTGCTGGGCGTGGCCCTGTGGAGCGTCTTCTTCGCCGCCCTCCGCCGGCATCCCGCGCAGATGCGCACCGGCGGCCTCAGCGCCCTGAAGCTCTATCTGATCGTGGGCATGGTGCTGCTGATCCTGGCCCTTCTGGCGGTGGCGGGGCTGACGGTCTACGTGGCCGCGGCGGCGGACCGCTCCGTCCTGGAGGAGATCCACGCCAAGTTCCTGGAGCTGCTTCGGCAGTACAACTACACCTATGAGGAGACGGCAGGGCTGCCCTTCCGGAGCATGCTGATCGTCACGGGCTGCTCCCTCTTCCTGGGCATTCTGATCTGCGTGATCTTCTTCGGCAAGCTGATCAAGACCATCAACACCGTCAAGCGGGTGGTGCGCATCGGCTATCCCGACGACCGGGTCTCTCCCTTCGCCGGGGTGCTGTGCATCCTCATCGGTCTGGTGGACATCCTGGCCGGGGTCGCGGCCCTGGTGGGGAAGGGCAATCAGCTGCTGGAGGGCGTGGCCATCCTGTGCAGCGCCCTGTGTCTGATCTTCTTCGGCGTGCTGATTTTCCAGTACCGGGGCAAAATGCGGGCCCTGGGCGTCTACCGGGGCGTCAGCACCCCCAACCCCAATCGCTGAGGCCAAGGCCCCGGCGCAAAGGAGACGAGGATAGCTTCTATCCTCGTCTCCTTTTTGATGCGCGCTTTGATTGCTTCGATGCGCCTTAGCCGCTCTGGGACTGGGGCCCCGGCGCCGGGCTGCCGCCGTAGAAGTCCCGGATCATGGCCTGCAGGGCCCGGACGGAGCGGGTGCGGTGGCTGTCCGGGGGGAAGACCAGGATCAGATCCACGAAATAGCCCGTCCGGCCCAGGCTGACGTACTCCACGTCGGAGCGCCGCACGGCGCAGGAGCCGTAGCTGAAGGCCAGGCCCAGGCCCTGGCAGGCCATCTCCTGGGCGAAGGCCGCGGTGAGATCCCGGTTGACGGCCCGGGGCCGGAGCCCCAGCTTCTCCAGCTCCTGCTCCGCAATGGCCCCCAGCACCGTGCTGGGGTTGGAGAGCAGCAGCTCGAAGCGGGCCGCGTCCCGCAGCTCCGCCCAGGGCCGGAAGGCGCTGTCGAAGTGGACGTATTCCATCATGGGGTGGGCCCGGTTCACCACCAGGCAGACCTCGTCCCGCAGCACCGCCTCCTGCTCCGCCGGGGTCTCCCCGGGCCGCAGGGCGATGAGGGCCAGATCCAGCTCCCCGGCGGCGATTTTCCGGTTCAGCACGTTGGTGTTGTGCTCGTGGATCACCACGTCCACCAGGGGGTACTCCCCCCGGAAGCGCTGCAGCACCGGGGGGATCAGGGCCCCGCCCCGGAAGCTGCTGATCCCGAAGTGGATCACCCCGCTGTGGGAGAGATCCGCCTCCTTCAGCTCCGCCTTGAGCTGCTGGTACTGGCGCAGCATGTCCCGGGCGCTGCGGACAAAGAGCTCTCCCGCCCCGGTGAGGCGGACGCCGCCCCCGGTGCGGGTGAAGAGCCGGGCCCCCAGCTCCGCCTCGTAGCGGGCCAGAAACTGGCTCAGACTGGACTGGGCCATAAAGAGCTTCTCCGCCGCCCGGCTGATGCCCCCGGCGTCCGCGATTGCCACCACATATTCCAGCTCCTTCAGATCCATAAGCCCGCCTCCTGTCAATCTGTCCAAATTGGAACGCCGCGCTTTGTGAAATCCGCAGAGAACTATCGGTTTTTCCGATGGGGCCCATGCCGGATTTTGCATTGCACGTTTTTTTATTCTATTATATACTGAAATCACAGGGAATGCAAGGGATTTATACAGAAACATGCATACCCAAAGCAAACGGAAGTATTCAAAAAAACGATTTCTCAACTGAGGAAAGGAGCGCGTGACATGCCGGAAATTTCCATGAAGGGCGTCATTGATATGCACGTCCACACCAATCCCGATCTCCGCATCCGGGCCTATGACGACTTCGAGCTCTGCGACGCCGCCGTCCGGGTGGGGGCCCGAGCCATCGTCATCAAGACCCACCTGGGGGACACCGCCTGCCGGGCCGCCCTCACCAACCACTACAACCACATCGTCCACGGAGAGAACGACTTCACCATGTTCGGCTCCATCACCCTCAACCGCTGCGTGGGCGGCATCAACCCCGTGGCGGTGGAGAACTCCCTGAAGCTGGGGGCCAAGGTGGTGTGGCTGCCCACCCAGTCCGCCCGGAACCACCTGCTGAAGATGAAGAAGCCCACCGACGGCTGCGTGGACATGGTGGTGGACGGCAAGGTGGTGCCCGAGATGCTGGACGTCTTCCGGCTCATCAAGGACTTTGACGCCGTGCTGGGCACCGCCCACGTCAGCCCCGAGGAGGCCTTCGTGGTGGTGGAGGCCGCCCGGAAGGCCGGAGTCAAAAAGGTCGTGGTCACCCATCCCGAATGGTGGGTGGTGGGCATGAGCCTGGAGGATCAGATCCGCATCGTCAAGGACTACGACGTGATCCTGGAGCGCTGCTTCGCCCAGAACATGGGCGGCGGAAAGTACTACTCCAATCTGCCCGACAACGTGGAGCTCATCAAGGCCGTGGGCTATCGGAACGTCATGTGCGACACCGACGGCGGCCAGACCGAGAACCCCAACTGGGAGATCGCCATGCACCAGTACATGCAGTACCTGCTGGACCACGGCATCCCCGAGGACCAGATCCGCCACATGACCCACACCATCCCCGCCCAGCTCCTCGGCATCGAATAAAAACGAAACACAATACAGAAAAGGAGACAACACTATGGAAACGACCCTGAGCATCGTCATCGTGGCCGCCATTGCCCTGGCGGTCTTCCTGGGCTACAAGACCAAGATCAACACCGGCCTGTTCTGCATCGTCTTCGCCTTCGCCATCGGCTGCTTCTGGATGGGGCTGAAGCCCAAGGAGATCATCGGCTACTGGCCCACCTCCACCATGTTCGTCATTCTGGCGGTATCCCTGTTCTACAACGTGGCCGCCGCCAACGGCACCCTGGAAAAGATCTCCCGCAGCCTGCTCTACGCCTGCCGCAAGTTCCCGGGCCTGCTGCCCTACGCCCTGTTCTTTGTGGCGGTGATTCTCTCCGTCATGGGCGCCGCCTACTTCACCGTCCTGGCCTTCCTGGCCCCCATCACCCTGATGATCTGTGACGAGGCCAAGATGGACAAGCTCACCGGCGCCGTGGCCATCAACTGCGGCGCCCTGGCCGGGGGCAACTTCCCCACGGCGGCCCTGGGCGTGGTCTTCCGGGGCCTCATGGACAAGGCCTATGAGGAGGCCGCCCTGCCCGCCATCGACTCCTTCTCCTCCTCGCTTCTGATGTTCGGCCTGGCAATTCTCTCCAGCCTCATTATCATCACCGTCTTCCGCTTCTGCTTCAAGACCAACCGGAACATCGGCAAGGGCGTCAGCTTCACCAAGCCCGAGGCCTACACCAAGGTCCAGAAGCAGACCCTGACTCTGATCCTGCTGATGATGGCCGTGGTTCTGATCTTCCCGGTGCTGAAGCTCATCCTCCCCGAGGTGAAGTTCATCTCCGACGTGGCGGGCAAGATCGACGTGGGCCTGGTGGCCATCGTCTTCGCCGTCGTCGCCCTGCTGATGAAGCTGGCGCCCCAGAAGGAGATCATCGCCAAGGTGCCCTGGAACACCATTCTGATGATCGCCGGCGCCGGTATGCTGATCTCCGTGGCGGTGAAGGCCGGCACCATCGACCTGCTCTCCGCCTGGATCGGCAGCAACGTTCCCACCTGGCTGGTGCCCCTGGCCTTCTCCATCGTGGGCGCCATCATGTCCTTCTTCTCCTCCACCACCGGCGTGGTCTGCCCGGCCCTCTTCCCCCTGATCCCGGCCCTGGCCGTTGCCACGGGGCTGAACCCCACGGCCCTGTTCACCTGCACCGTCCTGGGGGCACAGAGCTCCGCCATCTCCCCCTTCTCCTCCGGCGGCTCTCTGATTCTGGGCTCCTGCGGCTCCGAGGAGGAGCGCGGCCAGCTCTTCAACCGCCTGCTCTTTGTGGCGGTGCCCATCAGCGTGGGCATCTGCGCGGTGTACAATTTCCTGGTCTCCATGGTCCTGTGACGGGGAAGGGGAATGCAGTATAACTTTCCCTCATAAGAAGTATAAATTCTTTTCATGGAACATTTTTGAATTCCCCCTTGAAAAAGCATTGTGAACATTATATAATGCTTGCGGGAAGCATATCGGGCAATTTCGTCAAATTGCATAGCCTCGGCTTCCGGAAAACAAACGGGGCGCTGACCCCGCGCAGAATGCGCATAAAAGGAGAAGAATCATGCTGAAACTCTACGACACCGGTATCTATCTTGTGGACGGCGAGAAGATCGTCACCGATCCCGCCCAGCTCCCTGCCAACGTGACGAAGGAAGAGGCCAGCAAGGGCACCATGGCCTACGGCATCCTGAAGGCCCACAACACCGTGGACGACATGGAGAACCTGAAGCTGAAGTACGACTCCATGGCCTCCCACGACATCACCTACGTGGGCATCATCCAGACGGCCCGCGCCTCCGGCATGACCAAGTTCCCCCTGCCCTACCTGCTCACCAACTGCCACAACTCTCTGTGCGCCGTGGGCGGCACCATCAACGAGGACGACCACAAGTTCGCCCTCTCCGCTGCCCATAAGTACGGCGGCATCTATATTCCCACCAACCTGGGCAACATCCACTCCCTGAACCGGGAGCTCATGGCCGGCTGCGGCAAGATGATCCTGGGCTCCGACTCCCACACCCGCTACGGCGCCCTGGGCACCCTGGCCGTGGGCGAGGGCGGCGGCGAGCTGGCCAAGCAGCTGGTGGGCCGTACCTACGACTTCAAGCGTCCCGGCGTCATCGCCATCTACCTCACCGGCAAGCCCCGTCCCGGCGTCGGCCCCCACGACGTGGCCCTCACCCTGGTGGGCGAGACCTACAAGAACGGCTACGTGAAGAACAAGGTCATGGAATTCGTGGGCCCCGGCATCAAGAACCTGCCCATCGAGTACCGCAACGCCATCGACGTCATGACCACCGAGACCACCTGCTGGTCCTCCGTCTGGGTCACCGACGAGGAGACCAAGCGCTACTTCACCATGCACGGCCGTCCCGAGGACTACAAGGAGATGAAGCCCGCTCCCGTCACCTGGTACGACGGCTGCGTCTACGTGGATCTGAGCAAGATCGAGTGCACCATCGCCATGCCCATGCACCCCTCCAACATCTACACCATCCACGAGTTCCAGGAGAACGCCGCGGACATCCTCCACATCTGCGAGGAGAACGCCAACAAGCAGCTGAAGAAGGTCAAGATGGACCTGTCCTCCAAGTTCCATGACGGCGCTGTCTGGTGCGAGCAGGGCGAAATCGCCGGCTGCTCCGGCGGCACCTACGACTCCATCTGCGCCGCCGCAGACATTCTGAAGGGCCGCTCCATCGGCAACGGCGCCTTCACCCTGAGCATCTACCCCGGCTCCATGCCCGCCCTGGCCTCCCTGGTGAAGACCGGCCGCGTCTTCGATCTGATCTCCGCCGGCGTCATCATGCGCGAGTGCTTCTGCGGTCCCTGCTTCGGCGCGGGCGACACCCCCGCCAACGGCGAGTTCTCCATCCGTCACGCCACCCGGAACTTCCCCAACCGCGAGGGCTCCAAGCCCGGCGAGGGCCAGATCGCCGCTGTGGCTCTGATGGACTCCCGCTCCATCGCCGCCACCGCCGCCAACGGCGGCCGGATCACCGCCGCCACCGACCTGGACGTGGAGTACACCGATCCCGCCTACGAGTTCGACAAGGGCATCTACGAGAAGCGCGTCTACAACGGCTGGGGCAAGGCCGAGCCCGACTACGAGCTGAAGTTCGGTCCCAACATCAAGGACTGGCCCGAAATGCCCGCGCTCACCGACGATCTGCTGGTGAAGGTCTGCTCCTACATCACCGATCCCGTCACCACCACCGACGAGCTGATCCCCTCCGGCGAGACCTCCTCCTACCGCTCCAACCCCGAGCGTCTGTCCGAGTTCGCCCTGTCCCGCCGGGATCCCGAGTACGTGGGCCGCTCCAAGGTTCTGCGCCAGTTCGACCGGGACCGCCGGGCCGGCAAGGGCATCCCCGCCGAGGTGGCCAAGGTCTACGACGCCCTGGAGAAGGCCGGCTTTAAGATCGACCGGGAGGGCACCGACATCGGCTCCACCATCTACGCCAACTGCCCCGGCGACGGCTCCGCCCGGGAGCAGGCCGCCTCCTGCCAGCGCGTGATGGGCGCCTCCGCCAACCTGGCCCGCTCCTATGCCACCAAGCGCTATCGCTCCAACTGCATCAACTGGGGCATGGTGCCCTTCCTGGTGGAGGAGCCCGAGGCCTTTGAGCTGGGCGACTACGTCTTCGTCCCCGGCGTCCGCGAGGCCGTTCTGGAGGCCAAGGACAACTTCCCCGCCTACGTGGTGAAGGCCGACGGCACCGTCAAGGAGATCAAGCTCTCCCTGGGCGGCCTCACCGCCGACGAGCGCCAGATCATCGTGGACGGCTGCCTGATCAACTACTACCGCAACAACTAAGCGCCTGACGGCGCCGCAAACAAAACGCCTCCGGGATCGCTCCCGGAGGCGTTTTGTTTGCAGAGATCAGGGGGATATCATCGGGCGTTCCGCGTCAGCCGCCGTGCTCGGCCAGGAACGCCTCTACCGCCGCTATGTCAAAGGCGGTCTCGGAGACGTACCAGCAGGGAACGATAAGACGGTCACAGATTTGGTCATGGTCCAGAACTCCGTAGCTGGTGCCGCCGTACCATGGGACAGACAAATGTCCGTCAGACCAAAGCGTGTAAACGCGATTCTCTGAGGTGAGCCCGAGCTCAGGATCATAGTCTCCAAGGGCGATCTCATAAAGCGCTTCGCCGTGACCGTCCAGTTCACAGTTGAACACGGGCCTGCAGGAAAAATTGTAATACTCTCGGTCAGACAGCAGGCCAGCCAGAGCGTTGGCATTCTCCCTTGTCAGATAGACCTCTTCATTTTCCGAGCGCACGCGCAAAGCCTTATAGGTCTCAATTTCTGTGATGTTAGTAAAGAAATTGAGCTCTTTGAAGCCTGTCATCCTCCAAGCATGGACGATTGCGTAGAAGTAGTCCGTTGCCTCCTCAGACAGTGGCACGACGGCAGCCTCGCTTCCGTTCCGGAACACTGACCCGTCTCTTCCGATGGCGTATTCATCGTTATTCTCCGCTCCGGTAACACGAAACTTTGCGATCAAATCCAAGGGATTGCGATTGTCGTCAACAACAGGAACATACTCCAGGCCCATCACCAGCTCCTCCAGCGCTGCAAAGACCGACGGGTCGTAGATCGCGTCGAAACGATTCAAAAACCACTGATTGGGGTTTTCGATAGCGACCTCAAGGCGGTATCTGCCGTGAAATAAGGGCAGCTGCGTCTCTGACTCTGAGGTGTTGGTGATCGCCGGGAACGCAGAATAGTGCACCACCCGCAGAGGAATAAACGCTCCCAGATCCATTGGGTCAAATTGTTCGTCGTTTTCCCGGTCGTACTGATAAACTACCTGATAGACCTGTCCATCCTCGGCCAGCCTGTTGGCCCAGTCCTCGTCGGAGAAATCCACGTCCACCAGGGCCCCCAGGGAATACTCATAGGCCTCCGGAGGATATGGGTCTTCAAGCTGCACCGGCTCTGTAGCCGGTACGTTGATCAGGTCCTCCGGCGAGTCCGAAGAGGAATCCGAGGCAGATGGAGACGAACCCTTGCACCCGCTCAGCAGCAGACACAGCGCCAGCAAAGCGATCATGATCCGATAATACTGTTTTCTTTTCATTGTTCCAGTCTCCTTTATTGTGCTTCCGACGCATTATTCTGATCCACGATATTGTATTTATAGCCGCAGCCAGTACATTTGTACATTGAAGATCCATATAATACGAAGTTATGATTTTCCAGAACATAACTTCTTCCGCAACTGCACAGCTTTTTGTGGCAGTTTTGGTTGACATAGTAATAATAATCATTGAATTTGTATTCCATCATAGTGCTATCAAATACAGGTACTAAGGAATTATCTTTTATAATATTCGTACTGTTGTAGTGTTTATTTCGATATACTTTTACCTTACACGGAACCGCCACTGTATTGCCATTAATAATCTGCCCTGTTGAAATATATGGACCTACGAGCAAATAATGCCTAAAAACTTGATACTTATCCCATTTAGATAAAACCGTAATTGGGTCATTTGAGCCCCCATCAATCGACTCAATCACCTCACTGTGTAAACATGCTCCCTCGTAATTATTTCCATCACCATCGCCAAAAAGAAGAACAATTATATCGCCAGGTCTTAGCTTAGAATAATTTGTAGGGTCATATAGATCATAAACGGTTGTATTGCTTCCTAATTCGATCTGATAATAGCAAGAAGTTGCTGCATATTGATTTACACCATCGGTATCTAACAGAAACGCTTTTTCATCTAATATTCCAGTAGTACTTCCGCAAAAATACCATGCAAAGCCGTGACAGTTATAATGCTTCGATGAAGATAAAACCTCTTCAACATCTCTGTATTGAGTCCAATTGTAATATGAATCTGTGAATGCTCCTAACGTGTACTTGGAGGCTTGTATGATTTGATTGCTAGGACATTTTATCGTTACCTCGACTTTATTTGAAAGGCCAGTTTTCATCTCCCAAAACAAATACATGGCCAAGCCTCTGGAGGTAATATCATTCGGAAGGAAACCGTTTGAAAATGCGGGAACGCAAGCAAGATAATAATGATCGTTTGCCCATACAACCGCATTGTAATACCATGCCGTAGAGTTTATATTGTAGAGCGATATTGTTCGCGCTAACGTTGAAGTTGCAGTTATCTGGTTGCAGGAAGCTGCTTTATACATAAATGTAATTGTTTCTTTGTTCGTAATCACTCCATTTGGAGAAAAATGACCGTTACCGGTTCCGGTTGTGATATTATAGTACACCGCCCAGCCGACGGCCTTACGATAATAGGCGTCCGGACTGATGTCCGTAAACTGTTCCGCATAGGATTGATAGTCTGCCGGACTGCCGGCCAGCTTCCACAAGAACGTGACCACCTGCGCGCGCGTCAGAGAGTTGTTCGGCGAGAAAGTCGTCGGGCCCGTCCCCGCGGTTACGCCTTCGTCATATGCCCAATATACTGCATAATAATAGTAATCGCTCTGTAGAACATCCGAAAATACGATTGCATTGACCGGCATCTGCAGCAGGCACATGGATAGTATTACCGTTAACAATAATCCCACAATCCTTTTTCGAATCATACATTACCTCCATTTCATAGCGACGTTTTTCTTCTGCAATCCTGCTTCTTCTCCTTCTGGACAATTATTTCATCATCTCACCCCGCATCCTATTTTTCCTCTCCTATCTATAAAGACGATTTGAACACAAAAAAGGATGGGCTTTTTTGAAAAAATTTTAGGAATTTGATAAGGATGAGGTCCCCGGTTCAAATCCGGGTAACAGCTCCAAAAATCGCGCGTTTTCGAGAGAAAACGCGCGATTTCTTCATTTCGTCCCGCGATCAGTCACCGCCTGACCCACAAAAGACCCACGCGGTTATGGGTCAAAGGAAAGCCGCGGAAAGGTCCGGAAAGGTTTTTCCACCCTCAAAAAAATTGACCCACAAAAATCACTCTGCCCCCTCTCCCCGGCAGAGTGATTTTTCGTCCTCTTTGTTTAGCGTATCAGTATTTGACCGTGTTCTGATTCTAGTCCAACTTGCTTCCGATCACGTTTCCTACCGTCTCCGCCGCCTTTACCTGCATGGGGTTGGTCACGTGGGTGTAGGTCCGCAGGGTGAAGCCCGGGTCGGAGTGACCCAACATGCCGCTGACCGTTCGGATGTCCACGCCGCTTTGCAGGGCGATGGTGGCGAAGGTGTGACGCAGATCGTGGAAGCGGACCCGTTCCACGCCGATGGCGTCCAGGATCTTTTCGTTGA
>JAFXYD010000001.1 GCA_017541995.1 Oscillospiraceae bacterium
ACCAAGGCCATCGAGAGCGGCGTGGACGTCATCGACTGCGCCACCTCCTGCTTCTCCAACGGCACCTCCCAGCCCGCCACCGAGTCCATGTACTACGCCCTGAGCCAGTACGGCATCGACTGCGGCCTCAACGAGAAGGTCATCAACCAGGTCAACGACTACTTCAAGCCCATCAAGCAGAAGTACATCGACAAGGGCACCCTGTCTCCCAAGTCCATGGGCACCGACGCCCAGGCCCTGGTCTACAAGGTCCCCGGCGGCATGCTCTCCAACATGATCGCCAACCTCACCGACATGGGCGCCATGGACAAGTTCGACGCCGCCCTGGCGGAGATCCCCGAGGTCCGGAAGGATCTGGGCTATCCCCCGCTGGTCACCCCCCTGTCCCAGATGGTGGGCAACCAGGCCGTCACCAACGTGCTGGTGGGCGAGCGCTACAAGAACATCTCCAACGAGGTGAAGAACTACTTCAAGGGCGAGTACGGCATTGCCCCCGCCCCCGTGAGCCGGGAGCTCCAGGACAAGATCCTGGGAGCCGGCAACAAGCCCGTGGACTGCCGCATCGAGGACTCCAAGCGCACCGGCGCCGACTTCGCCAAGGCGAAGGAGGAGCTGGGCGAGCTGGCCCGCTCCGAGGAGGACGTCATGAGCTATATCTGCTACCCCAAGCAGGCCAGGGAGTTCTTTGAGAAGCGCAAGGCGCAGGAAGAGAACGTCGCCACCTACACCATCGAGGCCATCTAAGGAGGACACGCCATGCAGATTATGATGGATGTTGCCGCCTCCGGCACCATGCTTCCCTTTGGCGACACGGTGCTCACCGCGGTTTTGGGCTACGGCGTGGTCTTTCTGGGGCTGCTGGTGCTGATGGCCATTGTGTATCTCATGGGCGCCGTCTTCAAGGCCCTGGGCGCCCGGAAGGCCGCCAAGGCCGAGGCCGAGCGGAACGCCCGGGCCATGCCCGTGGCCGCCAGAGCCCCCGCCGCCGCGGCCAAAGCCCCCGAAAAGCCCCTGGCCCCCGGCGCCGCCGGCGAGGTCAAGCGCTTCGATGTCCCCGATAAGGAAGCCGCCATGATTATGGCCATTGTGGCCGATCAGCTGGGCAAGCCCCTGAACGAGCTGCGCTTCAAGTCCATTAAGGAGGTCAAATAAGATGAAATATAAGGTCACTTTGAATAAACGCACCTACGAGGTGGAGGTGGAGGCCGGCAAGGCCATGCTGCTGGACGAGTACGAGGCCTACGCCCCCGCCCCCGCCGCCGCTCCCGCTGCCGACGCCGCCCCCGCTGCCGCCCCTGCCGCGGCCCCCGCTCCCGCCCCCGCCGCCCTGGCCGCCGGTGAGACCGTGGCCGCCCCCATGCCCGGCAACATCCTCAAGGTGGAGGTCAAGCAGGGCGACGCCGTCAAGGCCGGTCAGATCCTGGTGATCCTGGAGGCCATGAAGATGGAGAACGAGATCGTCTCTCCCAAGGACGGCACCGTGGCCCAGGTGGTCACCAAGGTCGGCGACAAGGTGGATACCGGCGCGGCTCTGGTTGTGATCGCCTGAGGGAGGGTTCGGCATGGATATTGTTGAAACCCTGAAAAAGCTGCTGGGCGAATCCGGCTTTGCGGGCTTCTTCCAGAACGGCGGCTGGCAGAACGCAGTGATGATCGTCATCGCCTGCGTGCTGCTCTACCTGGGCATCAAGAAGAAGTTTGAGCCCCTGCTGCTGGTGGGCATCGCCTTCGGCTGCCTGCTGGTGAACGTCTCCTACTTCGTGGGCCTCACCGAGGCGGACGCCCTCTACCACCCCAATCTCTGGACGGAGTTCCTGGACGCCAACAGCGCCAACTATCACAGCTACGGCTACATTCTCAAGAACGCCGGCTTCCTGGATATCCTCTACATCGGCGTCAAGGCGGGTCTGTATCCCTCCCTGATCTTCATGGGCGTGGGCGCCATGACGGACTTCGGCCCGCTGATTGCCCGGCCCTCCTCTCTGATCCTGGGCGCCGCGGCCCAGCTGGGCGTGTTCCTGGCCTTCTTCGGGGCCTCCGCCTCCGGCTTCTTCACCGGCAACCAGGCGGCCTCCATCGGCATCATCGGCGGCGCCGACGGCCCCACCGCCATCTACCTCACCACCAAGCTGGCCCCGGAGCTCCTGGGCGCCATCGCCATCGCGGCCTACTCCTATATGGCGCTGATTCCCATGATCCAGCCTCCCATCATGAAGCTCCTCACCACCAAGAAGGAGCGGGAGGTGGTCATGACCCAGGCCCGGGAGGTCTCCAAGACCGAGAAGATCATCTTCCCCATCGTGGTTACCATCTTCTGCGTCCTGCTGCTGCCCTCCACCGCGCCGCTGATCGGCTGCCTGATGCTGGGCAACCTGTGGCGGGAGTGCGGCGTCACCGAGCGTCTGAGCGACACCGTGCAGAACGCGCTGATGAACATCATCACCATCTTCCTGGGCATCTCCGTGGGCGCCACCATGGCGGGCTCCCAGTTCCTGACCCTCCAGACCATCCTCATCGTGGTGCTGGGCCTGCTGGCCTTCTGCTTCTCCACCGTGGGCGGTCTGCTGGTGGGCAAGATCATGTACAAGGTCACGGGCGGCAAGATCAATCCCCTGATCGGCTCCGCCGGCGTCTCCGCCGTTCCCATGGCGGCCCGGGTCAGCCAGATCGAGGGCCAGAAGGCCAACCCCAAGAACTTCCTGCTGATGCACGCCATGGGCCCCAACGTGGCCGGCGTCATCGGCTCCGCCATCGCGGCCGGCTTCCTGCTGAAGGTCTTCGGCGGCTGATCGCGGCAAGTATCAGACAAAGCAGCGGGAGGCGCTTCCTCGGAAGCGCCTCCCTTGCTTTGCGAACAGAGCGCCGGCGGCGCTCTGTTTTCACAGGAAGGAAATGCGAAGGAAAACGCGCCCCGGTCGGGGCGCGTTTTTCATTGCTTTGTTATTTGGCCTCGTTGGCGATCATGTCCTCGGTGACCCGGGATTCGGGGCACTTGGTGAGCTCGTAGTCGCGGTAGACGGTGAGACCGGAGCCGGCGGGGATCAGCTTGCCGATGATGACGTTCTCCTTCAGACCCACCAGCTTGTCCACCTTGCCCTTGATGGCGGCCTCGGTGAGGACCTTGGTGGTCTCCTGGAAGGAGGCGGCGGAGAGGAAGGACTCGGTGGCCAGGGAGGCCTTGGTGATGCCCATGAGGATCAGCGTGGCGGTGGCGGGCTTCTTCAGCTCCAGCTCCGTCTCCCCGGCGTCGATCCGGGCCTGGATGGCCTCGTTCTCCCGGGCGATCTTCTCGTTGGCTTCCTCGAACTCCGCCACGTCCACCTGAGTCTCGCTGAGCAGCGCGGTGTCGCCGGGGTCGTTGACCTTCACCTTCCGCATCATCTGGCGGATGATGACCTCGATGTGCTTCTCGTTGATGTCAACGCCCTGCTGGCGGTAGACGGCCAGAACCTCCTGGGTCAGGTAGTCCTGGACCTTCTCCTCGCCCCGGATGCGGAGCACGTCGTGGGGGGACAGGGGACCGTCGGTGATGCGGTCGCCCTTGTTGACGGTCTTGCCGTTCTCCACCCGCAGACCCACGGAATAGGGGACCTGGTACTCCTTCACCTCGCCGTCCTCGGAGGTGACGGTGATGGAGCGCAGGGCGCTGCGGTGGGAGTCGTCCACGGTCACGGTGCCGGTGGTCTCGGAGATGATGGCCATCTTCTTGGGCTTCCGGGCCTCGAAGAGCTCTTCGACTCTGGGCAGACCCTGGGTGATGTCGTCGCCGGCGACGCCGCCGGTGTGGAAGGTACGCATGGTCAGCTGGGTGCCGGGCTCGCCGATGGACTGGGCGGCGATGATGCCGACCGCCTCGCCGGGATCCACCAGCTTGGAGGAGGCCAGGTTCATGCCGTAGCAGCGGGCGCAGACGCCGGAGCGGGCGCGGCAGCCCAGGACGGAGCGGACGTAGACCTTGTCGATGCCGTGGGCCAGGAAGCGCTTGGCGTCGTCCTCGTGGAGCATCACGTCCTTGCTGTGCAGGACCTCGCCGGTCTTGGGATCGGTGACGTCGTAGACGGGGAAGCGGCCGTGGATGCGCTCGCCGAAGGTGGAGATGGTCTGGCCCTTCTCCACGATCTCGGACTTCCAGGAGCCCTTGGTGGTGCCGCAGTCGTCCTCCCGGATGATGACCTCCTGGGACACGTCCACCAGACGGCGGGTCAGATAACCGGAGTCGGCGGTACGCAGGGCGGTATCGGTCAGGCCCTTCCGGGCGCCTCTGGAGGAGATGAAGTACTCCAGCACGGACAGACCCTCGCGGAAGTTGGCCTTGATGGGGATTTCGATGGTGCGGCCGGAGGTGTCGGCCATCAGGCCGCGCATGCCGGCCAGCTGGCGGATCTGGTTCATGGAGCCGCGGGCGCCGGAATCCGCCATCATGAAGATGGGGTTGAAGGTGTCCAGGTTGGACTGCAGGGCGTCGGTGACCTTCTTGATGGTCTCCTCCCACTCCTTCACGGTGAGGCGGTAGCGCTCGTCGTTGGTGATGAAGCCGCGCTTGTACTGGCGGTCGATCTTCACCACGGCCTGCTCGGCCTCGCGGATCAGGGTGTACTTCCGCTCGGGGATCGCCATATCCGCGATGGAGACGGTGATGGAGCCCTTGGTGGAGTACTTGTAGCCCAGGGCCTTCACCTTGTCCAGCATCTCGGTGGAGATGGTGAAGCCGTGGACCCGGATGCAGCGGTCGATGATCTTGCCCAGCAGCTTCTTGCCCACCTTCTCCTGGATCTCCAGGGAGAGCATGTCGCCGGTGGAGCGGTCGAAGAAGCCCAGGTCCTGGGGAATGGGCTCGTTGAAGATCAGCCGGCCCACGGTGGCGTCGATCATGCCCCGGTAGGTCTCGCCGTTGACCTCCCGCTCCATGTAGACGCGGATGGGCTCGTGCATATCCAGGCCGTGCTCGGCGTAGGCCATCATGGCCTCGTTGACGCCGGTGAAGGAGGGCAGGATCTCTCTGGGCTTCTCGCCCTTTTCAAAGGCCTCCTTGGCCAGGCAGGCCAGGGTGCGGACGTAGAGGTGATCCTCCTCCAGGATGGACTTTTCGCTGTCCCAGGTATTGTAGATCCAGACGGTGCGGGTGGGCTCCAGCTTCCCGGCCTCCAGGGCGGCGGCGCACTGGGCCAGGGTCTCGAAGGCGTCGTCCGCCTGCTCGGGCCGATCGGTCTCGTTGTGGATGCCGTTTCCGGTGGTCTTGATGAAGTGCTGATAGCCCTCAGACTCGGGATCGTCCCAGCTGTTGCGGACAAAGACGGGATCGTCCATGCTCAGCTTGCCGCTGGAGATATACTGCATGGCGGCGTGGAGGCTGGGATAGTGGTTGATCTGGTAGCGCTTGTAGGTCAGGTAGTAGGTGCCCAGGATCATATCCTGGGTGGGCACCGTGACGGGCTTGCCGTCCTGGGGCCGCAGCAGGTTGTTGGCCGAGAGCATCAGCATTCTGGCCTCAGCCTGGGCCTCGGCGGAGAGGGGAACGTGGACGGCCATCTGGTCGCCGTCGAAGTCGGCGTTGAAGGCCGTGCAGCACAGGGGGTGCAGCTTGATGGCGCGGCCCTCCACCAGCACGGGCTCAAAGGCCTGGATGCCCAGGCGGTGCAGGGTGGGAGCGCGGTTGAGCATCACGGGCCGGTCCTTGATGATGACCTCCAGGGCGTCCCACACCTCGGTGGCGCCCTTGTCGATCATCTTCTTGGCGGACTTGATGTTGTTGGCCAGCTTGTCCTCCACCAGCTTCTTCATGACGAAGGGCCGGAAGAGCTCGATGGCCATTTCCTTGGGCAGGCCGCACTGATAGAGCTTCAGCTCGGGGCCCACCACGATGACGGAACGGCCGGAGTAGTCCACGCGCTTGCCCAGCAGGTTCTGACGGAAGCGGCCCTGCTTGCCCTTGAGCATGTCGGACAGGGACTTCAGCGCCCGGTTGTTGGCACCGGTGACGGCGCGGCCCCGGCGGCCGTTGTCGATGAGGGCGTCCACCGCCTCCTGGAGCATCCGCTTCTCGTTGCGCACGATGATGTCGGGGGCGTCCATGGAGATGAGCTTCTTCAGACGGTTGTTGCGGTTGATGACCCGGCGATAGAGATCGTTCAGGTCAGAGGTGGCGAAGCGGCCGCCGTCCAGCTGGACCATGGGGCGCAGCTCGGGGGGAATCACCGGCAGCACGTCCATCACCATCCAGGCGGGATCGTTGCCGGACAGGCGGAAGGAATCCACCACCTCCAGGCGCTTGATGATGCGCAGCTTCTTCTGGCCGGAGGCGTTCTTCAGCTCGGAGCGGAGGCTCTCGGAGAGCTCCTCCAGGTTCACCTTTTTCAGCAGCGCCTGCACGGCCTCGGCGCCCATGCGGGCGTCGAAATCCTCCTCGTACTTCTCCCGCAGATCCCGGTATTCCTTCTCGGTGAGGATCTGGTTCTGCATCAGGGGGGCGTCGCCGGGATCCACCACGATGTAGTTGGCGAAGTAGATGACCTTCTCCAGGATCCGGGGGCTGATGTCCAGCAGCAGGCCCATCCGGGAGGGGATGCCCTTGAAGTACCAGATGTGGGAGCAGGGGGCGGCCAGCTCGATGTGGCCCATGCGCTCGCGGCGGACCTTGGCCTTGGTGACCTCCACGCCGCAGCGGTCGCAGATCTTGCCCTTGTAGCGGATCTTCTTATACTTGCCGCAGTGGCACTCCCAGTCCTTGGTGGGCCCGAAGATCTTCTCGCAGAAGAGGCCTTCGCGCTCGGGCTTGAGGGTGCGGTAGTTGATGGTCTCGGGCTTGGTGACCTCGCCGTAGGACCATTCGCGGATCATGTCGGGGGAGGCAATACCGATCTTGATGGAATCAAAGGTTGCGTTGGGCATTGTGTTCTTCCTCCTTCCTTATTCGTCGTCTTCGGCAGCGGCTTCGGCCTCTGCCACGACCTCGTTGAGGACGGTGGTGAAGGTGTCTTCATCCTGCTCCTCGTCATAGTTGTAGCCGGACTCCAGGACCTCGTCGGCGTCGGTGACGAATTCCTCCTCGTGGGTGTACTCGTCGCCCTCGGCGGTGTAGACCACCTCGTCCTCGTCCTCGTCCTTGAGCTCGATCTCGTCGCCCTTCTCGTCCAGGACCTTGATGTCCAGGCAGAGGGACTGCAGCTCCTTCACCAGAACCTTGAAGGACTCGGGCACGCCGGGGGCCGGGACGTTGTGGCCCTTGACAATGGCCTCGTAGGTCTTCACACGGCCGGTCACGTCGTCGGACTTCACGGTGAGGATCTCCTGCAGGGTGTAGGCGGCGCCGTAGGCCTCCAGGGCCCAGACCTCCATCTCGCCGAAGCGCTGGCCGCCGAACTGGGCCTTGCCGCCCAGAGGCTGCTGGGTGACCAGGGAGTAGGGGCCGGTGGAGCGGGCGTGGATCTTGTCGTCTACCAGATGGTGGAGCTTGAGGAAGTAAACCCAGCCCACGGTGACCAGGTTGTCAAACTGCTCGCCGGTGCGGCCGTCGTAGAGGATGGACTTGCCGTCCTCCCGCAGCCCCGCCAGCTTCAGGGTCTCGCGGATATCCTTTTCGTTGGCGCCGTCGAAGATGGGGGTGGAGACCTTCCAGCCCAGGGTCTTGGCGGCGTAGCCCAGGTGCACGTCCAGCACCTGGCCGATGTTCATACGGGAGGGCACGCCCAGGGGGTTCAGCACGATGTCCAGGGGAGTGCCGTCGGGCATGAAGGGCATATCCTCCTCGGGCAGGACCCGGGAGACCACGCCCTTGTTGCCGTGGCGGCCGGCCATCTTGTCGCCCACGGAGATCTTCCGCTTCTGGGCGATGTAGACCCGGACCACCTTGTTCACGCCGGGGGCCATTTCGTCGCCGTTGGCGCGGGTGAATTTCTTCACGTCCACGATGATGCCGCTCTCGCCGTGGGGAACCTTCAGAGAGGAGTCCCGGACCTCCCGGGCCTTCTCACCGAAGATGGCCCGCAGAAGCCGCTCCTCGGCGGTGAGCTCGGTCTCGCCCTTGGGGGTGACCTTGCCCACCAGGTAGTCGCCGGAGCTGACTTCGGCGCCCACCCGGATGATGCCCTCCTCGTCCAGGTCCTTCAGGGTGTCCTCGCCCACGTTGGGGATGTCCCGGGTGATCTCCTCGGGCCCCAGCTTGGTGTCCCGGGCCTCGGTCTCATACTCCTCGATGTGGATGGAGGTGAACACGTCCTCCCGGACCAGACGCTCGTTGAGCAGGATGGCGTCCTCGTAGTTGTAGCCCTCCCAGGTCATGAAGCCGATGAGCACGTTCTTGCCCAGGGAGATCTCGCCCTGGGAGCAGGCGGGACCGTCGGCGATGACCTGACCGGCCTCCACCCGCTCGCCCACGGCCACGATGGGCCGCTGGTTGACGCAGGTGCCCTGGTTGGAGCGGGCGAACTTGGTGAGCTTGTGGTCGATGACCTCGCCGTTGTCGTAGCGGATGGTGACCCAGTCGGCGGAGACCCGGGTGACCTCGCCGTCGGCGGCGGCCTTGATGCAGACCTCGGAGTCCACGGCGCACTTGTGCTCCACGCCGGTGGCCACGATGGGAGCCTCGGTGACCATCAGAGGCACGGCCTGCCGCTGCATGTTGGCGCCCATCAGGGCGCGGTTGGCGTCGTCGTTCTGCAGGAAGGGGATGAAGGCGGTGGCCACGGAGACCATCATCTTGGGGGAGACGTCGATGTAGTCGATCTGCTCCCGGTCCACGGCGATGATCTCATTGCGGTGCCGGCAGGTGACGCGGGCGTTCACCAGCATGCCGTTCTCGTCCACGGGCTCGTTGGCCTGGGCCACCCGGAAGTCGTCCTCCACGTCGGCGGTCATGTACTCCACCCGGTCGGTGACCCGGGAGCCGATGTACTTGCCGTTCTCGTCGTAGAGCTTCTCGATCTTGCGGAAGGGGGCCTCCACGAAGCCGTATTCGTTGATCTTGGCGAAGCAGGCCAGATAGTTGATCAGGCCGATGTTGGGACCTTCGGGGGTCTCGATGGGGCACATGCGGCCATAGTGAGAATAGTGTACGTCACGCACGTCGAAGGAGGCGCGCTCTCTGGACAGGCCGCCGGGGCCCAGGGCGGAGAGACGGCGCTTGTGGGTCAGCTCGGCCAGGGGGTTGTTCTGGTCCATGAACTGAGACAGGGGGGAGGAGCCGAAGAACTCCTTGATGACGGCGGTGACGGGGCGGATGTTGATGAGGCTCTGGGGGGTGACGGTGTCCAGATCCTGGACGGTCATGCGCTCCCGGATCACCCGCTCGAGACGGGTGAAGCCCACCCGGAACTGGTTCTGCAGCAGCTCGCCCACGCAGCGCAGGCGGCGGTTGCCCAGGTGGTCGATGTCGTCGGTGGTGCCAACGCCGTTGGCCACGCAGATCAGATAGTTGATGGAGGCCAGGATGTCGTTGGGGGTGATGTGCTTGGGCATCAGCTCGTCGGCGTGATCCTCAATGGCGTAGCCCCATTCCTCGGTGCTCCAGTTTTCCTCCCGGGCCTGCTGCAGCAGCTTCTTCAGGGTGGGGAAGTCGATCTTTTCCTTGACGCCGAACTGCTTGGGGTCGAAGTCCACAAACTTGGACATGTCGGCCATGTTGTTGGAGAAGATCTTCAGCTCCTTGCCGTTCACCAGCAGCACGGCCTCGTTGACGCCGCGGTCGGAGATGGCGTGGGCCTCGGCCCGGGTCAGAACCTTGCCGGGCTCGGCCAGGATCTCGCCGGTGAGGGGGTCGGCGATGGGCTGGGCCAGCTCGCTGCCCGCCAGACGCCACCAGATGTCCATCTTCTTGTTGAACTTGTAGCGGCCCACCTTGGACACGTCGTAGCGGCGCTCGTCGAAGAAGAGGGCGTCCAGATAGGAGCGGGCGTTGTCCACCGTGGGGGGCTCGCCGGGGCGCAGTCTGCGGTAGATCTCCAGCAGGCTCTCCTCGGGGTTGTGGCAGGTGTCCTTCTCCAGGGTGGCGGTGATGCGGGCGTCGGGCCCGAACATCTCCAGGATCTCGGCGTCGGTGTTGACGCCCAGGGCCCGGATCAGGCAGGTGATGGGCAGCTTGCGGTTCTTGTCGATGCGGACGTAAAAGACGTTCTGCGCGTCGGTCTCATACTCCAGCCAGGCGCCCCGGTAGGGGATGATCTGGGCGGTGTAGGAGTGCTGATCGGCCTTGTCCACCTCGTCGGTGTAGTACATGCCGGGGGAGCGGACGATCTGGGAGACAATGACGCGCTCGGCGCCGTTGATGACAAAGGTGCCGCCGTTGGTCATCAGGGGGAAATCACCCATGAAGATTTCCTGCTCCTTGATCTCGCCGGTCTCCTTGTTGCGCAGCCGGACCCGAACCTTGATGGGCCGGGCGTAGGTGGCGTCCCGCTCCTTGCACTCCTCCACGGTGTACTTGGGCTTGTCGTTCATGGAATAGTCCAGGAAGGTCAGCTCCAGATTGCCGGTGTAGTCGGTGATGGCGTCCGTGTCCCGGAAGACCTCGTGCAGACCTTCCTCCAGGAACCAGTTGTAGGAGTCCTTCTGGATCTTCAGCAGATTGGGCATCTCCAGAATTTCCTCGTACTTGGCGTAGCTCTTGCGGAGGGTCTTGCCGAAGTACTTGTCCTTTACCAATGCCATGTGGGTTCATCACTGCCTTTCGTGAATTAGTATGTTAGGTGTTAGTTCTTAGTTCTTAGGTGTTGTAGGGGCGGTCATCGGCCGCCCTTGCGTATGATACGGTGCGTAGGGGCGGTCATCGGCCGCCCTGGCGTATGATACGGCGCGTAGGGGCGGTCATTGGCCGCCCGCATGAATCGCGCACGCGCCTGTAGGGGCGGTCATTGGCCGCCCTCACGTTCGGTTGCGGTGCGCGGGGGCTGCGATACGCCCGGGTGAGTTTATTGTTTCTCAAACTACCCGCTTGCGTTTCCCGCGTTCCTGTGCTATACTGTCCAATGTAAGGGTGAAGTCTGCCAAAGGGCAGAGAACCGCATATTGGAGCTACATTATAGCACAAGCCGCCGGGAATGTCAATGGGACATTTTCGGTTTTTTGCTTTATTTTCAAGGCAACAGGCAACAGGCATCAGGCATCAGGCATCAGGGGACGGGGGATGCGGATTTCTCGCTGCGCTCGAAATGACCCGCCCGTAGGGGACGGGTTCCCCGTCCCGCCGAACCCCGCACGGACGAGGGATCAGGGATCAGGGGCCGTAGGGGCGGCCATTGGCCGCCCGCGAGATGTACCCGCCCATCGAATTTGCTGTAGGGACGAGCCGTGCTCGTCCGGTTTGCGCAGCAAACAATCGGATGCGGCAGCAGCCGATCCGGCGGCGTACCGGATATCGAATCGTTTTCGCATGTCGGAACCGGGTTGGATTTGCCTGCGGCAAATTGTCCGCCCACGGCGGACCGGACGAGCAAGGCTCGTCCCTACAAGCGTTTTGTTCCGCTTCGCATACGGATTCCCTATTCCCTGCTACCGGGCACCTATTATATAAATGTAAACTTTTTCTTAAAACCGCTCCTGCCCCCTTTTTTCGGGGGCGGTTTTTGTGTATAATGCGAAAAACAAATATTTGGCAGATGAGAATCTGCCAAACACCGAAATTTTCAATTCTCAATTTTCAATTCTCAATTCAGATTCGGAACAGCGGGGGAAACTATGCTGCAAGTAAAAAATATTAAAAAGGTATACAAAACCGGCGCCCTGGTGCAGCAGGCTCTGGACGGGGTGAGTCTGAGCCTGCGGGACAACGAGTTTGTGGCCATTCTCGGCCCCAGCGGCTCCGGCAAGACCACCCTGCTCAACGTCATCGGCGGCCTGGACCGCTACGACGAGGGGGAGCTCATCATCAACGGGGTCTCCACGGAAAAATACTCCGCCCGGGACTGGGACTCCTACCGCAACCACACCGTGGGCTTCGTCTTTCAGAGCTACAATCTGATCCCCCACCAGACCATCCTGGCCAACGTGGAGCTGGCCCTGACCATCTCCGGCGTGGGCCGGAGCGAGCGCCGCAGCCGGGCCAAGGAGGCCCTGGTCAAGGTGGGCCTGGGGGAGCAGATCCACAAGAAGCCCGCCCAGCTCTCCGGCGGCCAGATGCAGCGGGTGGCCATCGCCCGGGCCCTGGTGAACGACCCGGACATCCTCCTGGCCGACGAGCCCACCGGCGCCCTGGACAGCGAGACCTCGGTGCAGGTGATGGAGCTGCTGAAGGAGGTGGCCCGGGACCGGCTGGTGGTGATGGTGACCCACAACCCGGAGCTGGCGGACCAGTACGCCACCCGCATCGTCCGGCTCAAGGACGGCCGCATCACCGACGACTCCCGGCCCTACGACCCGGAGACCGAGACCCCCGCGGTGCACCGGAACCTGGGCAAGGCCTCCATGTCCCCGCTGACGGCCCTGAGCCTGAGCTTCAACAATCTCTGGACCAAGAAGGTGCGGACCCTGCTGGTGGCCTTCGCGGGCTCCATCGGCATCATCGGCATCGCCATGATCCTGTCCATGTCCAACGGCGTGGACCGCTATATCCAGTCCGTGGAGGAGGACACCCTGAAGAGCTACCCCCTCCAGATCACCGACTCCAGCTTCAATCTGGCGGCCTTCATGCCCCAGAACCGGGGCCAGGAGGAGGACGAGGCCCCTGCGGAGGTCCGGGAGTGGAAAACCGTTACCAATCTCTTCTCCCGGGTCAGCGTCAACGATCTCAGCGCCCTGCGGGCCTACCTGGAATCCGGGCAGACCGACGTCTACGACCAGGTGCAGGCCATCGTCTACAGCTACAACGTCACCCCCCGGATCTACCGTCTGGAGGAGGATCAGGCGCTACAGGTGAACCCGGACAACAGCTTTGCCGCCATGGGCTTCTCCTCCGCCGAGGGCATGAGCTCCATGCTCTCCCAGTTCTCCTCCACCGACTCCTTCCGGCCCATGCCCGCGGAGCCCTCCCTCTACGAGGATCAGTACGAGGTGAAGGCGGGGCACTGGCCCCAGGCCTGGAACGAGTGCGTGGTGGTGCTGACCCAGCGGGGCCGGGTGTCGGATCTGACCCTCTACGCCCTGGGGCTCAAGGACCACGCGGAGCTGGAGGAGATGGTCCGCCGCTTCGCCCAGGGGGAGAGCGTCAGCACCGACGGCCCGGAGCTGCGGCTGTCCTATTCCGATCTGCTGGGCATCTCCTTCCGGGTGCTGCCCGCCTCGGAGCTCTATACCTATGACGCCGACTACAAGCTCTGGGCCGACCGCTCCGCCGACGAGAGCTGGCTGAAAAACCGCCTGGCCACCGCCGAGGAGCTGAAGGTGGTGGGAGTGGTGCAGCCCAAGGAGGACATGAGCAACCCCACCCTGAGCTACGGCATCGCCTACCCCGCCGCCCTGGCGGACCATCTCCGGGCCCTCTCCGCCGAAAGCGCCGTCACCCGGAGCCAGCTGGCGGATCCGAGCTTCGACGTCTTTACGGGCCTGCCCTTCGGGGAGACGGCCCGGGACCGGGAGATGGATCTCTCCACTCTCTTCACCGTGGACGAGGAGGCCATCTCCAAGGCCTTCCAGTTTGACCTGAAGGAGGGGGGCGACCTGGACTTTTCCGACTTCGACCTCTCCGGGCTGGATCTCTCCGGCCTGGATCTCAGCGGGGCCATCGACCCCAGCGCCTTCACCGCCGCCATGCCCAGCCTCAGTCGGAGGGATATTGCGGAGCTGATGCAGGGGGTGAAGCTCAAAATCACCGCGGAGGACCTGCGGAGCCTCTTTGAGCAGCTGCTCTCCGGCTGGCTGGCGGAGGCCCGGAAGGATCCCGCCACCGACCCCACCCGTCTGCCCCAGGCCCTGGGGGACTATCTGCGCTCCGAGGAAGCCCGGCAGATTCTGGAAACGGGGATCCAACAGGCCCTGGCGGAGAACGGCGCCGCGGCCGTCACCGAGGAGGAGCTGGGGCAGCTGCTGACCGCCGTGCTGGCGGGCTACCCCGCCTACGCCGCGGAGCGGGATCCCGAGGGGGAGGCCCTGCCCCTGCAGTTTCTGGCGGATTATCTGCAAACCCCGGAGGCCCAGAGCGCCTTGCGCGCCGCCGCCCAGGAGCTGCAGCTCCGGGCCGAGGCCTACACCCTGAGCCCCGAGCAGATCCGGAGTCTGACCCAGGCGGTCTACGAGGGCTATGAGGCCTACGCCGCCGAAAACGGCCAGCCCGGGGTGGCGGCCATCGGGGACTCCTTCACCGCCTACCTCTCCTCCGACGCCGCGAGCCGGCTGCTGTCGGAGGCCGTCACCAAGGCCCTGGATACCTCCGGCCTGGAGCGGCGGGCCGCGGCCCTCTTCTCCCGCTACAGCGCCTCCGTGGGGAACGCCATCGGCAAGGCCATGGAGCAGGCCATGGGGGGCCTCACCCAGCAGCTCACCAAGGCCATCAGCGACAATCTGGCGGGGCTGACGGAGCAGTTCGCCGCCAATCTCCAGGACGCCTTCCGCATCGACCCCGAGGCCCTGGCGGAGGCCTTCAGCATGAACATGGATCCCGGCGAGCTGCGGGATCTCATGACGGCCCTCATGTCCCGGCAGACCAACACCTACGCCGGCAACCTGCGGAAGCTGGGCTACGCCGCCGACGAGGACCCCGCCTCCATCACCATCTACCCCAAGGACTTCGACGGCAAATCCCGGGTGAAGGCGATTCTGGAGGAATACAACGCCCGGATGGAGAAGGAGGACCCGGACAAGGTCATCACCTACACCGACATTGTGGATACCCTCATGTCCTCCGTCACCGACATTGTGGACGCCATCTCCGCGGTGCTCATCGCCTTCGTGGCGGTGTCCCTGGTGGTGAGCTCCGTGATGATCGGCGTCATCACCTATATCTCCGTGCTGGAGCGGCGGAAGGAGATCGGCATACTCCGGGCCATCGGCGCCTCCAAGCGGAATATCTCCCAGGTCTTCAACGCCGAGACCTTCATCATCGGCGCCCTGGCGGGCCTGCTGGGGGTGGGCATCACCTATCTGCTGCTGGTCCCCGCCAACCGCATCATCGCCTCCGTGGCGGGAGAGGTGAACATCCGGGCCTATCTGCCCGTCACCGCCGCCGCCATCCTGGTGGCCCTGTCCATCGGCCTCACCCTCCTGGGCGGTCTGATCCCCTCCCGCAAGGCAGCCCGGCAGGACCCCGTCACCGCGCTGCGGTCTGAATAAGGGATCGGGGATCAAGGATCAGGGATCAGGGATCTATAATCAGGGAGAAGGAAGAGATCGCGAGAAAGAGCGCAGGGCGTCCTGCGCTCTTTCTTTTACCCGCGCGCAGAGCGCTCGTTCTCGTTCTCTTCCTCTCTCTCTTTCTCAGAGCGCTCTTTCTTTCTCTTTTTCTCATGCTTATGCTTACCCTTACCCTTATCCTTATCCTTATCCTTACCCTTACCCTACTGGCGGACGCTGGGATGGACAGTGGGAGGAAGCTCGGCGGCCTCGGCGTTCTTGCGCAGGCGGTAGGCGGCCTTGGCCCGGCCGGACTCCAGATGGGGCCGCACCGCCTCGAAAACCCCCACGGCCCCGCCCCCCAGCTCCGGCTCCTCTCCGTATAGGCCGTAGCGCAAAATCCCAAACAGGGCCTCGTATCTGCGGCTTTTCGGCAGGGCCTCCACGGCGTTGAGATAGGAGGCGTAGAAGGTGAACTGTCCCCGTTGCAGCTTGTCCTGTTCCATGATGAAGACTCCTTTCAAAGCAGAAATACACGCTTTTGAGATACTCCAATTGTAGCATTGAAAGGTCCATTTGTCAAGATACAATCTTGGAGGATTTTGAAAAAACTCTTGAAAATATCCTAAGGAAAGGAGAACTGCGGAAAACAAAGGACAGGAAGAAACCTCAGCGCCGGGGCGCCGCGGGAGAAAGGACCGGGGAAGCGTCCTGAAAAGCGGACAGAAGCAAGCGGAAACAGGGAAGAAGCTGCAGGGAACAGGGGGCAAACAGGAAGGAAAATGAAAAAGGGGGTAGCATTTTGAAGACAAATCGGGTATAATGCGGGAAGACTATATGATAAAAGAGGGATCCCATGCTTGAATTAACCAATCTATCCTTCCAGGTTTCCGACGCGGGGCGGGAGAAGGGCATCCTCCGGGGTGTGAGCCTTTCCATCCCCGACGGAGAGCTGGTGGTGGTCACCGGCCCCAACGGCGGCGGCAAGTCCACCCTGGCCCGGCTCATCGCCGGGGTTGAGACCCCCACCGGGGGCAGCATCGTCTTCAACGGCGCGGACATCACCGCCGCCTCCGTCACTGACCGGGCCCGGATGGGCATCGCCTTCGCCTTCCAGCAGCCGGTGCGCTTCAAGGGCCTGCGGGTGCTGGATCTGCTGCGCATCGCTGCGGGCCGGAGGCTGGACATCTCCGCCGCCTGCGAGTATCTGGCGGCGGTGGGCCTCTGCGCCAAGGACTATATCGACCGGGAGGTGAACGCCTCCCTCTCCGGCGGTGAGCTCAAGCGCATCGAGATCGCCACGGTCCTGGCCCGGAAAGCAAAGCTCACCATCTTCGACGAGCCCGAGGCCGGCATCGACCTTTGGAGCTTCCAGAATCTGATCCAGGTCTTTGAAAATCTGCGCCGGGACATCCGGGACAGCTCCATCATGATCATCTCCCACCAGGAGCGGATCCTGGCGGTGGCGGACCGGATCATCGTGATCCAGGAGGGAGAGGTCCTGCGCCAGGGACCCAAGGACGAAATTCTGCCCACCCTCATCGGTACCGCCGCGGCGGTGCGGGCCTGTCGCCAGGTGGAGCAGGGAGGTGCCCAATGAAACAGCTTGACGAAATCCAGCGCCGCCTGCTGCAGGAGGTGGCGGATCTCCATACCGTCCCCGAGGGGGCCTATAACATCCGGGCCAACGGCGTCTCCGCCGCCCGGGCTGTCACCGCCAACATCGACATCGTCACCAAGACGGACAAGCCCGGCATCGACGTGACCGTCAAGCCCGGCACCAAAAACGAGAGCGTCCACATCCCCGTGGTGCTCACCGAGTCCGGCCTCAAGGAGACGGTCTACAACGATTTCCACATCGGCCGGGACGCCGACGTGGTGATCGTGGCGGGCTGCGGCATCGACAACTGCGGCAACCAGGACGCCCAGCACGACGGCATCCACCGCTTCTGGCTGGAGCCCGGGGCCCGGGTGAAGTACGTGGAGAAGCACTACGGCTCCGGCAGCGGCAAGGGCAAGCGCATCCTCAACCCCGTCACCGAGGTCTGGATGGACGAGAATTCCACCATGGAGATGGAAATGGTCCAGATCAAGGGCGTGGACGACACCGAGCGCACCACCCGGGCCCAGCTGAAGGCCGGGGCCAGGCTGGTGGTCCGGGAGCGGCTCATGACCCACGAGGCCCAGCGGGCCATCTCCGCCTACGCCGTGGAACTCAACGGGGCCGGGTCCAGCGCGGACGTAGTCTCCCGCTCCGTGGCCCGGGGCGAGTCCTATCAGAAATTCGACGCCAAGATCCTGGGCAACGCCCCCTGCTCCGGCCATACCGAATGCGACTCCATCATCATGGACCGGGGCCGCATCCTGGCGGTGCCGGGCCTGGAGGCCAACGACGTGGACGCCGCCCTGGTCCACGAGGCCGCCATCGGCAAGATCGCCGGGGAGCAGCTGATGAAGCTCATGACCCTGGGCCTCACCGAGCAGGAGGCCGAGGAGCAGATCATCAACGGGTTCCTGAAGTAGGCGCCCGCCCGTAGGGGACGGGTTCCCCGTCCCGCCGTACCCCGCACCGACGAGGCATCAGGGATCAGGCATCAGGCATCAGGGGACGGGGGATGCGGCGACGCGAAGCTAGGGCCACGACCAGTCTGCGGACTTAAGTGACGGCCCAAATATGCAAGCTTCAGCGCGGCATATTTGGTTGCCGGAACTTATGCAGAGCTGGTCTCGCAATGACAAAATCGGGACGCTTTCCGCCGTAGGGGCGAGCATTGCTCGTCCGCCCTGCCCGCCTGCACCCGCCCGTAGCGGCGCACATTGTGCGCCACGTTAACCCCGCTCGGACGAGGCATCAGGGATCAGGCATCAGGCATCAGGGGACGGGGGATGCGGATTTCTCGCTGCGCTCGAAATGACCCGCCCGTAGGGGACGGGTTCCCCGTCCCGCCGTACCCCGCACGAAAAAGTTGCCAGTGACCTGCGACATTCCTTATTCCTTATTACCTATTACTTATTACTTTTCCAACCCCCCGCCCGCATCACACAGAAAGGAGCCAATCCGGTGTACTGTTACAGTCTTGCTGTCGGCGCCGACGCCGGTACTGCCGCCGAGGAGCTGAGCAACATCCACCAGACCCTCCAGGATCTGCCCCTGCGCACCCTGCTGATTGCTGTCGCCATGCTGGCGGGCAGCATCGCGGCGGTGCAGCTGGTGATTCTGCTGACGGATCGGGTGCTGAAGCGGACCAAGCTGGATCTCAGCGTCCACCGCTTCATCAAGGCCATAGTCCGGGTCGTCCTCTACTTCGCGGCGCTTTTGATGATCGCCTCCTACCTGGGCATCGACGTCACCTCCCTGGTGGCCCTGCTGAGCGTGGTCTCCCTGGCGGTGACCCTCTCGGTGCAGAACGCCCTGTCCAACGTGGCCGGCGGCGTGATGGTCATGGGCACCAAGCCCTTCAAGCAGGGGGACTACGTCTCCGTGGACGGCCTGGAGGGCACCGTGGAGGAGATCGGCGTGGTCTACACCAAGCTCCACACCATCGACAACCGGGCCGTGCTGATCCCCAACTCCAAGACGGCCTCCGCCGTCATCGAGAATTTTTCCGCCCTGGGCAAGCGCCGCCTGGGGGTGACGGTTTCCGCCGCCTACAGCTCCGAGCCGGAGCAGGTCATGGCGGCCCTGCGCAGGGCCGTGGAGCGCTGCGCCCCCCTGGAGGGGGAGCCCGTGGTGGTGGAGATCCAGGACTTCGGGGAGTCCGCCATCGCCTACGACGTGGCCCTCTGGATCCCCGCCTCGGACTTCCTGGGCCGCCGCTGGGCCCTGCGCCGCTATATCTGGGAGGAATTCCGGGCCGCCGGGGTGGAGATGACCTATCCCCATCTGAACGTGCACATCGACGAAAACAAGCCGAACGGAAATCCAACGAACCGCGAGTAAACACATCGAAGCATGATGACCAAACAATGGATGCGGCTGGACAACGCCGCTTTGATCTTTCCCGCCATCCGCCGGCGGCGCTGGGCCAACGCCTTCCGGGTCTCGGCCACCCTCACCGAGGCCGTGGATCCCGCCCTGCTCCAGCAGGCGGTGGCGGATCTGATGCCCCGCTTCCCCTCCATGTATGTGCGGCTGCGGACCGGGGTATTCTGGTACTATCTGGAGGAGCTGACCGAGCCTCCCCGGGTCCGGGAGGACTACGCCTACCCCCTGACTCTGATGCAGGCCCGGGAGCTCCGCAGCTGCTGTCTGCGGGTCATGTACTTCCACGAGCGCATCGCCGTGGAGTTTTTCCACTCCCTCACCGACGGCAACGGCGGCCTGGTCTATCTCAAGACCCTGACGGCCCGCTATCTCAGCCTGCGCTACGGGGTGGAGATCCCCCCGGAGGAGGGGGTTCTGGACTGGCGGGAGGCCCCCAGGCCCCAGGAGCTGGAGGACAGCTTCCTCCGCTACAGCAACGGGGTCACCCTCAACGACCACGAGCCCAACGCCCTGCGGCTCAAGGGCAGCTATGAGCCGAATTTTCTCTATCTCACCACCGGCGTGCTCCCCACCCAGGCCCTGCTGGAGGCGGCCCACGCCTACGGGGCCACGGTGACGATCTTCCTGGCGGCGGTGATGGAGGAGACCATCCTCCGCTGGCAGGCCGAGACCTGCCCCCGGCGCCGGAGCCGCAGACCCGTGAAGGTCACCATCCCCATCAACCTGCGGCGGCTCTACGGCAGCGAGACCCTGCGGAATTTCGTGCTGACCCTGAACCCCGGGGTGGACCCCCGGATGGGGGACTACAGCCTTTCGGAGCTCTGCAGGCGCATGGCGGCCCAGATG
This sequence comes from Oscillospiraceae bacterium, assembly GCA_017541995.1. Classification (GTDB taxonomy): domain Bacteria; phylum Bacillota; class Clostridia; order Oscillospirales; family Oscillospiraceae; genus JAFRPC01. The sequence goes on from JAFXYD010000001.1 coordinate 20,024, forward strand.
ACCGCCGAGGGCACCCCCCAGCAGATGGCGGGGCGCATCGCCGCCAACGTGAACCCCCAGCAGATCCCCCTGATCCGGGCGGTGCCCCTGCCCATCAAAAACGTGGTCATGCGCATCATCTATTCCATGCGGGGGGAGAGCAAGGGCTGCATCAACCTCTCCAACCTGGGGGCCGTCCGGCTGCCCGCCGCTATGGAGCCCTACGTCCGGCGGGTGGAGTTTATCATCGGCACCCAGCGCAGCTACCCCAACAACTGCTCCGTGGCCAGCTGCGGCGGGAAGACCTACGTGAATATGATCCGCAACATCCGGGAATCGGAGCTGGAGCGCCGCTTCTTCTCCCGCCTGGTAGAGCTGGGCGTGCCCGTGACGATTGAGAGCAATGCTTCGCAGATGAAGCCGTGAGGCTTCGCCTCAAATATAGGAGGAACTATGTACTGTGTCAAATGCGGCGTGCGGCTGCAGGAGGGGACGGAACGCTGCCCTCTGTGCCAGACGCCGGTTTGGAATCCCGAGGGCGCCACGGCGCAGCCCTCCTTTTCCGACCAATATCCGGCCCCGCTGAAAAGCCGCCGCTATCCCATCCTGGCCTTTCTCACGGCCATTCTGATTGCCGTCAGCCTGTCGGCGCTGATCTACTGTCTGACCAAGCTCCATGGGGTCTACTGGTCCGGCTACGTGATGCTGGGCTGCGCCCTGGTCTATTTTGCCGGCATTTTCCCCTTCTGGTTCGACAAGCGGGAGCCGCTGATCTTCGTGCCCCTGGGCTTTCTGCTGCTGGGGGGCTACCTGCTCTATATCTGCCTGTACACAAAGGGACGCTGGTTTTTGCCCTTCGCCTTTCCCGTGACCCTGCTGGTGGGCGGGCTTACCACCGCCAGCGTGGCCCTGTTCCGCTTCGGCAAGCGCCGCCGCCTGCTGAAAACCGGCAGCCTGCTGGTGGTCATCGGCTGCTCCGCTATGCTGGTGGAGCTCTTCCAGGTCATTGCCTTCGGCGGGGAGATGTTCACCTGGTCTCTCTACCCGGTCATCGGCTTCTCGGCCATCGGCCTGTTTCTGATCCTCTGCGGGCTGATCCCCCCCTGGCGGGCCCACCTGGAGCGGAAGCTCTTCCTCTGAGAAAAACGCCCCGAAACGGGGCGTTTTCCCTTCAATTCTGGCTTTTTGAAAAAAGTTGAAAAAAACGAAAAAAAGTGCTTGACATTTCGACAGTTGCGTGCTATTATATTGAAGCTGTCCGCGAGAGCCCCTTGTGAAGCGGCCTTGAGACAGCGGTTGTACCTTGAAAATTAAACAACGAGAAACATGAACAAACACCATGTCAAAACAAAGTGAGCGATTTCAAATCGCCCACGAAACGTTGTGAAAAA
>JAFXYD010000038.1 GCA_017541995.1 Oscillospiraceae bacterium
GAGCTTCTGCGCCGCCTCCGGCCTGGTGACGGGCTATGAGGACGGCAGCTTCCGGCCCAGAAAGACCGCCACCCGAGCCCAGGTGGCCCAGATCCTCATGCGCCTGGACCAGCTCCGCCAGGGCCAGGAGCTCCCCGAGGACCCCATGCCCGCCCAGAGCTTCGACGGCGAGGCCGGCGCGGATATGAGCGTTTCCGTCAACGCCCCCGAGGGCGCTCTGCCTGAGAACACCAGCATGACCGTCAGCCGCGTCACCGACGAGGCCGCTTTGGCTGCCATCGAGGCCAAGGCCGGCACGAAGGTCTACGCCGCCGCGGACATCAGCTTCTCCAAGGACGAAACCGAGATCGAACCCTCCGCCGAGGTGGAGGTCCAGATCGTCATGGACGGCCTGGAGGAGATCCGGAACCCCTCCGTGGTTCACGTCCGAAATGATGGCAGCGTGGAACACGTGGCCGCCGAGCTGGTGAGCCTTGACCGCGCCGGCAATCAGAAGGCCCTGCGCTTCCACGCCAGCCAGTTCTCCGTCTATGCGGTGATCGGCGGCGGTGACCAGTCCTACACCGTGACCGTGAACTTCTATGTCCGGAAGAACAACGCGGCCGGCCCCAGCACCAACGACTCTGACTGGGAGCTCATCAACAAGCAGATCATCCGCAGCCAGCAGATTGCGGACGCGCTGGACAATGATACCGTCCTGATCTTCGACCCGGGCGTTCCCGGCCTCAACAAGAACCAGGCCTTCGAGGGCTGGTGGCGCGCCAATGATTTCACGGAGCAGACCGTGGGTATGTCCGTGGATGACATGAACGCCAAACTCAAGCAGGACTATCAGAACGGAACCGTCGCCCTGGAACGGAACCTCTACGCCATGGTCTATGACGTGGTCTACATCACCTATCACGACCAGGCCGGCGCCGTGCTGGAGACCGAGTCCCTCCATACCGAAGCCGGAAACCCCCTTTCCGTCAACAAGATCTTCGACAAGCCCTACATTCCCTTCAAGGGCGACCAGAAGTTCTTCGGCTGGATTCCCGCTTCCTACGTGACCTCCCCCGGCGACTACCCCGTCTACGCCGCGGACGCCGCTGAACATTTTTATAAGGCGGACGGCGAAACCCAGTACACCCTGAACTACTCCGCCGAAAACAACAACCTGCAGGTATATCCCTATCTGGACGTGGGCTACTGGCTGTCCTTCGACAACAACCTGGAGGTCAATAACGACGCCAGCCACAACAACTTCAACGACAGCACCTCCGCCTCCTACACCGATCCCCATCTGTACCTGGCCACGGAGCCCACGGTTCAGCCCGCCAATCCCACCCGCACCGGCTACACCTTCGGCGGCTGGTACTCCGACGCGGCCATGACCCGTGCCTTCACCTGGGGCTCCAAGCTCACCAAGGATACCACGATCTACGCGAAATGGAACAAGGCGTCTACGACCTACCGTGTGGTGTTCTGGCAGCAGAAGGCTTCGGACGCTGTGGATGCTGCCACCAAGACCTACGACTACTACGACAGCGACGTGCGCAGCGCCGCCACCGGTGATTCCGTGCAGATCGTCACCGCCAGCAGCGGCACCACCGCGGATAACCGACTGGGCGGAAACAGCACCTCCTCCATCGGCGAAATGGGCTATTACTTCACCTATGACAGCGCCGCCAGCGACACCGGCAGCGTGCAGGTCAAGGGTGACGGCTCCACGGTTCTGAATGTGTATTACAACCGCAGAGCTATGACCTTCACCTTCCGCTCCGGCAGCGCAACAGGCACTACGCTATACACCCGCTCGGGGCTTTACGGCGCTTCTCTGAGCGATTGGCCGTCGCCCAGTACCGGCTATCGCTGGTATTTTACGCACAGTAATAATACAGAATACAGCCTTTCGCTGCCATGGAGTCAGTACGTAGTGTATAATAACAATACTGCTACGACCTGGACGCTCTATCAAAAGTCTTTTAGCTCCAGCTACAACAAGTACATTCATTGGATGCTGATGGATACTGACGGAGCGGGCTATACTGCCCACAGCTACACCAGTACGCTTGGCGACGGAGCAGGCATCAATATAGACAGCACACTGTTCCTTGGCTTCAAGCTCTACGGCTACAACACGCGGTATAATAGCACCAGCGGCACTTATTGGAACCTGACGAACACAGCCAGCGAGCCATACGAGATTTCGTATGATGATATCTATGAATCGGGTTACTCTGTGCCCTATGGTCATCTGTACGTGTTCTATAATCGGAATCAGTGGAACTTTACCTACTATTCCGATAACTCGGAGGTGAAGACGGAGCGCGTTTACTATCAGGGAAGCCTGTCTGAACTGGCCTCCTACGTCCCCACCAACGGCCCCGAGGGCTACTATTTCGATGGCTGGTACGCCGACCCCGGCTTTGATACTCCCTTTGATTTCAACAGCACCATGCCCAATTCCAACGTGTCCGTCTACGCCAAATGGTCCTTGAAGCGCTACCGCGTGGTGCTGGACTACAACGGCGGCGACAACATCACCTTCCCCGGCAATCAGGCGGACTCCTTCCGCCTGGACTACGGCGAGCAGGTTCGGGAGGCCTCCATCATGGCGGCCAAGCGGGAGGGCTACATCCTGCTGGGCTGGTTCTACAGGGAGAACGGCACCGGCGCGGAGAAGGAATTCAGCTTCTCCATGGGCGCCCACGACGAAATGGCCGATATGAGCTACGCCACCGCCCCCGCGTCGGAGCGTCAGGGCGAATACCAGGTGCCCGGCGTGGCGAATCCCAACACCTGGTCCGATGTGGACAGACCCAACGTCCGGGGCAAGATCACCATCTACGCCAAGTGGCGTGAGGATCCCGAGGGCGTCATCGGTATGCACGTCAAATACTATTCCGACAACGAGGTGGATACCGGCTACTTCGCCCCCGATACCAGCGTCCGGCAGTGGGACGACCCCATCATCTACGTGGACCATGCCCAGGCCTACGCCCAGCCCGCCTCCACCCCCGACAACACCCAGGAGCAGTTCCTCTACTGGGAGATCCTGGACAAGGAAGGCAACCCCACCGGCCTGAAGGCCTATCCCGGCCAGACCTGGGAGGTGCTGCTGCAGCACGCCAAAGAGGAGCGGACCCTGCTGCCCGATCCCAAGTGTGACCACAGCGGCAGCCGCACCTACCACGGCGCCGTCGCCCCCACCTGCACCGACCCCGGCAATTCCGAGTACTGGAGCTGCGACAACTGCGGCAAGTGCTTCGACGCCGAGACCGGCGGCAGCATCATCAACCCCACCGTCCCGGCCCTGGGCCATGCTTGGGGCGCCCCCAGCTATACCTGGTCCCCCGCCACCCTGACCTACGACAGCGGCGCCACCGTTACCGCCTCCGCCGTCTGCGGCCGTGACAGCAGCCACACCGTCACCGAGACGGTGAACGCCGTCTTTGTGGTGGACACCCCTGCCAGCACCTCCGCCTCCGGCGTCGGCCACTATGAGGCCAGCTTCACCAACGCCGACGCCTTCACCACCCAGTCCAGCGACCCCGTGGAGATCCCCAGGATCAATGCCTATCTGGTCAGCTTCACCGTGGCCAACGGCCAGGCTCCCGAGACCCAGTCTGTTGAGCCCGGCAGCGCCGCGACCCTGCCCACGACCTGGAGCGGCAAGAGCGATCCCGCCGGCTGGACCTTCATCGGCTGGATGGAAACGGACGTGGCCGAGACGGAGCAGGAGCAGAGCTTCCTCACCGGCAGCTACACCCCCGCCTCCGACGTAACCCTGAAGGCCCTCTACACCCGCAGCGTCGCCACCGGCGGCAGCTACACTCTGGTCACCGCGAATCAGAGCGACTGGAGCGGCAACTACGTGATTACCTTCCGGAATACCACGGCCCTCTACGCGCTGAAGGGCTTGTCGGATAATGTCTTCTACGAGGGCTTGGAGGTCGGCGGCACCACCCCCTACGCCAACTCCGGCATGAGTCTCTCCGGCAGCACCCTGAACAACGTGAGTCCCTACTACGTCTTCAGCTTTGCCAAGAGCGGGAGCTATTACACCATCCAGAACCTGGCCACCACCAACTACGTGGCCCGTTACGTGGATTCCACCTACGGCGCGCAGCTGACCTCCCTGATGCCCAGCTTTAGCACTGCGAGCAGCTACAACCAGTGGACGCCCAGCTTTGGCAGCAGCGGCAACGTGGTTCTGCAAAACTACGTTACCACCGACAACACGGACTATCCCTACCTGGGCTTCGGCAGCTCCTACTTCTGGGTTGACGGCTCCACTGCTGCCAATGTCAACAGCATCTACCTCTGGAAGGAGACCGCTGCCCCCGGCAATCGGGTCCATTACGCCACCGAGGCTGCCCCGCAGACCCAGTATACGGTCAACTTCTCCGTTCCCAGCTCCGTAACCGCAGTGAGCAGCCAGACGGTGTCGGTGGGCGACGTGATTACGCTTCCTGCCGCCGAGGCTCCCACCGGAAGCTATTTTGCGGGCTGGTCCACCACCGCCCTTGCGGATACCACCACCGAGCCCACCAACTATTATGCCTCCGGCGCGCTGTATAAGCCCACCGCAAACGTGACCCTGCATGCGGTGTACTTCTACTACGACGTTTACTATGCGCTGCAGACCTCCGCGCCGAGCTCTGTCACAGGCTACTACGCAATCAGCTCCGGCACCTCCACGAGTTCGTACTTGCTGCTGGACAGGAGCTCTGCGGGCTCGATTGCCAGCACGACTTATCGCTCAAGAATCAGCGCGGTCGGTGCTGAAATTACAACGGAAAACGGCGTCACAAAGATGCGGAATGTACCGGAGGCGAACCGTTTTTACATGAATGGAATCTCTGACCTTGACGGCTATTACTGCATCCAGAATAACAGCGGCCTGTACGTTGCGTATAGCAGCGGCCTGTATGCGGACAGCGGCCTGTACAGCAGGGGCTGCTGGAGCCTTACCTACAGCGGTGGTAAGTTTGTGATCAACAACTACTATTACAGCAGCTATTACATGAACTGGTCCGCGTCCTCTGCCACGAGCACCTCAGGGTATTTTACCGCGAACAGCAGCACGACAGCCACGCTTTATCTCTGGAAGTACACCCGGGATATCCATTACACCTCCAGTCCCGCTTCCACATCCGGGGCGCCTGCTGCGGAGGAGGTTCTGAACCGCTCCGGCGAGCTGGTGCAGCGCGTGGTCCTGCCTGTGACCGAGACGGCGCAGATCGACCCGCAGCCCCAGCGGGAAGACGTGGAGCTGGAGCCCATGGCAGAGGCTGCTGCCGAGGCGGAGCCCGCTGCCATTGTGAATCCCGATCCTGTAGCCGACACCACCACGACCACCGTGGCCTCCTGGGATTTCGAGACTTCTTCAGATTACAGCGATTGGGAATCGATCGACAGCGACGGCGACGGCAGCAATTGGAGCATAACCAGCACCAATACCACCGCGCACGGCGGCAGCTACGCGCTGCGTTCCAACTCCTATGCCAGCTCCACAGCCCTGAACCCCGACAACTGGGCCTTCACCGGCGCGGTGACGGTTCCCGCTGAGGGCAGAACCACCCTGAGCTTCTGGCTGCACGCCCAGGATGAGGACTGGCCCGGCGACGTTGTCCGCGTCTACGCCAACAGCGCCCAGGCGGTTTCCGGCGCGGCTCCCCTGACCGAGGATATCGCCACGACTGCGGGCTGGGTGCAGCATTCGGTGGACCTCACGGAATACGCCGGGCAGACGATCTATCTGGCCTTCCGGCATTACAACTGCACCGACATCTTCGCGGCAGTCATCGACGACGTGGAGATCACCAACGTGATCACCACCGAGGCCCACTATCATACGGTGCGCTTTGTGGATCACGACAACTCCGAAATCGCTGTGATCCAGGTGGAGGACAACACGGTGATCCCCGCGGATCAGATTCCCGCCGATCCCACCCTGGAGGATCACTACTTCCTGGCCTGGCAGACGAATAATTCCGACTTTGACTTCCAGACGCCCATCACCGGAGACCTAGTCCTGACCGCCCATTACATGTACGCCTATGCGGTCACCTACACCGTCTCCCTCCGGGCCGTCTACGGCATGGTCAATACCACCGGCACCACCCATATCTTCTGGTACGCCAATGACGGCGCCGACGCCGGACACGGCGCAGGCGCGGGCGACCGCTACGAGACCCTGAATCTGGAGATGAACGCGCCCACCGGGATCCCCTATCCCACCGCGGCTGAGACCCCCAGCGGCGCTGTCACCTGGAACGCCGACGGCGTCATTGGCCTCTCCGCTCCCGACCGGATCTTCTTGGGCTGGGCCCGGATGGAGACCACCGGCGCGGGCCTCATCGGCACCGCGCACCCCGAGCTGGACGAGAACGATCTCTACCTGAAGTGGAACGCCGAGGGCGGCTACTTTGAGTACAAAGCCAGCAGCGACGACGCCTCCGGCAGCACCACATGGGCCAGACTGGAATCCGGCCAGGTCTACGCCGACGAAAGCAGACCCTACCACGATATGTACGCCGTCTGGGCAAGCTACGCCTACGTCTTCCATTCCGCCACCGGCAAGCTGGAGGCCATTCGGACGGATACCCGCAGCACCGTGGATCTGACCGCCATGGTCACCCCCGGCTACCTCTACGGCGGCTACTACACCGAATACGGCGGCGTCAGCGCCGTCAGCGCCGAGAATATGCGGAGCTTCAAGGACAGCGCCATGAACAGCGCCTTCGCCTCTCCCACCGCGGCCCAGGCTGTGACGGTTACAGGCGCGGAGACCTACAGCGGCGCCAGCGCCAAGACCACCACCCTGCAAACCAACGTCCGCTTCTGGAACAGAACCACAGCCTACGGCTACGGCACCCAGGCGGACGCCCCCGCGGGCAATCAGATGATCCCCACCGTGGGCACGGTCTACTACCTGAAGGAGGTTCCCGAGGCCTATCTGGCGGCCAAGTACATCTACACCTACGATACCCTGGCGGACAATGTGATCCGGGACTTCTACATGCTCACCCTGGTGGACGATAACCTCTACCGCGACGTGGGCTTCCGCACGAACCCCGGCGCCCAGACCGTGGACGAAGCCTCTGCCGCCGGTCTGATCTCCAGGCAGTCCCTCACCGGCTACTTCAGCATCACCCAGCAGGGCAGCAGCGACGGAAGCACCCCGCCCGTCACCGCTACCGTGGACGCCTCCAGCTTCGGCCTGAGCTCCGGCTTCGTGGCCTTCCGCAAGGACAGCGCCCTGGTCACCCCCAGCGGCAGCTTCACCCTGATGCCCGGCTGGACCACCCTGGACGGCGTGGACGTGAACTCCCGCGGCACTCTGAAGCTGGACGTGAACGCCGAAAAGACCTCCATCACCGCCGAGCTGCTGGGCTCCCTGCCCATTTCCTACAGCACGATTTACCTTGACACCTCCGCTCCCGTCCTGAATGAGGCGGATCACACCGTTTGGGAGACCGCCGGCGCTGTGACAAAGCTCTACTTCTTCGGTGCTTCGGGAGAGGCCTGGGTAACGGCGACAAAGCTGGATACGAACTTCTATTCCTGCGAGATTCCCAGCGGGAACTGGAGCGGTGTGATCGCCGTGCGCTGCGCGGCCGGTTCCGAGAACACCCACACCTGGGACAACAAATGGGATCAAACCGCAAACATTACTCTTGACCGCAGCCAGAATCTGATTACGATTGACAACTATATCATCTGGGAAAACGACAAAAAGACCTACAGAGCCGGATATACCGGAGTGTACAATCCGTAATCGCTGCGGAGCAATCAATTAACGCAATCCTCCCGGGGAGGCCCGCCTTCCCGGGAGGCCCACAAACCGCCATGCAGGAGATGGTTCAATGAAACGGAAAACCCTTGCGGTTCTGCTTGTGACCCTGCTGCTGCTCAGCGCCCTGATCGGCTGCACCGAGAAGGAGCGGGATCAGACCGAGACCTACCGGACGCCGGAGCTCAACACCGGAGCCGAGCAGCAGTCGGAGCGCGCCACAGACGCCGCGCCCCATACCCCCGACGAGAACGGGGACCCTCCGGCGTCGGGGCAAAACAGCGCCGACAACAGCGAAGCCGGCCAGACGGAGCCCGGCAGCCCCGGGGGAACGGCTGAGACGGCCCCGGATCCCGAGGACGAAGGCCTGGAGATCGAAAGCGGCTATACCGTGGTAGTGGACGAAGGCATCGGCATCGGCGGGAATTGATACAGAAGGAGGAATGTCAGTATGGATAATGAGATTATTTTCTGGGAATTGACCTCGCAGCAGGTTCAGCTGCTTACGGCTTATTTCATTGACAATGGTTATGAGGTTCCAAGCTTTACGGAGTATAACGGAATGTTCTACCTGGAGCAGTCGGCGGAATATGAGTTCATGTTCGAGAATTTTGATCTCGACGACGGAACCGTCGGCAACGACTACGGCACCCACGTCTGGACCCAGTCCACGGTGCCCAACGTACTCTGGCCCTGATGAAGCACAAGCCTGACGCCGCGCAGAGTCTCGGACGCAGACCCCAAGGGGCCTGCGCCGGGGCTTTGTGCGTCTATCCGAGAATATGGCCATGAGCAAGCTGATTGAGCTCTCCCTGGCGGGGCTGCGCTTTTCCTGCCGCCTGCGCTATGAACAGACCGCGGCCTTCTTCCCGCCGCCCGATCCCGCGGCGCGGCCCGTGGAGGGCGGCGCCCTGTGCCTGTCGGAGGAGGATTGGAACGCCTACCTTGCCGACGGGATGATCCCCTGCGCCAACACGGAGTTCAGCCTCCTCAGCGCGGCCTGCTCCGACGCCCTGATGGCCTGTGACAGAATGATCCTTCACGCCGTCGCCCTGCGCTGGGGAGACCGGGCCTGGCTCATCGCCGCCCCCAGCGGCGTGGGGAAGTCCACCCAGGCGAAAACCCTCCGGGCCCTCCGCCCCGGCACCTTCGGCGTCATCTGCGGCGACCGCCCCGTCCTGGAATTCCGCCCCCCCGCGTCCCCCGCCCACCCCTCCGTAGCGGCGGTCATCGACCGCCACACCCTCGTAGGGGGCGGCGTCCCCGACGCCCCGCGTCCCGCACCTGCCTACCCCGCAGCGGCGGTCATCGACCGCCACACGCCCGCGTCCTCCGACCGCCCGCAAACATCCTCCATCCTGGTCCACCCCAGCCCCTGGAACGGCAAGGAAAACTGGCACGGCGCGGCCTCCGCGCCCCTGGGGGGCGTAATCCTCCTCCAACGGGGCGAGGAAAACGACCTGCGCCCCCTGCGGCCCCGGGAGGCGGCGGTCCGCCTCTATACCCAGGTGATCCAGAACTGCGCGGACCCGGACAAAATGCGCAAGGCCGCCGAACTGATTGACCGCCTTTTGAACAGCGTTCCCCTCTGGCAGCTCAGCACAAACCGGGTCCCGGATTCCACCCTGCTGCTGCTGGACCGTGTATTTATCTGAGAATCGCGGGACGGAGCCCGCCCTGGCAGAGCGCCGCGGCCTCCCGCCTCCGCTCCGCAGCAAAGGGGGAGTACCCATGGAATATACGCCGCGCCCCGGGATCGTCTGCCTGTCGCTCTGCGGCATGAAGGTGCTGACGCCCTCCCGCGTCGCAAGCCGGGACTGCAAATCCATCCTTCCGCTGAATTTCTTCGGCGCCATCGTCTGGAACGCCATCGAGAAGGACGAGCCCGTCGAGAAGGTCCTGGAGCTCTCCCGGATTTTCTCCAAAAAAACCGACCCGGAGCTCCTGGACAGGATCCGGGATTACTGCGAAATGCTGCGGGAACAGGGCTTCGTCCTCCCGAAAGCCCCCGCCGATCCCGCGTCCGCCGAGGCCTCCGGGACCGTCGCCCGCCGGGCAGGGGAGGCGAGCCGATGACCCGGGATCAGGAAAGCCTGCTGCGCCTGCTGCGGGCCGCGCTGCGGGGGGAAAAGCCCTCGGCCCCGGAGCTTGACGGGACGGCTTGGGAGCCGCTCCTGCGGCTGGCGGATCGCCACAAGCTCCTGCCCGTGATCCTGGACGCCGCCTGGTCAACGCCCTCCCTCAGACAAGCCCTGCGCCCCGCGGCGCCCCGTCATTCTGAGCGAAGCGAAGAATCCGTCCCTCCCGTCCCATCCACGGACCACCCCCCCGTAGCGGCGGTCATCGACCGCCACACCCCCGCGTCCCCCAACCACCCCTCCGTAGCGGCGGTCATCGACCGCCACACCCCCGTAGGGGGCGGCGTCCCCGACGCCCCGCGTCC
>JAFXYD010000039.1 GCA_017541995.1 Oscillospiraceae bacterium
CGGGTGGTTAACGGCAGGCCTCTGCCTCGGGCGGGCGGCCGATGACCGCCCCTACGCCCGGCTTGCTGAGTAAAACCGATAACCAGAAATTTTTTTATTCAATGAACATGGCGTCCCCGAAGCTGAAGAAGCGGTAGCGCTGCTCCACGGCGATCCGGTAGGCGTTCAGGACCTTTTCCCGGCCCGCGAAGGCGGAGACCAGCATGATCAGGGTGGACTCCGGCAGATGGAAGTTGGTGATCAGCGCGTCCATGGCCTTGAAGCGGTAGCCGGGGTAGATGAAGATGTCGGTCCAGCCGGACCTTTCCGCGAAGTGGCCGCTTTCGTCGGCAAAGCTCTCCAGGGTGCGGCAGGAGGTGGTGCCCACGCAGACGATCCGGCCTCCCTTGGCCCTGGTTTCGTTCAGCAGCCCGGCGGTCTCAGCGGAGAGCATGCAGAACTCGGAATGCATGTGGTGCTCGGTGATCTCCTCCGCCTTCACGGGCCGGAAGGTGCCCAGGCCCACGTGGAGGGTCACCCAGGCCAGCTTCACCCCCTTGGCCTCGATGGCGGCCAAGAGCTCCGGGGTGAAGTGGAGCCCGGCGGTGGGAGCCGCGGCGGAGCCGTTGACCTTGGAGTAGACGGTCTGGTAGCGCTCCCGGTCCTGCAGCTCCTCCTTGATGTAGGGGGGCAGGGGCATCTTGCCCAGCCGCTCCAGGAGCTCCAGAAAGATGCCGGTATAGTGGAACTGTACCAGCTTGTTGCCGTCCTCCTTTGCCCCCACCACCGTGGCGCTGAGCAGGCCCTCGCCGAAGCTCAGCTCGGTCCCCACGGGGGTCTTGCGGCCGGGCTTGGTGAGGCACTCCCAGGTGTCGGCGCCCGTGTCCTTCAGCAGCAGTACCTCCACGGCGCCGCCGCTGGCCCGCTTGCCCAGCAGCCGGGCGGGGAGGACCCGGGAGTTGTTCAGTACCAGGCAGTCCCCGGGCCGGAGATAGTCCAGGATATCGTGGAAATGCCGGTGCTCCACCGAGCCGTCCTTCCGGTTCAGAACCAGCAGCCGGGAGCTGTCCCGCCGCTCCAGGGGCGTCTGGGCAATCAGCTCCGGCGGCAGCTCATAGTAAAAATCGTGTGTTTTCATGGGATCCCTCTTCGTTTTTGATTGTTTCATTATACACAAAAATTACAGTTTCGTCAACGGCATAATCGCAGCGGAAGCAGAATATCCTGTTGCGTCAGGCGCAGATGAATTCGGATTTGGCGAAACGCTCGCGTAGCGGCGCACACCAGTGCGCCACCGGAACCCGGTCGCGTGGCGCACTGGTGTGCGCCGCTACCGGACGTTTGCAAGAACGCGCCAAATCCCGATTTGCCAAATATCAACAGGAGGTATCATGATGACCACAGCCATTTTTCGCGGAACCTGCACAGCCCTGGTGACGCCCTTTGACGAGGGCGGCGGGATCGACTTTGCCGCCCTGGACCGGCTGCTGGAGCGGCAGCTGGAGGCCGGGGTGGAGGCCCTGGTGATCGGCGGCACCACCGGGGAGGCCGCCACCCTGGAGCACACGGAGCTGATGGCTCTGATCGCCCACTGCGTCCGCTTCTGCCGGGGCAGGGCAAAGCTCATCGCCGGAACCGGGGGCAACGACACCCGAAGGGCCGCCGAAACCGCCCGGGCCGCCGCGGCCCTGGGGGCAGAGGCCCTGCTCTGCGTCACCCCCTACTACAACCGCTGCACCCAGGAGGGCCTGCTGGCCCACTACGAGGCCATTGCCGCCGCCACGCCACTGCCCATCCTGCTCTACAACGTCCCGGCCCGGACCAACGTGCGCATCGAGGCCGAGACCTGCGCCGCCCTGTCGAAGCTCCCCACCGTGGCGGGCATCAAGGAGGCGGAGCCCGACGCGGCCCGGGTGCTGCAGCTCCACGCCCTCTGCGGGCCGGAGTTCCCGGTGTACTGCGGCTGCGACGAGCGGATCCTGCCCTTTATGGCCTGCGGCGCCCTGGGAGCCGTCTCGGTGCTCTCCAACCTGCGGCCCGGGGCCGTGAAGGCGCTGACAGACGCGGCCCTCCGGGGAGAATACGCCCTGGCCCTGCGGCTGCAGCGGGAACAGCAGCCGCTGATGGAAGCCCTGTCCGCCGCCGTCAACCCCATTCCCATCAAGGCGGCCCTGGCCCGGGCCGGACTGGACTGCGGCCCCTGCCGCCTGCCGCTGACCCCGGCGGATCCGGAGCTGCAGGCCCGCCTGGAGGAGCTGCTGGAGGCGGGCTGAAAAAAGCTTTACAAAAGCGGGCTGATGCTTTATAATGGAGCTGTCCCGGGAAATACCCACAACCGAAAGGAGATAAGCATGAAAAAGCTGATTGCCCTGCTGCTGGTCCTGGTGCTGGCCGCCTCCCTCTGCGCCTGCGGCTCCGGAGAGTACGTCACCTTCAAGAGCGAGCACATCGCGGAGGTCCACGCCGTCTACATCAGCCCCGTCACCGAGGAGGACTGGACGGATCCGCTGAACTACGCCGTTCTGAAGAAGGGCAGCTCCATCCAGATCGACTTCGAGAAGTTTGCCGGGGATTCGGTGGAGTACGACGTCGGCGTCCTGGACGGCACGGATATGCTCTATGAGTTCTTTGAAGTGCCTCTGGCCGTGGGCGACACCCTGAGCTTCTCCGGCGTCGGCATGTTCGGAACGCTGACGGTCACGGGGACCGACGGCAAGACCGAGCGCTACAACGGCGAGGGAAGAAGCCTCGAAACCGAAGAGGGATAAGCTCCGGAAGCGAAACAGCGCTCCGTCTGACCCATCCGCAGTCTGCGCGGCGGGTCAAACGGAGCGTTTTTATCTGCGCCTGTTTCAGTTGGGGGGCTCCCCCAGGGCCGGGATCCCGGGGCCCAGGATTTCGGTGATGCGCTCGTAGGCCGGGGCAAAGAGCCGGGAACGGCGGCCTCCGGCGTAGGGCTCCGTCAGGGGCAGCACGGCGTAGCTGTGATCCAGGAAGCTCTGGAAGACCCGGCAGGGGATATAGCCCAGCTCCGAGAGGGTCACGGCCCCCGCCGGATCCCGGACAAAGGCCAGCCGCAGGATCAGCGTGTCCTTGGTGACGGTCTTCCGCTGGTGGGAGACGAAATTCCCCAGGGAGTAGAACACCGGCACCCGGCGGCCGTCGGCGGCCTGGAGGAATTCAAAGGGCTGCAGGGCGTGGGGATGGGAGCCGACGATGCAGTCGAAGCCCGCGTCCGCCAGCTCCCGGGCAATGCGGCGCTGGCTGTCGTTGGGGCTGTTGGTGTACTCGCTGCCCCAGTGGATATAGACCAGCAGATACTCCGCCCCGGCCGCCCGGGCCGCCGCCGCGTCCGCCGCGGCGACGTCGGGATCGTAGGGGTTCAGCAGAAGCCGCTGCCCGGCCTCGGTGAAGTGCTTCTGCTTGCCGTTGAAGAGGCAGGAATAGCTGAAGACGCCGAAGCGGATGCCCTTGAGCTCCGCCAGGGCGAAGCGGGGCTCCCGGCTGCCCCGGAAGGTGCCGGTGTGGATGAAGCCGTACTCCTCCACCCGGTCCAGGGTGTCATAGACCCCCCGCACCCCCGCGTCGCAGTTGTGGTTGTTGCTCATGACCAGCAGATCGAAGCCCGCCCCCCGCAGGGCCTCCAGAAAGACTGCCGGGGCGTTGAGATGGGGCTTGCCCTCCACAGAGGGGGCCTCCGCCATATAGGGGGCGCCCTCACTGAGGGTGGCCTCCAGATTGCCGATCACCAGATCCGCCTCCGCCAGAACCGGGGCCACGTAGGTGAAGCTGTCCCGGAAGTCGTAGCCGGATTCCGTGGCGGCGGCCTCCTGCTGCCGGGTCTGGCACATGAGATCCCCCGTCAGCATCAGCACCGCGGGGCCCTCCGGCTCCGTTTCCCGGCGCCAGCCCCCCGCGTCGTCCCGGCGGTAGCGGGGCGCGGGGATGGGGGCGTTGGGCCCGGCGGCCTCCCGCTCCAGGGGCTCGTAGTCCATGGGGACCGCCTCATAGAGGGCCGCGGCCGCCTCGGCGTCCTCCGGCTCGGGAAGGGCCGGGGGGAGGCTTTCCGTTGGAAGCGCGCTCGCCTCCGCTGCCTGGGTCGTCACGGCCTCCGGGCTTTGGGGCGGCGCGCTTTCCCCTTGGGGGCCGGGGCCTGCCGGGCCTTCACAGCCTGAAAGCCCCAGCAGCAGGGCGGCCAGGAGCCCCGCCGCAAGGCGGCGGCCTGCCGGGAGCAAGGCGAAGGGCCTGCTCATGGCTGCTCGGGCAGCTGCCCCTCCGGGGCGGCTTCCCTTCGGACCCGGGCAAGGCGGTCCAGAATCCGCTTCTCCCGGCTCTGGCAGGTGAAGATCAGCACCTGCCGGGTCTTGCTGAGCTCCCGCAGGGTTTCCAGGGCCAGAGCGGCCCGCTTGTCGTCGAAGTAGACCAGGGCGTCGTCCAGCACAATGGGGGCCTGCGGGATCAGCAGCTCGCTGATGGCGAGGCGCAGGGCCAGGTAGAGCTGATCCACCGTGCCGCTGCTGAGATAGGAGAGGGGCCGGAACACCGGGCTCCCGGTGGGATGGACGGTGATCCGCAGCTGGCGATCCAGCTGGATCTTGTCATAGCGTCCGGCGGTGAGCTTCTGAATGAGCTCGCCGGTCTTTTCACAGAGTATGGGGGCAAATCTGGCCCGCAGATTCTCGTCCGCCTCCGCCAGAGCCCGCCGGGCCAGCCGCAGGGAGGCGTAGCGCTCCTCCATCCTCCGCAGCTCCCGGTTGAGAATGTCCCGCTCGGCCTCCAGGGCCAGGGGATCCCCCATCTGGCCGATGGCGCCGGTGAGCTGGTCGGCCTGGGAGCTCAGCTCCTCGATCCGGGCCTCCAGGGTGCGCATCCGGTCGGTTTCCACGCTTCTGTCATAGTCCGCGAAGCGGGCGGCGTCGGGATCCGGGGCGGCGGCGCTGCCCAGGGCGAAGCGGAGGCTGGAGAGCTGGCTTTCCCGCTCGGTCTCCATGGCCCTGGCCTGCTTCAGCGCCTTCCGGGAGGCCGCGGCCTCCTGGAAGAGGGCAGCGGCCTTCTCCGGGGTGCCGCTGCCGGGCATCAGAGCCTCCAGCCGGGCGTAGATGTCCTCCCGGCGGTCCGCCAGCTCCGTCAGCAGGCTCCGGCGCTCCTCGCTCTGCTCGGCCTGGGCGGCCTCCTGCTCCTCCAGGGTGCGGATATAGGCGATGCCCCGCAGCACCACGTCCTTGGCGCTCTCGGCGGCATATTGCTCCAGAATGTCCCGGGCCTGCTTCTGCAGGCGCAGATAGTCCGTCTTGCGCCGGCTGTACTGCACCCGCCGCAGCAGCCACCAGCCCAGCCCGGCCAGGGCCAGGGCCACGCCGCCCACCACCATGGGCAGGATCAGCTTCCAGGCCCCGGTGAAGCCCAGAGCCAGGCCCGCCAGGATCAGCAGCAGGGAGAGCAGGGAGCGGCTCCGCCGGGGCCGCCTGGCGCTGCGGGCCTCCCGGATCACGGTGGCGTCGGCGGCGGCCTTGTCGTGGGCCTCCCGGGCGCTCATCCGGCCGAAGATGGGATCCGGGGCCGGAAGCTCCAGCTCGTTGATGCTCAGTCCCTCGTCCAGGGCGGCCTTTTCCAGGTCGTTCTGCAGCTGCTGCAGCTCCCGCTCCAGGCCGTGGAGGGTCTCCTCGTCGGGCAGATCGCCGCAGATGCTCTCCCAGGCCTCCCGGTCCTCCACAGACTCCGCCAGGGCGGCCTCCGCCTCCTGGACCCGCTTTTGCAGGGCCTGGCGGTCCAGGGCGTCCAGACCGTCCAGAATCTCCCGGCACTGGGCCCGCTGGGCCTTGAGCTCCACCAGCTCCGCCTCCAGCTCGGCGCGCTTTTTCTGCTGCTCCCGGATGTCCGCCAAGCGGTTATCCAGGGCCTTGCGCTCCTTCTCCGCCCGGGCAATGGCGCCGCCCTGGGTGTTGCGGAGATTGCCCTGGAGCTTTTTCAGCTTCTCTTCGATGTCGGCAAAGGCATAGTCCTCGCTGCCCGCGGTGACCAGGCCGCTGAGCCGTTTTTCCAGATTGGCGTCCGCGGCGATGGAGATCCGCTGCTGCCGCAGAAAGCCGCTGCGGGCATAGACGCCGGCCTCCACCCCCAGCAGGGTCTGGCCGCAGGTTTTGGCGCTCAGATCCTCCCGGGGGGTTCCGGCCTCGCTGTCCCAGGCCCGGAAGTCCCCCATGGGGGCGGTGTCGCTGCGCCGCTCCAGGGTGAGGGAGCGGCCGTCCTGTTCCAGCTCCATGGTGCCCGCCATGGGCTTGCCGTTCCAGGGCTGGAACTTCAGCTTGTCGGGCAGCCTTCCGGCCTTGACCCGGTCCCGGGTGTCCACGCCGTAGAGCATGGCCAGCATGAAGGCCAGCCAGGTGGACTTGCCCGCCTCGTTGTCGCCGCTGATGACGTTGAGACCGGGCTGCAGGCTCAGCTCCCGTCCGTCCAGCTTGCCGAAGGTGGCGTTCATTCGTTTGATAATCACAGCTCCGGCACCTCCCGTCCTTCCATCAGGGCAAGGCCGATCCGGGCGGCCCCCACCACGATGCGCCGGGCCTCCTCGTCCTGGTCGCCGTCGTAGCAGGCCTTGAGCTGGCGGAGGAATTCCCCCTTGAGGCTGTCCTCCTCCGCGGCCTGCCAGAGCTCCGCCGGGGGCAGAGTCTCGTCCCGCAGCTCCAGCCCGAAGAAGCGGGGGGCCAGGGCCTGCCGCAGGGCGTGGAGATCCGGAGGCGGGCAGCTTCCGGTGAGGGTGATGCGGTAAATATCCGATTCGGTGTTCTCCGGCAGGGCGGCCTCCAGGGCGGCCAGGGGATCTGCCTCCACCCGGACCTGCAGGCTCTCGTAGCAGCGGCCCCCCAGGGGCACCTGGGTCACCCGGCAGCCCTCCTCGTCCAGCTCCGCGTAGACCGCGCCCTTGGGGCCGGTCTCGTCGAAGCCCCGGCCCATGGCGCAGCCGGGGTTGACCACGGTGGTTTTGCCGATGATCTGCAAATCGCTTCTGTGGATATGGCCCAGGGCCAGATAGTCCAGCCCGGAGGCCTCCACCGTCTCCCGGGAGATGGGATTGTAGGGGGATTCCGGGTCCCCCAGCACGCCGTGGATCACCATGATCTGAGGCCTGTCCTGCTCCGGGGCCCGGAAGCCCTCCAGCAGGGCTCCGGCGTGGGGGCCGGTGAAGGCCGCCCCCCAGACCGTGACGGCGGGCTCCTCCAGCCGCACTGCCTCCGGCTCCCGGGAGCGGAAGATGTGGACGTTTTCCGGCCAGGGGAGGGTGGCGTAGGGCGAGACCGGAGACCAGGGATCGTGGTTGCCGGGGGCGATGAAGACCTGGGTCCGGATGGAGCCCAGAACCTCCCGCAGCAGCTCCGCCGTCTCCTTGTAGACCAGGTCGGAGTCAAACAGATCCCCCGCCAGCAGCAGAAGCTGACAGTTGCGGCGGACGCATTCCTCCGCCAGACGGCGCAGAAGCTGCCGCTGCTCCTCCCGCCGCTGGGCGGCCTGCTCCGGAGCCAGGGCGGCAAAGGGACTGTCCAGATGGAGGTCAGCGGCATGCATTAGTCGTATCATGATAGCGGATCCTTTCTGTTTGGATGCAGCGCCCCGTCTTCGAGTCCAGGGTGAAGAGCACGGCCTCTAATTTGCAGGGGCCGGGGGCGGTTTCATAGCGGGAGCTGAGCCCCCCGCGGAAGGTGGCGATGGACTGCTCCACCCGCACCCCCAGCACCGAGTGGATGGGCCCCGTCATGCCCAGGTCCGACACATAGCCGGTGCCCCGGGGCAGGATCTGATCGTCGGCGGTGGGGACGTGGGTGTGGGTGCCCCAGACGGCGGAAACCCGGCCGTCCAGATGGTAGCCCATCGCCAGCTTTTCGGAGCTGGCCTCGGCGTGGAAGTCCACCAGGGTGAAGGGGGTGGATACCTCCTTCAAAAGCCTCTCGGCCAGCAGGAAGGGATTGTCCGGCCCGAAGGCCATGTTGCAGCGGCCAATCAGATTGATGACCGTGACCTGCCCGGCCCGGGTGTCGTAGACCCCCAGACCCCGGCCCGGATAGAGGGGGGAGTCGTTGGCCGGGCGGAGTATGTAGCGGCTGTCGTCGAGATAGTCCGCGATCTCCCTGCGGTTGTAGCTGTGATTGCCCAGGGTGATGACGTCGGCCCCGGCCTCCAGCAGACTGTCCGCCTGGCGGGGGGTGATGCCTACCACCGAGGCGTTTTCGCCGTTGACCACGCAGAAATCCACCCGGTATTCCCGGCGCAGCTGCCGCAGCTGCCGCTGCACCAGCTGCAGACCGCTGCCGCCGCAGACGTCGCCCACAGCCAGAACCCGAAGCTCCAATCAGATCACCCCCATAATAAACCAAACTATATTATACAGGCAAACGCGGCAAAATGCAACGGTTTTTTGAATTCGGAATCGGGGGATTGGGGATCAGGAATCAAGGATCAGGGATCAGGGATCAAGGATCAGGGATCAAGGATCAGACCCGCCCGTAGGGGCGAGCATTGCTCGTCCCCGTACCCGCACAGGCGAATTGCAAAAAGTCGTCATTCTTAAAACTTTCCTCCCGAACTTTTTACAAAAAGTTCACCGATTTCGGCGCGCAAACGCTATAATAAACCCAGAACGATTGGAACCCGAAACGGAAGAGAGGAGCGTTTTCAAGATGGCAACCAAGATTCTGATCGTGGAGGACGACAACAACATTGCCGATCTTCTGCGGCTGTATTTGGAAAAGGAAAATTATGAGGTCTGCATCGCCCCGGACGGGGGCAAGGGCGTGGAGCAGTTCCGCCGCTTCCAGCCGGATCTGGTGCTGCTGGATCTGATGCTGCCGGTGCTGGACGGCTGGGGCGTGTGCCGCACCATCCGGGCCGAGTCCTCGACCCCCATCATCATGCTCACCGCCAAGGGCGAGCTGGACGACAAAATCAGCGGCCTGAAGCAGGGCGCCGACGACTATATCACCAAGCCCTTTGAGATGCAGGAGCTGCTGGCCCGGGTGGAGGCCGTGCTGCGCCGCAGCGGCAGCGTCCCGGAGAAGAACAGCAAGCGCCTGGTCTTCGACAAGCTGATCATCGACATGGACTCCTTCGAGCTCACCGTGGACGGCAAGAAGATCCCCACGCCCCCCAAGGAGATGGAGCTGCTCTACCACCTGGCCTCCACCCCCAACCGGGTCTACCAGCGCAACAAGCTGCTCGACGAGGTCTGGGGCTTCGACTACTTCGGCGACACCCGCACCGTGGACGTGCACATCAAGCGCCTGCGGGAGAAGCTGGAGGGGGTCTCCGACCAGTGGTCTCTGAAAACCGTCTGGGGCGTGGGCTATAAGTTCGAGGTGGTATAAGCCGTGAAACGCAGCTTCGGCGGGCAGATGGCGCTGACGGTCTGCCTGATCTTTCTCGCGCTGATTATCATCAGCACCGCCACCCAGTTTCTCTACCGGCGTCTGACCCTGGATCTCATTGCCGAGGACGTCTCCGCCTCCGCCGCTGCCGCCTCCGACCTGACGGAGCTGCTGGGCACCGAGGGCCGGGGCCGTCAGCAGCTGTGCGTGCAGCTGGGCTACACGGCCCGGGCCACGGGCAACGACACCGTGGTCTGCGACGAGAACGGCACCGTGCTGGTCTGCTCCTGCGGCCTGCAGAGCTGCGAGCATCTGGGCAGCAGCTTTGATCTGAGCCTTCTGCAAGTTGCCGCCGCCCGGCAGCCCGTCTTCCGGCCCGACCTGGAGCTGGCCTGCTACGGGGAAAAGCGCATGGCGGCCGTGACCCGCACCGGGGGGGAGAGTGAAGCGCTCCGCTACGTGGTCAGCTCCCGCTCCGCCGAGAGCGTGACCCAGCGGCTGTGGGAGGCCACCCGGGTGAACTTTCTGGTGATCCTCCTGGTGATGCTCTTCGCCGTGCCCATTGTCTGGGCCATTACCCAGCGTCAGATGAAGCCCATCAAGCAGATGACCGCCGCCGCCCGGCGCATGGCCCACGGCCAGATGGACGTCCGGGTGGACGCCGACGCCACCGACACCGCCGAGCTCAACGAGCTGGCCCTGGCCTTCAACAACATGAGCCAGGCCCTGGCCAAATCCGAGCTCAAGCGGCAGGAATTCGTGGCAAACGTCAGCCACGAGCTGAAAACCCCCATGACCACCATCTCCGGCTATATGGACGGGATGCTGGACGGAACCATTCCCCCCGAGCAGCAGCCGAAGTACATGGAGATCATCTCCGGGGAGGTCAAGCGCCTGTCCCGGCTGGTGCGCTCCATGCTGGAGATCTCCAGGCTGCAGGACCAGGGGGTGCCCCCGGAGCGGAAGCGGAATTTTGACCTCTGCCAGACCGTGGGAGAGGTGCTGCTGAGCTTCGAGCGAAAGATCAACGGCAAGGGCCTGGAGGTGGAGACGGATCTGCCGGACCAGGGGGCCAAAACCAACGCCGACCCCGACGCCGTGACCCAGGTGGTCTACAATCTCATCGACAACGCCGTGAAATTCTGCCCCCAGGGCGGCAAGCTGGGGCTGCGGATCAAGCAGACCAAGACCGGCAAATACCTGGTTTCCATCTCCAACACCGGGGCTACCATTCCCCCGGAGGAGCTGCCCCTGGTGTTTGACCGCTTCCACAAGACGGACAAGAGCCGCTCCGTGGACCGGGACGGCTGGGGCCTGGGGCTGTATATCGTCAAGACCATAATCCTCAGCCACGAGGAGGATATCTACGTCACCAGCCGGGACGGGGTGACGGAGTTCTCCTTCACCATGCCCCGGATTCCGGCGTAAGTCCCGCCGGCCGGAGCCCCGCCGGGGAAAAACCCGGCTGTGAAGCACGAAGCAAAAGAAGGTGATCCCAATGGATGACAAGCGGACTCCCATGGAGGCCGAAATACAGGAGCTTCCCCCCGCGCGAACGCCCTCCTGCCCGGAGGACAGCTACGGCACGGCGGCCATTCCCAAGCCCCGCCGCAGCTACGCGGCCCTGTGGGTCTGCGTGGGCCTGGCCGTGATCGCGGCCTGCAGCTTCAGCGTGGTGGCGGCCCTGTCTCACCTGCGGGTGGAAAACGGAGAGGGGGGCTGGCGGCTGGCCATGGGCGAGCCCCAGGAGACCCGGCAGGGGGAGGACGCCATCCGCAGCCTGGAGATTCAGACGGGCAGCAGCGTCTCCGCCCCCCAGAGCGGCGCGCCGGACACCCTGCAGCTGCCCCGGTCCCTGGAGGCGGGGGAGAGCCTGTCCCCGGCGGAGATCTATGCCGCCGCGGCGCCCGCCGTGGTCCGGATCCGGGCGGAGAGCTACTACGGCTACAGCGACTGCTCCGGCGTGGTGATCTCCGCCGACGGCTACATTCTCTCCGCCGCGGATCACCTGGGCAGCGCCGCCGCTTTGACGGTGTATTTTTCCGACGGCAGCGCCACAACGGCGAGGCGGATCGGATGGGATCGGATCTCCGGGGTCTGCCTGCTGAAGGCGGAGGCCTCCGGCCTTCCCACCGTCAGCTTTGCCGCGGCGGAGCCCGCGGTGGGCCAGAGCGTCTGGTGCGTCTGCAACCCCTACGGCGAGTCCGTCCCCAACGTATTTCGCACGGGGATGCTCTCCGTCAGCCGGAGCGTGACGCTGAGCGGCGTCAGCTATCGGGTGCTCTCCGTCTCCGGCCTGGAGCAGCCCGACTGCGGCAGCCCCATTCTCGACAGCCGGGGCCGGGTCCTGGGCCTGATGTCCTCCATCGGCAGCCGCGTCGTCTCGGGGACGGACCCGGGCTTCGCCGTCTCCACGGCGGATCTGGAACGGATCCTGCAGGGCATGGAGGGGGCCGACGCGGAAAACCGCTGCTGGCTGGGCTTCGAGCCCGAGGACATCCCCCTGGACTATAAATACATGCTCCAGCTGCCCGGCTACGTCTGGATCGGGGAGCTGAGCGGCGATTCCCCCCTGCGGGACGTGCTGCGCAGCTACGACGTCATTACCGCCGTGGACGGAACGGAGCTCAGCAGCGCCCAGGAGCTGAAGGAAATCATCCGGTCCCACCGCCCCGGGGACAAGGTTTGTCTGCTGGTCTACCGCAGCGGAGACTGGCTGAAGGTGATCCTGCCTGTGACAGAGCGCTGAGGCGTGGGTGAAGCTCCGATGCACGGAGCTTCACCCTTTTGCATACCATGGGGCGAAAGGTGGTGCAAGCAGTATGGATCTGCAAACCGAACAGGCTGTCTGGCGGCGGGTGAGAGGACCCGGCGGCCTCAGCGCCCAGGAAGCGCTTCTGCCCGAAAAGCTGGAGGCCCTGATTTTAGAGGAACAGAGCCGGGCCCGGGAGCTGCGGGCACTGGCCCGCCGCGTGGGAGG
Source organism: Oscillospiraceae bacterium (assembly GCA_017541995.1). Lineage (GTDB taxonomy): Bacteria > Bacillota > Clostridia > Oscillospirales > Oscillospiraceae > JAFRPC01. The sequence continues at coordinate 12,316 of JAFXYD010000039.1, forward strand.
AGGCCGGAGCGGGAGGCTGAGCCGGGCCGCGGCCCAGAGCGAAGCGCGCAGCCGAAGCCTGAACACCCTCCACTATCTGCTGACCGGCCGCCGCCTGCGGCCGCAGGAGCCTCCGCTGCCCAGACCGGCCCCCACCCCCGAGGCCCTGCGGCAGGCGGCGCTGAGCCTGCGGGAGGCCGTCAGGAGCTATGAGAGCCTGGCGCGGGAATTTGAGGATTACGCCCAGGACTTTTCCCGCTATGCCGACGAGACCCGGAGCCAGCTGGCCGCCGTGACGGACATCCTGCAAAGCAGGCTGACAGCGGAGCGGTAAATCGGGATTTGGCGAAACGCCCGGTAGCGGCACACATTTCAAGCGCCTTGTAGCGGCGCACACCAGTGCGCCACCGGAACCCAGTCTCATGGCGCACTGGTGTGCGCCGCTACGCCAGCGTTTCGATAAATCGGGATTTGGAAAAAACTTTCGCAATCTTTGAAATTCTACTTTCTATCAAGGCGAAAGTGTGCTATAATATTCCAAATGAGCGTCATTGCCGGAAGCGGCAATTTTTACAGCGAGAAAGGAACAATCATGGGACTGCTTACCAAACTTTTCGGAACCACCTCCGAGCGGGAGGTCAAAAAGCTCCGGCCCCTTGTGGATCGGATCGAAGCCCTGGAGCCGGACTATCAGAAGCTGACGGACGAGGAGCTGCGGGATAAGACCCCGTATTTCAAGTCCCGCCTGGCGGCAGGGGAGAGCCTGGACGATATTCTGCCCGACGCCTTTGCCGCCGTGCGGGAGGCCGCCCGGCGGGTGCTGGGCATGCGGCCCTACCGGGTGCAGCTCATCGGCGGCATCATCCTCCACCAGGGCCGCATCGCGGAGATGAAGACCGGCGAGGGCAAGACCCTGGTGGCCATCCTTCCGGCCTACCTCAACGCCCTCACGGGGGAGGGGGTCCACATTGTCACCGTCAACGACTACCTCGCCAAGCGCGACTCCGAGTGGATGGGCAAGGTCTACCGCTTCATGGGACTGAAGGTGGGGCTGATCATCCACGATATGGACGCCGACCAGCGCCGCCAGGCCTACGCCGCGGACATCACCTACTGCACCAACAACGAGCTGGGCTTCGACTACCTGCGGGACAATATGGCCCTGTATAAGAAGGATCAGGTCCAGCGGGGCCACAGCTTCGCCATCGTGGACGAGGTGGACTCCATCCTCATCGACGAGGCCCGGACCCCGCTGATCATCTCCGGCAAGGGGGACGACAGCTCCAAGCTCTACGAAATGGCGGACTTCTTCGTCTCCCGGCTGAAGCGGAAGGTCTACGCCACCACCGACGACAAGCAGAGCCACGACGACGACGACTGCGACTACTACGTGGACGAGAAGGACCGCTCCGTCCAGCTCACCGCCGCAGGCATCAGGAAGGCCGAGCAGTATTTCAACGTGGAGAACCTGGCGGACATGGAGAACTCCACCCTGTCCCACCACATCAACCAGGCCATGCGGGCCCGGGGCATCATGAAGCGGGACGTGGACTACGTGGTGAAGGACGGCCAGGTGATCATCGTGGACGAGGCCACGGGCCGTCTGATGTACGGCCGCCGCTACAACGAGGGCCTGCACCAGGCCATCGAGGCCAAGGAGGGCGTCCAGGTGGAGAGCGAGAGCAAGACCCTGGCCACCATCACCTTCCAGAACTTCTTCCGCCTCTACAAGAAGCTCTCCGGCATGACGGGCACCGCCATGACGGAGCAGGAGGAGTTCAACGGCATCTACGCCCTGGACGTGGTGGAGATCCCCACCAACAAGGCCGTCATCCGTCTGGACGATCCCGACGTGGTCTACAAGACCGAGGCCGGCAAGCTCCGGGCGGTCATCCGCCAGATCGCGGCCTGCCACGAGAAGGGCCAGCCCGTGCTGGTGGGCACCATCTCCATCGAGAAGTCCGAGCTGCTGTCGAAGCTGCTGAAAAAAGAGGGCATTCCCCACGTGGTGCTGAACGCCAAGTTCCATGAGAAGGAGGCCGAGATCGTGGCCCAGGCGGGCAAGTTCGGGGCCGTCACCATCGCCACCAACATGGCGGGCCGCGGCACCGACATCGTCCTGGGCGGCAACCCCGAGTATATGGCCCTGGCGGATCTCCGCAAGCGGGAGGATATGACCGAGGAGCTGCTGATGGAGGCCAACGCCTATTCCGAGACCAAGGATCCCGCCATTCTGGCGGTGCGGGCGGAGTTCGAGGCCCTCTATCAGGAGCACAAAAAAGTCACCGACGCCGAGGCCCAGCGGGTCAAGGCCGTGGGCGGCCTCTTCATCGTGGGCACCGAGCGCCACGAGTCCCGCCGCATCGACAATCAGCTTCGGGGCCGTTCCGGCCGCCAGGGCGACCCCGGCGAGAGCCGCTTCTATCTGTCCATGCAGGACGACGTCATGCGCCTGTTCGGCTCCGAGCGGATCATGGGCATGATGGAGACCCTGGGCATCGACGAGGACACCCCCATCGACGCCAAGATCCTCTCCGGCGCCATTGAGAACGCCCAGAAGACCGTGGAAAGCCGCAACTTCCAGGCCAGAAAGAACGTGCTGGAATACGACGACGTCATGAACACCCAGCGGAAGGTCATCTACGAGCAGCGGATGCAGGTGCTCAACGGGGAGGATCTGCAGAAGAACATCGAGTCCATGATGCGCTACGTGGTGGACTCCGAGGTGGAAAACAGCTTCGGCCAGTCCAACTACGTGGAGGACGCGGCCCAGATGCGGGAGCTGCTTTCCCACTTCGAGGGCAAGTATTTCGCCCCCGCCGCCTGGGTGCCCACCCGGGAGGAGATCGACAAGCTGGAGAAGGAGGACGTGAAGGATCACATCTTCCGCCTCATGCGGGAGAGCTACGCCGCCAAGGAGGCGGAGTACGGTCCCCAGGTCATGCGGGAGCTGGAGCGGGTCATCACCCTGCGGGTGGTGGACGAGTACTGGATGGACAACATCGACGCCATGACGGATCTGCGCCAGGGCATCTCCCTGCGCTCCTACGGCCAGGTGGACCCCGTGGTGGAGTACAAGCGGGAAGGCTACGCCATGTTTGAGGGCATGATCAACGCCATCAAGGAGGAGACCGTCCGCCGCCTCTTCGCCTTCCGCCTGCGCAGCGACAAGGATATGGAGCGCAGGAAGGTGGCCACCGTCACCGGAACCGGCGGCGGGGACAGGAGCGTCAAGCGCCAGCCCGTGGTGAAGAAGATCAAGATCGGCCCCAACGACCCCTGCTACTGCGGCTCCGGCAAGAAGTACAAAAAGTGCTGCCGGGACAAGGACCTGGGCCGGGTGTCCGGAGGCTGAGCTCCCGCCTGTAGGGGCGGCACTCTGCCGGCCGCAGTACCCCGCATGGAAGAGGGATCAGGGATCAAGGATCAAGGATCAGGGTGGGGCAAGGGAACAGGGGACAGACCCGCTTGTAGTGCCGGCAATCTGCCGGCCGCCGTACCCCGATTGCCCACCGTAGGGGCGGTCATTGGCCGCCCGCCAGAGGGATCAGGGATCAAGGATCAGGGGGCTCAGGTCGTAGGGGCGGTCATTGGCCGCCCGCGTAACCCCGTTCGTAATGCCCCAGGAGCTTGACATAAAGGAGAGAAAGTCATGGATACTGTCATTTCTGTAATGGAATTGCCTCTGTGTTGGCTTGGCTTTGCCGGGATCTTCATCGCACCGATTGCATGGATTGTTTTCGCGGTCACGCAGCACCGTTTGAAGAAGACTGTTACACAGCCGCAGCGGAAACACCGCCGGATTTTGCGGACGGCCAGCCTGATCCTTGCGATCCTTCTTACGCTCTGCGTGATCTACCTCTGCTTTGCATTGTCTGAAAATCCGGCTGTGCCGCTGCCCGAAACCACATCTATTTCTGTCGAAAGGTTTACCCTATGACATACAGAGAAATCGACATCTCCAATTCCCCCCGCAAGGCCCATTTTGAACACTTCCGCCACGCCCCCAATCCCCACGTGGGCCTGACGGTGGACGTGGACGTGACGGAATTTGCCCGGCTCTGCAAGGAAAAGGGCTGGTCCTTCTACCTGGCCTTTATCCGCATCGCGGCTCAGGCCGCCAACGCCGTGCCGGAGCTCCGCCGCCGGATCCGGGGAGAACAGGTCCTCGAGTACGCGAGCTGCGACACCTCCCACATTGAGCTGCTGGAAAACGGCGCCTATTGCTACTGCACCCTGCGCCACGATCCGGCCCGGAGCTGGGAGGACTATATGCGCTATGCCGCCGCCCAGCGGGAGCGGGCCAGGGCCGGCGCCTCCATCGAGGAAGAGGCGGACGTGGAGAGCCTGTATTTCATCTCCACGATCCCATGGCTGCATTACCGGGATTTCTCCCAGCCCAATTACGGCCCGGACTCCAGCAACCCCGCCATCACCTGGGGTAAATACGAGCCCGATTACCGGGGCAGACTCATGATGCCCGTGTCCCTGCTGGCGCATCATAGCCTGGTGGACGGGATCAACATTGCTGCCTTTTACGAGAATTTGAACCTATGTTTGAAACACATTTTAACCCCGAATATCTGAGCTCCGATGTCATTGTCGGACAGGTCGTCCACTGCTTCTCCACCCGCCGGGGCGGCGTCTCCACCGGTTATCTGGAGTCCCTGAACCTGGGAGTCCACCGGGGGGACGAGTGGAAAAACGTCTACGAAAACTACCGCCGCCTGGGGGCCGCCGTGGGCTTCACCCCGGAGCAGACGGTCTTCACCCGCCAGACCCACACGGACGTCGTGGCCCGGGTGGGGGCGGCGGACCGGGGCGACGGCCTCTTCCGGGAGGTGGAGCCGGAGCGGGACGGGATCTATACCGACGAGCCCGGGGTGGCCCTGGTCTGCTTCTCCGCGGACTGCACCCCCATCCTGCTCCACGATCCGGTGCATCACGCCGTGGCCGCGGTTCACGCGGGCTGGCGGGGCACCGCCAAGGGCATTGCCGCCCGCTGCGTGGAGGCCATGACCCGGGACTTCGGCACGGACCCGGCGGATTTGCAGGCCGCCATCGGCCCCTGCATCGGCCCCTGCTGCTTCGAGACCGGCCCCGAGGTCCGGGCAGCCATGCTGGCCTCCCTGGGCGAGGAGGCGGAGCAATTCATCCGCCCGGCTTCCCAAGTCCGTCATTCCGAGCGCAGCGAGGAATCCGTTTCTCCCGGTGCAAATGAGAAATTTTTCCCCGATCTGAAGGCCCTCAACGCCCTCTGGCTCCGCCGGGCGGGGGTGCGGACCATCGACGTATCCGCCGACTGCACTCGCTGTCAGCCCGAGCGCTTCTGGTCCCACCGGGCCGTCGGCAACGCCCGGGGCTCCCTGGCCGCCGTCATCATGCTGACCGCCCTGTAGGAGCGCTCCCTGAGGGCCTGCGGCGGGAGCGAGTGAATCAATGAACGATGAACAAAACACGATAGGAGAGAACTCCTTTGAAAAAAATAACAGCCCTCCTCCTGGTGCTGGCGCTGCTGCTCTCCGGCTGCTTTGTGCTTCCCGGGCAGCAGGAGACCACCGCCGAGAGCACCGAGGCGGAGACCCACGAAAACAACCTGAACCCGCCGAATCCCGTTCCCAAGGGCTTCGGCCTGGCCTACGTGCCGGAGTACGGCTTCAACCCCTACAGCTGCACCTGCATCACCAACCGGCCCGTCTTTTCCCTGGTCTACGAGAGCCTCTTCGATCTCAGCAGCAGCTTTGTGCCGGAGCCGGTGCTTTGCGAGCGCTTCGCCGTTTCCGAGAGCGGAAGGGACTATCTCATCACCATCTGCGAGGGGATCTGCTTCTCCGACGGCTCGCCTCTGACGGCCCGGGACGTGGCGGCCTCCCTGGAGGCGGCCCGGGACTCCGCCTATTACGGCAGCCGCTTCTCCAAGGTCCAGGCCTTCACCGCCCGGGACGACAAGACCCTGGAGATCACCCTCTACAAGGCCTATGAGAACCTGCCCCTGCTGCTGGACGTGCCGGTGGTGAAGGCGGACAGCGTGGAGGACCAGCGCCCCCTGGGCACCGGGCCCTACGCCTTCTCCGACGCCGAGGGCAGCCTCTGCCTGCGGCGCAATCACAGCTGGTGGCAGGACAACCGGGCCCCGGTGGAATACGACACTATTCTGCTGACCGCCGCCAAGGACCCCACCGCCGTCCGGGACAGCTTCGAGTTCGGGGCCACCTCCCTGGTCTGCGCCGATCTCAACGCCCCCAACGCCGTGGGCTATCGCTGCGACTACGAGCTCTGGGACGAGCCCACCACCACCATGCAGTATCTGGGCTTCAACCTCACCAACGGGGTCTTCTACCAGCGGGGGCTGCGGGCCGCCGTGACCCATATCATCGACCGCGACAGCCTGGTGGCCTCGGTCTACAAGGGCTTTGCCGAGCCCGCCTGCCTGCCCTGCGCTCCTGCCAGCCCCCTCTACGACCGGGAGCTGGCCCAGGGCTACAGCTACGACCCCGAAGCCTTCGCCCAGGCCCTGGCAGCCGCCTCCGTCACCGAGGGCTACGTGGGCAGCCTGCTGGTCTGCTCCGCGGATCCCGCCCGGGTGGAGCTGGCCCACCGGATCGCCGACGCCCTCACAGAGGCCGGTCTGCGGATGGAGGTGGAGTCCCTGGACAGCGAGAGCTACCGCTACCGCCTGAATACCGGCCGCTACGATCTCTTCATCGGAGAGGCCCGGCTTTCCGGGAACTTCGATCTGACGGAGTTCTTCAAGCCCTACGGCAGCCTGGGCTTCGGCGGCATTCGCAGCCCCGGGATGGAGCAGCTCTGCTATGACGCCCTGGAGAACTCCGGCAACTGCTACGACCTCTATACCGGGGTCATGGAGAACGGGTATTTCTGCCCCCTGCTGTTCCGCTCCTACGCCGTCATGGCAAACCGCGGCGTGGTGGGCAGCTTGCAGCCCGCGGTGGACAGCGTCTTCCACCTGCCTGGAGGCCGCAGCCTGGCCGACGCCAGCGTCTCCTATGAGGATATGACGTCCCAGCCGGAGCAGACCACGGAGGTCCCGGAAACAACGGAAACGGAGGAGAATCCATGAGCTACGCCGATCAAGTCTACGTCGAGACCTGCAAGCGCATTCTGAAGGAGGGCTTCCGGGACGACGGCCTGCCGGTCCGCCCCCACTGGGAGGACGGGACCCCGGCCCATACCGTCAAGCTTTTCGGCGTGGTGAACCGCTACGACCTGCAAAAGGAATTCCCCCTGATGACCCTGCGGCGGACCTACTGGAAGTCCGCCATTGACGAACTGCTGTGGATCTGGCAGAAGAAATCCAACCGGGTCTCGGAGCTGGGCTCCCACATCTGGGACGCCTGGGCCGACGAAAACGGCAGCATCGGCAAGGCCTACGGGTATCAGATGGGGGTCAAACACCACTACCCCGAGGGTGACTTCGACCAGGTGGACCGGGTGCTCTACGATCTGAAGCACAATCCCCAGAGCCGCCGCATCCTCACCAGCATGTACAACTTCGCGGACCTGCATGAGATGGGCCTCTATCCCTGCGCCTGGTCCATGACCTTCAACGTCACGGGCAAGCGGCTCAACGCCATTTTGAACCAGCGCTCCCAGGACATGCTCACGGCCAACAACTGGAACGTGGTGCAGTACGCCGCCCTGGTGCACATGCTGGCCCAGGTTTCCGGCCTGGAGCCCGGGGAGCTGGTCCACGTCATCGCGGACTGCCACATCTACGACCGGCACGTCCCCCTGGTGGAGGAGATGATCGAAAAGCAGCCCTTCGAGGCCCCGGAATTCCGGCTCGACCCCGGCGTCACAGACTTCTACGCCTTCACCAGAGACAGCTTTTCCGTGGAGCGCTATCAATACCACCCCTTCGACCACAGCATCCCCGTGGCCATCTGAACAAAACAAACAGGGAACTGCTTCGGCGCCCGAGGCCGGATCCCTGATGCCTGAAACAGGAGAGAAACATGAACGCAATCGTAAACGTCACCCCCCATTGGGGCATCGGAAAGAGCGGCAAGCTGCTGGTCTCCATTCCCACGGACCTCCAGCGCTTCCGGGAGCTCACCATCCACAAGACCGTCATCTACGGCCGCAAGACCCTGGAGACCTTCCCCGGCGGCCGCCCCCTGCGGGACCGGGAGAACATCATCCTCACCCGGAACAAGGACTTCCAGGCGGAGGACGCCGTCATCTGCCACGACATGGATGAGCTCAAAAGCGTCCTGCGGGATCGCTACAGCGAGAATCTCTGGGTCATCGGCGGAGAGAGCGTCTACAAGCTGCTGGTGCCCCACTGCGAGAAGGCCTACGTCACCTTCAGCTACACCGACCTGAAGGCGGACAAGTTCTTCCCCAATCTGAACCGGAACGAAAACTGGTACGTCACCGCCATCCAGCCCACCCAGATCGAGGGCCGGACCCCCTTCCGTTTCGTGGAATACACCAATACCAAGCCCCTGCCTCTGTAGAAAAACCGGAATACTGCATAAATTCGCAAGATTTCATTGCAATTCAGAGGAAAATAGGATAAGATATGCTCAACATCGTACTGGTGGAGCCGGAGATTCCCCAGAACACCGGCAACATCTCCCGCACCTGCGCCGCCACCGGCAGCCGCCTGCATCTGATCAAGCCCCTGGGCTTTGAGATCTCCGACCGGCAGCTCAAGCGGGCCGGGCTGGACTACTGGAAGCTGCTGGATATTCGGATCTACGAAAACCTGGAGGACTTCTTCTCCCGGAACCGGGTCCGTCAGATGCGGCTGTTCACCACGAAAGCGCCCCGGACCTACACGGAAGTGGATTACGCCGACGAGTGCTTTCTCTTTTTCGGCAAGGAGACCAGGGGCCTGCCGGAGGATTTCCTCTACGCCCATCCGGAGGACTGCGTAAAGCTCCCCATGATCGAGGAGGCCCGGTCCCTGAACCTGTCCAACGCCGTGGCCGTGGGGGTCTTCGAGGCCCTGCGGCAGATGGATTTTCCCCATTTGAAGGGATGGGGAAAGATGAAAACGGGGCAAGGGCCCCAAACAGATACAATGTAAACCCATCCGCGCCGGCGGAGAAACTATATAAACGGAGGAACAAACATGAACTACAACAAGAAATCCGTAGAAGACATCGACGTGCGGGGCAAGCGGGTCCTGTGCCGCTGCGACTTCAACGTTCCCACCAAGGAAGGCAAAATCACCTCTGACAAGCGGATCGTGGCTGCCCTTCCCACCATCAACTATCTGCGCGAGCATGGCGCAAAGGTCATCCTCTGCTCCCACATGGGCAAGCCCAAGGGCGAGTACAAGCCCGAGCTGAGCCTCCAGATCGTGGCCAAGCGTCTGAGCGAGCTGCTGGGCGTGGAGGTCAAGATGTCCAAGGACGTGGCCGGTGAGGACGCCAAGCGCCTGGCCGCCGAGCTCAAGGACGGCGACGTGATGCTGCTGGAGAACACCCGCTTCGTCAAGGGCGAAACCAAGAACGATCCCGAGCTGAGCAAGGCCCTGGCGGATCTGGCGGATATCTTTGTCAACGACGCCTTCGGCTCCGCCCACCGCGCCCACTCCTCCACCGCCGGCGTGGCCGACTATCTGCCCGCCGTCTGCGGCTTCCTGATTGCCAAGGAGGTCGGCATCATGGGCAAGGCCCTGGCCGATCCCGCCCGTCCCTTCGTGGCCATCCTGGGCGGCGCCAAGGTCTCCGACAAGCTGAACGTCATCAACAACCTGCTGGAGAAGGTGGACACCCTCATCATCGGCGGCGGCATGGCCTACACCTTCCTGGCCGCCAAGGGCTACAGCGTGGGCACCTCTCTGCTGGACAGCGAGAAGATCGACTACTGCCGCGATATGATGAAGAAGGCCGAGGAGAAGGGCGTCAAGCTGCTGCTCCCCATCGACACCGTGATCGCCAAGTCCTTCCATGATCCCATTGACGGGCCCATCGAGGTCTGCACCGTGCC
>JAFXYD010000040.1 GCA_017541995.1 Oscillospiraceae bacterium
GGAGATCCTCCTGTCGCGCTGATCTGGCGGCCGGCGCCGAGGATCCGGAAGGCTGCAGCACACCCAGGAGGCCGAGCTGCCTGCTTCCGGGCTCCGGAGATCCTCCTGTCGCGCTGATCTGGCGGCCGGCGCCGAGGATCCGGAAGGCTGCAGCACACCCAGGAGGCCGAGCTGCCTGCTCCTGGGCTTCGGAGATCTGCCTGGTGCTCTGATCGAGCTGCCGACGTCAAAGATATGGGAGGGCCTGCAGCGCATCCAGGGCCGGCGAGTTGCCTGCTCCTGGGCTCCAGAGATCCGCCTGGTGCTCTGACCGTGCGGCCGACGTCGAGGATCCGGGAGGGCCTGCAGCGCGTCCAGGACCGGCGAGCTGTCCGCTCCTGGGCTCCGGAGATCCTCCTGGCGCTCTGACCTGGCGGCCAGCGCCGAGGATCGGGAAGGGTGCAGCACACCTAGGAAGGCGAGCTGCCTGCTCCTGGGCTTCGGAGATCTGCCTGGTGTTCTGATCGAGCTGCCGACGTCAAAGATACGGGAGGGCCTGCAGCGCATCCAGGAAGGCGAGCTGCCCGTTCCTGGGCTTCGGAGATCTGCCTGGTGCTCTGATCGAGCAGCCGACGTAAAAGATACGGGAAGGCTGCAGTGCATCTAGGGCCGGTAAGGTGCCCGCTCCTAAGTTCCGGAGATCTTCCCGGTGCTCTGACCGTGCTGCAGGTGTCGGAGATCCAGAGTGGCTGCATATAGTGCTCCGGGATCTGTATAATCTTTGCAATATTTTTCTTTCATGATCTTTTCGATTGATAACAATGCGCGACTATGATGCTTGAATAATCTGTTCATGTAGCTATTTCTTTCGGATTTTGTTGCTTGTCCCCATGCGGGGTATACTGCCTCAGCCACTTCCGGCCATTCTAAAGCATTGAAATAACGTAATTCTATTATTGCTGAGAATATGGGGGTTAGTACTCCGGCTTTCTTCGCTCGATTGATCAATTCGTCGATTTCTTTCTTTAACGATTTCTCTTTTTCAATTCCACTTGGAATAATTCTGCTCTCCATTTCTTCCATTCGGCTGATCTGGGTAGGCGTAATCACAGCCAGTCCTTTTATGTAATCCACAATCCTGATATTTGAATCATTTTCAACGACGACGTTTCTATATTCGGACAGTTTTTTATAGATTTCCGTTTGGTTTTCACGCTTTGGCATTTACAAATCCCTCCGTTTATGGTATAATTTAAAGGTCGCATGGTAAAGAATTGGCGGGCTGAAAGGCCCGCCTTTTCTGTTTCTACTGAGACTCTGCTTCTTTTCTCAAATCTGTCCACCTGTGATACTCGCGCTGCTTTTCTTCAAAGTCTGAAAGCTCGCAGACTATCTGTTCCACACAGCTCATTCCTGTTCTCTTCCAACGCTGTATACCTCCACGGTATTCAAGCTTTGTAATTGTGTATTCTCTATGACGTTGAATCCGCGCATCTTTTCTAAGCTGATCAAGCGCAAGATTCTCGATCTGTGATACTCGCTGCCCGCTTATTCCTTCCGATTTACCTATCTCGGAGAGCGTCATGAGCTTGTAGTACCTTGATAGAATAATACGGCGCTGAACAGGTGAGAGATCTGCGATACTATCACCAACGTCCTTTTCTATGCACTTACGTTGTTCCGCTTCCTCAATTTCCTCAAACTGGTCTTTGGGATCTTGCAAAAAATCTAATAGTTGAGATTCTGAGTCGTCGGCTATCGGTGAGTATATACTGATTGCTCTGTATGTAGGATTATCTCGGTCACCGGGCGTCCTTATGTGTATAGCGTCGGCTACTGAGTTCTTTACCGTATACTTCAAATAGCTAACAAAACGGAATCCTTTATCTGGATTGTATGCCTTAATTGCGCGCAAAAGGGCAAAATACCCCTCTTGATAAAGATCTTCTTTTGTTACTCCTACTGAAGCGGCTCTATAATGCATTGAGTCGATTTGCAGTTCATGGTTAACGTATATCCTTATTTTTCTTTCTACCTGTTTCCAGAGTTCCGCAATGAGGCTTTTTTCCCCATTTTGAATTTTGAGTGCAAGTTCTTCGTCTGTCATTTTGTCCTCCTGCTGTCGCATGGCATTCAAACAAAATGCTTTTCATGATTTCTTTATTTAAGAAAATACTCAGAGAGGATTTTGGAGGCTGCAGCACACCCAGGAAGGCGAGCTGCCCGCTCCTGTGATCCGGAGATCCGTCGGGGTGTTCTGACCGGGCGGCCGGTGCCGAAGATCCGGGAAGGCCTCAGCGCATCCATGGCCGGCGAGCTGCCTGCTCCTGGGCGCCGGAGATCCTCCGGGTGCTCTGGCCGTGCTGCCGGCGCCGAGGCTCCGGGAGGTCCTGCAGCGCATTCATGGCCGGCGAGGTGCCCGCTCCTGTGCTTCGGAGGGTTCCTGGTGCTCTGACCGAGCTTCCGGCAGTGAAGATTCTGGAAGGCCTGCAGCGCGTCCAGGTGGGCGATCTGCCTTCTCCCTGGGCTTCGGAGATATCCGCCTGGTGCTCTGATCGAGCAGCTGACGCCGAGGATTCAGGAAGGCCTCAGCACATCCATGGCCGGCGAGCTGCCTGCTCCCGGGGCTCCTGAGATCTGCATGGTGCTATGACCGAGCTGCCGGCGCCGAGGCTCCGGAGATCCTCCGGGTGCTCTGGCCGTGCTGCTGGCGCCGAGGCTCCGGGAGGTCCTGCAGCGCATTCATGGCCGGCGAGGTGCCCGCTCCTGTGCTTCGGAGGGTTCCCTGGTGTGCTGACCGTGCGGCCGGCGCCGAAGATCCGGAAGGCTGCAGCACACCCAGGAGGGCGAGCCGTCTGCTCCTGTGCTTCAGAGATCCGCTTGGTGCTCTGATCGAGCTGCCCGCTCCCGGGCTTCGGAGATTCGCCGGGGTTCTGACTGTGCTGCAGGTGTTGGAGATCCGGAGGGCTTCCTGACGTCTCTGACCGTGCTGCTGGCGCCGAAGATTCGGCGGGCTCCCCGGCGCCTTTGACCGTGCGGCCGGCGCCGAGGATCCGGAAGGCTGCAGCACATCCAGGGCCGGCGAGTTGCCTGTTCCTGGGGCTTCGGAGATCTGCCGGGTGCTCTGATCGAGCTGCCGGCAGTGAGGATCCGAAGGGCTCCCTGGCGTCTCTGACCGAGTGACCGGCGGCGAAGATCTGGAGACCTGCAGCACATCCAGGGCCGGCGAGTTGCCCGCTCCTGGGGTTCCGGGGATCTGCCTGGGTGTTCTGACCGAGCTGTCGGCGGCGGGGATCCGGAAGGCTGCAATACACCCAGGGCCTGCGAGCTGTCGGCGTCGAGGCTCCGGGGATCTCCCTGGGAGGTCTGACAGTGCTGCCGGCATCAAGGATCGGGAAGGTCTGCAGAACATCCAGGGCCCGCGAGCTGCCCGCTCCTGGGGTTCGGAGACCCGCCGGGGCGCTCCTGACTGTACTGCAGGTGTCAGAGATCCGGCGGGGTCCCTTGCGTTTCTGACCGCGCATCCGGCGCCGAGGATCAGGAGGGCTTTCTGGCGGTCCTGACTAAGCTGCCGGCGTCGAGGCTCCGAGAAGGCTGCAGCACACCCAGGGCCGGTGAGCTGCACGCTCCTGGGCTCCTGAGATCCGCTTGGTGCTCTGACCGAGCTGCCGGCGGTGAAGATTCTGGAAGGCCTGCAGCACGTCCAGGAGGGCGAGCTGCCTTCTCACTGGGCTTCGGAGATATCCGCCTGGTGCTCTGATCGAGCAGCTGACGCCGAGGATTCAGGAAGGCCTCAGCACATCCAGGGCCCGCGAGCTGCCTGCTCCTGGGCTTCGGAGATCTCCCTGGTGCTCCTGATCGAGCTGCCGACGGCGAGGCTCCGAGAAGGCTGCTGTGCATCCAGGCCGGCGAGCTGCCCGCTCCTGGGCTTCTGAGATCCGCCTGGTGCTCTGACTGAGCTGCTGGCGTCGAGGCTTTGGGGAGCTCCCTGGGAGGTCTGACAATGCTTCCGGCATCAAGGACCGGGAAGGCCTGCAGAACATCCAGGGCCCGCGAGCTGCCTGCTCCTGGGGCTCCTGAGATCTGCTTGGCGCTCTGATCGAGCTGCCGGCGCCGAGGATCCGGGAAGCCGTAGCGCATCCAAGACCGGCAATCTGCCGCCTCCTGGCCTTCGGAGGTCTGCCTGGCGTCTCTGAGCGTGCGGCTGGCGCCGAATATTCGGCGGGCTTCTCGGCGCCTTTGACCGTGCGGGCGGCGCCGAGGATCTGGAAGGCCTGCAGCGCATCCAGGGCGGCGTGCTACCTCCTCCTGGGATCCAGAGATCGTCCTTGCGACTATAAAATCGCGATTGGCGTCAATTATCTGTAGTTTTTTCCTTCTGGACTACCGCCTGTGGCTTGTTTTGGTAAAGTAAAGTGCCTAAAAAATTGTTTGGAGACTGCGCATGTTTTGGGCCGCCAGCACACGCAGGGGCTTTTTCTTCTGAAAGGACCCGTAGAATTTTACTGTATGGTTTCTGTTCGGAAGATTTGTTTCCTTGATTTGTTCATATATGACTCGGAAAAATCATTGAATTTGATCCAACCTTCTTCTGCGACAGCTGCGAGATATATACCAACTTCCTCGTCGGTCATTTTTTTGCTCAATAATAGAGGAACCACATCAACGGCGCTTAAGTCGTATCCTCGCGATTCTGCTTTTTCAAAGATATGGGTAATGCCCTTAATCCAGCTTCTTCTGGATCCACCCAGTATTCCATATCCGCTGCGGATGAGCAGAACGATTTTGAAAAGAGCTTCGACCCAGTTGTCCGCTTTTATCGTATATAGTTCCTTGCGTCTTTCTGCACGCTTACGCAAGCTCATCACGCTCCCCCCTCCTTTATGTTTTTTTCAGTGATTGCTCCAAATGATGTTGTAGTCTGGCCTGCAATCCTTTATCGATTCTGTCATAAATATCTTCTTCGACTGTTTCATTCTTTATCATCTGCGGGATACTAACACGTTTTACTACCTCGATTGGGGCGCGAGCATCTCCTGTCCTTTGAAAAGGAAGAATATTTCCGCTTTTTCCATGTGCTAAAAACGCGCCTTCAAATTTCTCTCGTTTTCCCTTAAAAATTGTTGCAGTGACCTGATAGGGAATAATTGGTTTGACAGCTGCAACTTTTCCTGTTCCTTTCTCGACTACTACATTCTGCCCCGGGATTAATTTCGGAGTACTGACTCTTCTCGTTGGAATTGCAGCAGGCTTCATTGAGAAGTGAGTTAATGTGAGGTTTCTTCCTGAGTAAACAAGTTCGATATTGTCAACTGTTATTCCACCCAGCTTAAAAGTACTATGATCTCGACTTCTTCGAACTCTGAGAGACTGCTTAATGTCAGCCTTTTTTATACCATAGACGTTAGTTACCGCAGTGCTAACCCATCCTGGCGCACGCGTTTTGAAATCTGAAACTAAGCGCTTAACTGCTTTTTCGCTTGCCGCTTCAATTCCTTCAATCTTTTTTTGCAGGGCATCGAGGTGTTTGATTTCTAATTTGAAAGACTCCATATTCTGTTGATACCTCTTTTGTCAAAGTTCTGAGTTTTATTATCCTTCACTGCAGAGATGCTCCAGATGCTTTGCGGCTATTCTGCCGGTATCCGGTATCCGGAAGGCTTCCTGGCGCTCTGATCGGGCCGCCGGCGTCGAGGATCCGGAGGCCTCCCTGGCGTCTCTGACCTTGTGGCCGATTCTGAGGATCCGGGAAGGGATGCAGCGCATCGAGGGCCCGAGAGGTGCCCGCTCTCAGTGCTTCGGAGATCTGCCTGGTGCTCTGACCATGCGGCCGGCGGCGGGGATCCGGAAAGCTGCAGCGCATCCAGGAGGGCGAGCTGCCCGCTCCTGAGCTCTAGAAATCTGCCTGGTGCTCAGGCCGTGTAGCCGGTGCCGAAGATCCGGAGGCCTCCCTGGCGTCTCTGACCTTGTGGCCGATTCTGAGGATCCGGGAAGGCCTACAGCGCATCCAGGAAGGCGAGCTGCCTGCTCCTGGGCTTCGGAGATCCCGCCGGGTGGCGCTGACCTTGCTGCCGGTGCCGAAGATCCGGAGGCCTCCCTGGCGTCTCTGACCGTGCGGCCGATGCTGAGGATCCGGGAAGGCCTGCAGCGCATCCAGGAGGGCGAGCTGCCCGCTCCTGGGCTTCGGGGATCTGCCTGGCGCTCTGATCGAGCAGTTGACGCCGAGGATCCGGAGGGTTCCCTGGCGTTTCTGCCCACGTGGCTTGCGGCGGAGATCCGGAAAGCTGCAGCACACCCAGGGCCGGCGAGGTGCTCGCTCCTGGGCTTCGGAGGCCTGCCTAGTACTCTGTGACCGTGTTGCTGGTGCCGGGGATCCGTGAAGGCCAGCAGCGTATCCAGAACCAGCGAGCTGGATACTTCCGGACTATGGAGATTTCCCTGTTTGCTATAATCGTTCAACTGGTTCCACGGTTCCCAAGGAATGACTGCTTGTCGAGGCTTGGAAACTGTCCAGAGCCTTTTCTTAACATACCTTCAATAGCAAGTTGTGCGATATTGTCCTGCCACGAGCCGCCGTTCAGGCGGATCGTCGACTGCTCGTGTGTGCTGAAGCCGTGCTCGATGGCCTTCGCTTCCGCCTCGATCTCCTTCGTGGGATCGAGCATACCCTGGGACGGCCCGATCCACTCGCTGCCGATGTAGGCCCGCCGGATCCGCGGATCCGAGAAAAAGCCGGGGGCGGAGATCCTTCCGCGGGCGATTGCCTCGCTCAGCCAGATCTCATAGACCGGTCTGCAGAAGTCCTCGACAAACCAGCGCCGGCGCATTTGGAAGGCCTTCCAGGCCTCCAGGAGCGCAGCACGGCTGGCCGAGTAGCTGGCGTTGAACGCTTTGAGCAGCAGATCCTTCGGGATCTCCAGGGCTGCGCCGACCTGCGTCGAGACGCTCGTGACGAAGGCGTCGAAGCTGCCGGCCGGTCGCTTCGGATCCGCGAAGACGATGTCCTCGCCGGGCTCCATGTAGTTGATCGTGCCGGCGCCCAGCTCGTACTCGTTCGGACTTGTTGTGGCCTCTGGCTGATTGACTGGAGTGTCGCCCACGTTTCCCCAGCCGACTTCGTTGAACGGGTTGTCGGCCGTCTGGGCCGTGGTCTTGACGAAGCCGGTGAAGCAGGCCTCGATCGCAGCGGCGGAGAGTTCCGCGTCAGTGTACCTCCGGAGCTGCAGCAGCGGCTCGATCACGGGTGCGAGGTAGGAGACGCCCCTGTACTGATCAGCACGTTCACTTTCCATGAGCTGCAGGATGTTCGGCAGGCCTGTCCGCTCACCGTATGCCTCGACTCGGACGAACTGCTCTGCCTCCGGAGCGAGAACTTCGGAGGGGTAGGTGTTCGCGACGTAGTAGGCAACAATGGCGCCGGACTCGTCGACCTCGACGCCGTCATAGATCCGGTTGCCGTTTTCTGCGACGCCGTCGGTGATCACGGTGCCGGTCTTCCCAGGCGTCCGGATCCTGTCGGCCTCGATGATGTGCAGCCGGAGGCTGTAGGGTGCCGTCGGTGTGGGCTTGACCTGCTTGATCACCACGAAGGCGTCGCCGCTTGTCAGCCAGGAGACGAACGCAAGCTGCTGCATCGAGTAGAAGGTGTTGGTGCCGGTTGCATCACAAGTCTGTTTTTGGTCAGCCCAGAGTCCAAACTCCTCTTCGGTGTGATGTTGCCATTCTTCAGCTTGTTCCGGAGTCATGCCGAGCATCTCGGCGTCGATCTTCGCCTTCAACTGTAGCCCCCTTCCAATCACATTAGTTCGATTCGCAGCGATTGCGGACCTTGCAATTGGTGCGCTCATGTAGAGGATCCGGCCTCTCTGCCGGAGTGTCTGGTTGTTCCAGTCGATGTCCTCACGAGGAGAGCCGCTCGCAGCCCGGAAGCCCTTGAGGGACTTCTTCACCCGGCTCGCGCCGGCTTCGCTGTAGCCCTTTGCCTGCGGTGCCTGGCGCTTCCGGAAGATGCCGAACAGCTGCAGGGGTTTTCTGTTCCTTCCTATGGATCGATCACCGTTGCTATTTGCCATTTTTATACTCCCTTTTTAACTATTATCTCATTGTGATGAATGGCCCCGGAGTCCGGAGATCCCGCCGGGTGCTCTGACCGTGTGGCCGGTGCCGAGGATCCGGGAAGGTCTGCAGCACATCCAGGAGGGCGAGCTACCCGCTCCTGGGCTTTGAAGATCTGACCTTGCGGCCGGTGCCGAAGATCCGGAGGGCTCCCTGGCGTCTCTGACCATGCTGCAGACGTCGAGGATCCGGGAAGGCTGCGGCACATCCAGGAGGGCGAGCTACCCGCTCCTGGGCTTCGGGGATCTGCCTGGCACTCCTGACCGATCTGCCGGTTCCGAGGATCCGTGAGGCTGCAGCACATCCGGGACCGTTGAGCTGCCCGCTCCGGGGCTTCGGAGATCTGCCTGGTGCTCTGATCGTGCGGCCGGCGCCGAGGATCCGGAAGGCTCCCTGGCGTCTCTGCCCACGTGGCCGGCGGCGGGGATCCAGAAAGTTGCAGCACACCCAGGAGGGCGAGCTGCCCGCTCCGGGGCTCCGGGGATCCGCTTGGTGCTCTGACCGTGTGGCCAGCTCCGAAGATCCGGAAGGCTCCCTGGCGTCTTTGCCCACCTGGCCGGCGGCGAGGATCCGGGAAGGCCTACAGCGCACCCAGGGCCGGCGAGCTGCCTGCTCCTGGGCTTCGGAGATCTGCCTGGTGCTCTGATCGTGCGGCCGACGCCGAAGATCCGGGAGGCCGCCGCACACCCAGGGCCGGCGAGCTGCCCGCTCTTGGGATCCGGAGATCTTCCCGGTGCTCTGACTGAACTGTCGGCGGCGAGGATTCAGGAGGCTGCAGCGCGCCCAGAGCCGGCGAGCTGTCCACTCCTCAGCGTGGAAAACCTTGCCGGGTGCTCTGGCCGTGCTGCAGACGTCAAGGATCCGGTGGGCTCCCTGGTGTCTCTGACTGTGTGGACGGCGTCAAGGATCCGGAAGACTGCAGCGCATCCAGGAGGGCGAGTTGTCCGCTCCTGGGCTCCGGGGATCTGCCTGGCACTCCTGACCGATCTGCCGGTTCCGAGGATCCGTGAGGCTGCAGCACATCCGGGACCGTTGAGCTACCCGCTCCTGGGCTTCGGAGATTCTCCGGGGTACTCTTACCGTGCGGCAGGTGCCGAGGATCCGGGAGGCCGCCGCACACCCAGGGCCGGCGAGCCGCCTGGTCCTGGGCTTCGGGGAGATGCTTGGTGCTCTGACCGTGCAGCCCGCCCCAAGAATCGGGAGCAGGCTGCAGCGAACTCATGTTATTATAAACACCCAGTACAAAGACCCTCCACATAGTAACGGTATTGCGTCCCTTCGCTGATTTTCAGGCTCTTGATCCCGGGAAATTTCCCGCCGAAACTCTGGCCGATGCTCTCGTACTTATAGACCGTTGCATCATGATAGACTTTATAGGGCGAGAGTTTCAAGCCGTCCACAAAGACTTCACCGGGTCCAGCCACAGCCACGCGGATAACTGCCGCGGGTGTGCTCAGGACTTCTTCATCCTTGCCAGCAATTTTGAAGCCCTCTTTCGGGTACCACTCCTTCCACCCGTCAAGGGCCTGCAGGTACCCGAGAGGGTGGCCCTCACGCATTACGATGTGCTTTCCATTCGAGTCTTTGATTTCTTCCTCGAAATACTTTTTTCTGTTGCTCATGATATCCTCCTGTTTTGTTTGGCCTGTTGGTCTAAATTGAGATCAGGCTATAACCTGTAATCTCCTAAGTGTTTAATCTTTGGTTAGAGCAATCGCAGCACTGAAAAGCTTGTGCTGCTGTTTGAGTTCCAGCTGGTCGAACAGATCTATAAGATAATCCCCGTAATCTGTAAGATCATCGAGATATGGCTTTCCAAGGTCGTCATACCATGCAGGCGCGAAGAAGACCATTCCGATAGCATGTGACGGAATACGAAGATAGCCAGAGATCGACGTGATTACATCGGCTGTTGCTTCATCTTCAAAAGAAGAAGCGAACTCCTCAATGGTAGCGGGCAGTCCGCCGATCTCTTTGTTGAGGCTATCCCAAGTGTACCCCCGCTTCTCCAAATACTGCTCAAGCTTGCTTACGTTTACCATAATTGCTCCTTTCTGTCGTTAAAAAGATGATTGTGTTGGTGCTTTTTTCGTGAATGCTTTGGTTGTTACAACGGTTTCCGATCCTATGGGATATGTCAGGATCCAAACCGTAAGAAATACAATCGCAGCGCTCTCCGGGATCCAGGTTAGCGCCACAGTGCGGACAAGTATAGTAATAAGGCATGTTGATAACCTCCCCCTTCTTTCCGATGGATTTCCGCCGGAAGTCTATCGGATTTCCCGTGCGGTTCTGTGCTGTTCCGGCCTGCTCTGCAGGCCGGGGTGCTGTTAGGTTTCCGTTCTTCTTCTGTCAGTCAATAGTTGTATCAATTCTTGATCGGTATATAATTATTTACGTTGGAAAAACCGACGGCGATTAAACGGTTGACGGTTTTTCCGTTATCGGATTACCCAACAGCGGAGGTATTGTTTTTTGGGCCTTCTTGGGGAGACTCGCGAATGATGTACTCATTATGCTGAAAGCGTCCGTGATTATCCGTAATCTGACGACGCTCTAAATAGCCTGCGCTCTCGAGCTCTTTAATTGCGTTTCGTATTGCATCCTTGCTCTCGCGGTTGATGTAGGCGAGCCCGGTCAACGTGTAATCCCAGTCTTCCGGGAGTGAAAGCATTTGAGAGAGCAGCCCCTTCGCCTTTAGTGATAGACGCTTGTCCCGGAGGTGTCGATTTGACATTACAGTGAAATCCTTAGTCTTTTCGACTCGAAAAACAGCCATAAAAACCACCCCTTTTTTGAGACTTATCAGGATCCGGCCTGGTTCGGTTCGATAATGAACAACTCCGCGATAGGGAGGTTGAGAGCGTCAGAGATCTTTCTGGCAGATACAGGGCCAACCTTTATACCGCGCTCAATTTTCGAGATTGACTGGGGGCTGACGCCTGATTTTCTTGCCAACTCTGCGCAGCTCCAGCCTTTCTCAATCCTTGCGCGCTGCATCTTTTCAATATTGGCGCAGATTCTTACAGTCATTGTTTTCTCCTTTCCATGATTCTGCCTACGTCTTTCCGAGATCTTTCCGTTGGAAGTCCGTTGGATTTCCGTTCTATTACCATGGAAATCCAACGGAAACAAATAGAAAGCAGAATTATTATGCTATCATATTGTACAGCAATTCTAACATCCAAAATCATTTTTGTCAATAACATTTTGCGCAGTTTTTTTATTTTGCTTGCATTTTTGTGTATATTGTGATATACTTCAAAACAATAATGAGAAAACACAGAGTAGCAGCGGATCAATTTCTTCACACTCCCGCTCCTGAGATTGAGAGATCCCGCCGGGTACTTTGGCCGTGTGGTAGGCTTTGAGGATCCGGAAAGCTTCAGCACAGCCAGGAGGGGGAATTGCCCACTCCTGGACTTTGGAGATCCGCTGGGGTGCTCTGACCGTGCGGCCGGTGCCGAGAATCCAGGAGGCTGCAGCGCATCCGGGGCACGCGAGGTGCCCGCTCCTCGGTTTCGGAGATCTGCCTGACGCTTTGATCGAGCTGCCAGCGGTGAGGATCTTGGAAGGCTTGCAGCGCATCCAGGAGGGGGAATTGCCCACTCCTGGACTTTGGAGATCCGCCGGGGTGCTCTGACTGTGCAGTCGGTGCTGAGGATCCAGGAGGCTGCAGCGCATCCGGGGCACGCGAGGTGCCCGCTCCTCGGTTTTGGAGATCTTTCCGGTGCTCTGATTGAGCTGCCGACGTCGAAGATCCGGAGGGCTCCCTGGTGCTCTGAACGAGCTGCCGGCGCCGAGAATCTGGAAGGTTGCAGCGCGCCAATGTCCGGCGAGCTACCCGCTCCTGAGCTTTGGAAAACCGCCGGGGCGGCTCCCGACCGTGCTGCTGGTGTCGGAGATCCAGCGGGCTCCAGGGATCTGCCGTGCTCCCTAGCGTCGCTGATTGAGCGCCCGGAGGCGAGGATCGGGGAAGGCCTGCAGCACTCCCAGGGCCCGCGAGCTGCCTGCTCCCGGGCTCCGGAGATCTGCCTGGTGCTCTGATCGAGCTGCCGGTGCCGAGGATCCGAAAGGCCTACAGCGCACCCAGGGCGGCAAGGTGTCCGCTCCTGGGCTCCGGAGACCTGCCTGGTACTCTGATCGAGCTGCCGACGTCGAGGATCAGGAAGGCCTGCAGCGCATCCAGGGCCGGCGAGTTGCCTGCTCCTGGGGCTCCGGGGATCCGCCTGGTGCTCTGGCCGTGCGGCCGATGCCGAGGATCCCAGGGAGGCATTTACCCTCTCAATACTTAAGACTTGGAGTTGAATTGTATGGTTCAAGGTCTCGGGAAAAGGCTTCAAAACCTAAGGATTCGTGCTGGGTTGACACAAAGAGAAGCTGCAATGATTCCTGAAATTGAATGCGATCCGGCCGTTTTGGCGGCATATGAGAGAGATACACGTTCCCCGAAGTTTGATATGCTTGTCCGGTTTGCTCGGTATTACGGGGTTACTACAGACTATCTTCTCGGAATTACTCCATATGAAAATTCAGAACACGTTAAAGAGAGCGGCAACATTCAGCTATCAAAAGAAGCCCTTCAATTCTTGGAGCATTGTGATACTGATATCCTAATCACTCTGAATCTAATGCTATCTGTTCCAAGCTCTAATATTTTTCTTCTTACATTGAGGAAATACATTGAGGATTATGATATAGACGAGAAAGGAATCCTTCAAAACGAGGAATATCGTTTTCTATATGAAAAGCTTAAGACAGATCTAAGCATTGAGGCCTTTTCGAGTCTCCTAGAAACCTGGGCTTGGGATAGTTTTTCTAAAGCTACCAAGCAGCTTATTTCTGAGATAAGGGACCAAATGGATATAAAGAGCGGCTCTCCGCGGGGCGGACGTCCTAAGAAATATAAAACGAGCAAGCAGAAAACAGAAGAAGAATCATAATTGAGAAAATAGACTTCCAGGAGCTCGAGCTCAACGACGACGAGATCGAGCTCCTCCGGATCTACGAGGTCCTCGATGTTAAAGGCCGTCATGCGCTCATGGCTGCGGCCTGGAAGATCGAGGAGGAGAAGGGAGGCGTGTGAAATGGGGTTTGAAGTTTGGAACGGTGTCAATTCGTCACCGGATCAGATAAAGCGCCAGGAGAGCGCGAGAGGGGCAGCTTGTACGCCGTTATCCATTGATCGGGAGGATATGACCGGCACGTTCTCCGGATCCCATGGGGCCTATGTCGCCGCCCTGGAGAGCTGCAGCTGTGTCGACTTCCTGCGCCGAAACCTGCCCTGCAAGCACATGTACCGGCTGGCCCATGAGCTCGGCGCCTTTGACCTTGGCGTCGTTTCTTCGGATGCCTCGAAGGTTAAGGCACCCGCTCCGACCTCGAAGCAGAGGAAGGCCGCTCTGGGCGACGTAGTCGAAAAAATCGAGCAGCTGACGATCCCGGAGCAAAAAGCGCTGATTGATCTCCTCCGGATGGCGCACAAGGACGAGCCCCTGTTTTGTGAAGATCCCGAGATCTTCAGCTCATTCATAGCCGAAGGTCTGATCGCTGCCGAGCAAGATCCGGAGCGGGTGCTGCAGATGAAGCGCAGAGACGTTACACTTGACGGCCTGACTGCTCTTGACTACCATTTCCCGGAAGGGCTCAAAAGCACGAAGAAGGCCAGGATGGAGCATTGCATGGAGCACGCCGCGGAGATCTGCGCCCTCGTGTACCCGAAGGCCGTCTTCCTCCGTCCAGCCGGCGATCTCTTTCTTGCGAAGCGGAAGGTTTATACCTATCTGCTCCGAAAACTTGACCAGGAGCCGATCTACGTCGGAGGAAAAGAGGAATGGAGATCCATCCCTCACGGAGCCGAGGAGACGGCGGCGATCGGAGCCGACGGCAGCGTCACCTATTCCATCGCGTTCCCGGATGACGAGATCACGAAGCTCCTGGACAAGTATGGTGTCAATCCCTGCCGGGGATGGAAGCCATGAGGGCGGTGATCTACGCCAGGTACTCCTCCCACGCCCAGAAGGACACGAGCATCGAGCAGCAGCTCCGCGTCTGCCGGCAGTATGCCGAGGAACATGATCTGCAGATCGTCGGCGAGTACTGCGACCGGGCGATCTCCGGCACCTCGGACAAGCGGCCGGAGTTCCTCAAGATGATCAAAGACTCGGCGAAGGGGAAGTGGCAGCGGGTGCTCGTCTATAAGGTCGACCGCTTTGCCCGGAACAGATACGACTCGGCC
This sequence comes from Oscillospiraceae bacterium, assembly GCA_017541995.1. GTDB lineage: Bacteria > Bacillota > Clostridia > Oscillospirales > Oscillospiraceae > JAFRPC01. Next base: position 14,333 of record JAFXYD010000040.1, read on the forward strand.
ATGTATAAGGCGAAGCTGAAGAAGTCCGGCGTGAAGGTCATGTCCGTCATGGAGCCGATCCCGGAGGGTCCGGAGGGGATCCTGCTCGAGTCCGTCCTGGAGGGCTCCGCCGAGTATTACTCCGCAAACCTGTCCCAGAATATCCTCCGGGGTATGCGCGAGAACGCCCTGGCCTGTAAAGTAAACAACGGCGGCCTCCCGATCGGGCTCATGAAGGGGCCGGACGGCTGCTATGCGATCGAGCCCGCCGGCGCTGAGATCGTCCGGGAGATCGTCGACCAGTATTCCCAGGGGAAGAACGTCGCCCAGATCACCGCCGAGCTGAACGCCCGCGGCCTCCGGACGTCGAAGGGCGCCCGGTGGAATAAAAACAGCCTGCACACCATACTCAAAAACGAGCGGTATGCAGGCGTCTACAAGTGGGGGGACGTCCGGATCGAGGGCGGGATCCCGGCGATAATATCGAGGGAGTTGTTCGACGAGGTGCAGGAGAGGATCCAGAAGGTCGCCAGGGCGCCCGCTGCGGCGCGGACGGACGTGGACTATGTTCTGACCGGGAAGCTGTTCTGCGGCCACTGTGGCAGCCCCATGGTGGGCGAGAGCGGCACCGGGAAAAGCGGCCGGAAGTTTTATTATTATAACTGCATCAAGCGGAAGCGGGAGCGGGCCTGTGACAAGAAGCCGGTCAAGAAGGACTGGATCGAGACAGAGGTCGTCCGCCTCACCCGGGAGAAGGTCCTCACAGACGAGGTGATCCGCGTGATTGTCGACGCAGCTCTCCGGAGGCGTGAAGCGGAGCGGGACGACACGATCCGCCGCTCCCTGGAGACCGAGCTCGTAGAGGTCAAGCGCGGGATCCGGAATATCCTGGCGGCCATAGAGCAGGGGATCTTCTCACCCAGCACGAAGGAGCGCCTGGACGAGCTGGAGAGCCGCCGGGCAGAGCTGGAGCTTGCGATCGAGGACACCCAGATCGAGCAGCCCACCGTCACCCGGGAGGAGCTGACCTTCTGGCTCGAGCGCTTCCGGAAGGGAGACCCGAAGGATCCGAAGTACCGGGACACGTTCATTGAGGTCTTCATCTCGGCGGTCTACGTCTACGACGACCACCTCCGGATCGTCGTCAATTTCACCCGGGACGGCGGCGCGATTTCCTACGACTTCGTCAACGAGATCGAGACCTATGAGGAGGCGGAGGTGTTCGACTTTGACACCCGAGCCTCCACCAAAGCGAAAATCCTGTCACATAAGTGGCAGGATTTTCGCTTTGTATTCTTAAGTTTTCAGTTTTCATTATTCATTCTTCAGTTCCCCGACAGGATTTTCTAAATGAATACTGAAGACTTAAGACTGAAAAATGAATAATGGTTGCGAAATCGGACGCTTTTCGGTATAATATAGCAAATGATGGCAGTGTATTTTCTTGTAAACGAGGACAGCGATATGGAGTATATTTTTGCCGTTCAATGCGTTATGCCAAAACTCCGAACCTGTTGCTGTCAGGCAAATAGCTTATCCTTCGCGGGTTCGAATCCATCTGTCAAAAACGCGGGTCCATCTTTTACGTACCCCATAGCCACGTCGGAGCACCCGACCCACGGCTCAGGAGTCCCGGTTTCGTAAGAGCCGGGCCTCCTTCGGCTGTGCTGCGGGGCTCCTCCTTTTCCCCATCGAAGCGCGCTTCGATGGGGTCCCCAATCAGCGTGTCCGGGGTTCGTATCAGGACTCCAACGCTCTATCAAAGCGAAAATCCTGCCGGCGATAGTCGGCAGGATTTTCGCTTTGTATTCTTCATTCTTCAGTTTTCAGTTTTCAGTCTTCAGTATTCATTCAGAAAAACCTGTCGGCAAAAATGAATACTGAAAACTGAAGACTGAAAATTGAAAAATCATGCCGCTTTCCTGCCTTTTGAAGAAGGAGGCGCCTCCTTGCGGAGCGCCTCCCTCGGCAGGTTTTTTTGGTCCGGTTACAGCGCGGCCTCCACCTTGCGGTAGATCTCCTCGCTCAGGGCCATGCCCTTTTCCAGCAGGGCCTTGCCGTCCGTGCGATAGTGATTGGCGGCGGCCTCGTCCTTGATGCCGCCCACGTTGATCAGCACGTTCAGCCAGGCGCCCCGCAGACCGGTGCCCAGGGACAGGGCGGAGACGCCCAAATCGCTCAGCGCGTTGGCGTTGGTCTTGCCCAGAAGCTTGTCCGTCAGCTCCAGGGCCTGGACGGAGAGGACCATGATCTGATAGGGGGACTCGGTGCAGGCAATCAGAGCGCTCTGCATGGCGGCGCTGCGGGCGGCCTTCTCTTCGGGGGTCTGCTTAGGCATGGCCATGGCCGCGCCGAAGTTGTTGAAGACCTCGGTGTCGTGCTCCATGGCGGCCAGGAGCTGCTCCTTCAGTTTCGTGGTCTCGGCGCAGGCCTCCCGGGCCAGCTCCTGGTATTCCTCATACTTCTTCCGGCCCAGGGTCAGGGCGCTGACCATGGCGGACAGGGCCGCGCCCAGGGCGCTCTCCAGGGCCGCCGCGGAGCCGCCGCCGGGGGCGGGGGCGTCGGAGCCCAGCAGATTGGCAAAGGAGCGGACGGTCAGTTCGGAAAGTTCCATGATAGTTCTCCTTCTGTCTGTTTAGTTTGCCATGTCCAGCAGGCTGTATTCCATGACCTGCTCCCGGCAGTTGAAGTTCTCCAGCTTGAGATAGTATTCGGCGCAGTCGATGAGGGCCTTGGCCGGGGTGATGCCCACCAGCTCGGAGCCGATGATGCGCACGCCGTAGCGGTCGGCCAGCGCCCGGATCATCTCATAGGTATAGAACAGGGGGGTGCCCTCGTAGTTCACCATGTTCATGGAGACCTGGGCGATGTTCCGGTCCTCCAGCATGATGCCCAGGGCCTTGCAGTACTGGAAGCCGCCGGAGGAGCCGCGAATGGCCTTGGCGATGCTCTTGGCGATCTCCAGGTTGTCGGTGTCCAGGTTCACGTTGAAGGCCACCAGGGGCATTCTGGCGCCGATGGCGGTGATGCCGGCGGTGGGGTGAATCTTCCGCTCGCCGTAGTCCGGGGCCCAGTCGGGCTCCAGCAGCTTCTCGGGCATGCCCTCGAATTGCCCCTTGCGGCACTTGGCCAGATTCCGGCGCTCGGGCCGGGTGGCGGAGTCCTCATACAGGAAGGAGGGGACCTTCAGCTCGTCCCAGATCCGCTGGGCCACCCGCTTGCTCAGATCGATGCACTCCTGCAGGGTGACGTCCATGGTGGGGACGAAGGGGATCACGTCGGTGGCGCCCATTCTGGGGTGCTGGCCCACGTGCTTGTTCATGTCAATGAGCTCGGTGGCCTTCTTGCAGAGCTGGAAGGCGACCTCCTCGATGCCGGCGGGGGAGCCCACCATGGTAAAGACGCAGCGGTTGTGGCTGCCGTCGGTCTGGACGTTCATCAGCGTGACGCCGGGGGCGGCGCTGGCCACGTCCACCAGCTGCTGGAACACAACGGGATCGACTTCCTTGCTGACGCTGAAATTGGGGATGCATTCAATGATTTTTGCCATGACAGATTTCTCCTTTTTTAATGACGGTATGGGCCAGATTGCTGCCCAAACGGTAACACAGATAGTTGAGATCCGGAGCGTCCCAGATCACCAGATCCGCCTGCTTGGCCCGCTCGATGGAGCCCACCCGGTCCGCCATTCCGATGGCGGCGGCGGCGTTGAGGGTCACGCCGGTGAGGACTTCCTCCGGGGTGAGGCGGTATTTCAGACAGGCGATGTTCATCACCAGCTGCAAATTCAGACAGGGGCAGGAGCCGGGGTTGAAGTCCGAGGCCAGGGCCACGGGAACGCCCGCCTCGATCATTTTCCGGGCCGGGGCGTAGGTGGAATTCAGATAGAAGCTGGTCGCCGGGAGCAGACAGGCCACGGTGCCGCCCCGGGCCAGGCTCTCGATACCGGCGTCGGGGCAGACGATCAGATGCTCCGCGGAAATGGCGCCGAGCTCCCCGGCCAGCTGAGAGCCGCCGATGGGGTCGATCTCGTCGGCGTGGATCTTGGGGATCAGCCCGTACTCCCTGCCGCATTCCAGAATCCGCCGGGATTCCTCTGCGGTGAAGACCCCGGTCTCGCAGAATACGTCGCAGAACTTCGCCAGCTTCTGCTTCGCCACCGCCGGGATCATCTCCTCGCAGAGCAGCTTCAGATAGCCCTCCCGGTTTTCCTTGAATTCCGGCGGCAGGGCGTGGGCCCCCATAAAGGTGGGAACCAGGTCCATGGGATGGGACTTGTTCAGCTGTTTGATGACCTTGAGCTGCTTCAGCTCCTCCTTCCGCTCCAGCCCGTAGCCGCTCTTGGCCTCGCAGGTGGTGGTGCCGAAGGCCAGCATTTCATCCAGGGCTGCGGAGGCCTTGGCGGCCAGCTCCTCCTCCGTCGCGGCATGGGTGGCCTTCACGGTGGAGAGAATGCCGCCTCCGGCTGCCAGAATGTCCAGATAGGGGACGTTCCGGATCTTCATAGCCAGCTCGTTCTGCCGCCAGCCCCCGAAGATCAGATGGGTATGGGCGTCCACCAGGCCCGGGGTCACCAGCCTGCCCTGGGCGTCCAGCTTTTCCCCGAAGGTGATGGGGGGATTGCCGGTGCCGCAGGAGATGATCTCTCCGTTTTCGGTGTAGACCCAGGCCTTTTCCAGCACCCGGATGGAGCCCTGATCCGCTCCCCGGCGGGCCTCCAGGCCCTCCGGGGTCGCCAGCATGCCGATGTTGTGAATCAGCAGGGAGCTCATTTCAGAACCTCCATGGCCTCGGCAATCACCGCGTCCTCCGCCAGGAAGGGCAGTGTGATGTGATCCTTGCCCGCGTACAAGCCGTTGTACTCCGCGGCGGTGGTGAGGGCGTTCTCGTTCCGGGCCCAGGCGCGGCGGGCCACGCCCACCATGGTATCCCAGGGCATGGACATCCGCAGGATGGTGTCCACCCGCTCGGAGCCGTCCAGCACCATGCCGAAGCCGCCGTTGATGGCCCGGCCGATGCCGGTGCCGCCGCCGTTGTGCAGGGCGATGTAGCTCATGCCCCGGGCCGCGTTGCCGGCGTAGCACTGGGTTGCCATTTCCGCCATGATGTTGGAGCCGTCCTTGATGTTGGAGGTCTCCCGGAAGGGGGCGTCGGTGCCGCCGGTGTCGTGGTGGTCACGGCCCAGGATCACGGGGCCGATCTCCCCGTTGCGAACCATCTCATTGAACTTCAGGGCGATGTTCATGCGGCCCATGGCGTCCTGATACAGGATGCGGCACTGGGTGCCCACCACCAGCTTGTTCTGCTTGGCGTCCCGGACCCAGACGTAGTTGTCGTAGTCCTGGTAGCGGCGGTTGTGGGCCAGAATGTACTCCGCGGCGGCCTTGTCGGTCTTGTCCAGATCCTCCGGCTTGCGGCTGAGGCAGCACCAGCGGAAGGGGCCGTAGCCGAAATCGAAGAGGCAGGGTCCCAGAATGTCCTCCACGTAGGAGGGGAAGACGAAGCCGTCCAGATCGTTCTCCCCGTTGCGGCAGACGGACTTGACGCCCGCGTCGTAGACCGCCTTCAGGAAGGAGTTGCCGTAGTCAAAGAAGTAGGTGCCCTGCTCATGGAATTTGCAGATCATCTCATAGTGATGCCGCAGGGTCTTGTCCACCAGCTTGCGGAAGCCCTCGGGATCCTTGTCCAGCATTTCCGTGCGCTGGGCGAAGCTCAGGCCCTGGGGGCAGTAGCCGCCGTCGTAGGGCACGTGGCAGGAGGTCTGGTCGGACATCAGATCCACGTGGACCTTGTGCTCGTACAGATACTCCAGCAGATCCACAATGTTGCCGTTGTAGGCCACGGCGCAGGCCTTTCCGGCCTTCTGGTGCTCCAGGGCGATGTCCACGGCATCCTCCAGGCTGGCAGTCCGGTGGCTGACCCAGCCCTGGGTGTAGCGGGTGTCGATGCGGGAGTCGTCCACCTCCGCGATGATGGAGGCGGCCCCGGCGATTTCCGCGGCCTTGCCCTGGGCGCCGCTCATGCCGCCCAGACCCGCGGAGATGAAGAGCCGACCCGCCAGGTTGCCGTCGTTGGGAATGCCCAGCTTCAGACGGCCCGCGTTGAGCAGGGTGTTGAAGGTCCCGTGGACGATGCCCTGGGGCCCGATGTACATCCAGCCGCCGGCGGTCATCTGGCCGTAGTTGGCCACGCCCAGGGCCGCGGCCCGGTTGAAGTTCTCCTGGTCGTCAAAGGCGCCCACCATCAGACCGTTGGAAATGATGACCCGGGGGGCCAGCTTGTGGGAATGGAAGAGGCCCAGGGGATGCCCGGACATGACCACCAGGGTTTGCTCGTCGGTGAGCTCCTCCAGATATTTCTTGATCAGGCGGTACTGCATCCAGTTCTGGCAGACCTGGCCGGTCTCGCCGTAGGTCACCAGCTCGTAGGGGTACAGGGCCACGTCGAAGTCCAGGTTGTTGTCGATCATCACCTGGATGGCCCGGCCCTCGATGCACTTGCCCTTGTATTCGTCGATGGGCTTGCCGTAGAGCTTGCCCTCGGGGCGGAAGCGGTAGCCGTAGATGCGGCCGTGCTCCTTCAGCTCCCGGGCGAACTCCTTCGCCATCTGGGCGTGGTGCTGCTTGGGCACGTAGCGCAGGGCGTTGCGGATGGCCAGCTCCTTGTCGGCCTCGCTGAGCTTGGATTCCCGGCGGGGGGCTCTGCGGTATTTGGGGTCAAAGGGATGGAGCTGGGGCAGCTCGTCGTCCAGCCGGATGGTCATAGCCTTGCTGAAATCAATGTCCATGGAAATGCCTCCTACGCAATACTTTATTGTAGCGGCGCACAGCGTGCGCCACAGGTATAGCAGTTATTCAAAATCGGGGATCAGCTGCCGCACCGCGCTTTGCAGCTCCTCGGTGCGCACCAGCTTTTCGATCTTTTCAATGTCCAGCCGGATCTCCCGATCCTCCTCCATAAAGGGGATCTGGGCGCGGACCTTGTCGTAAACCGCCTGGACGGCAGGGGAGAGCCCCTGGCCCCAGGGCCCCACCATGCGGCGCAGGTCCACGGCCTGGCAGGCGGTGAGCAGCTCATAGGCCAGCACGGAACGGGTGTTTTCCAGAATCAGACCGGCCTTCCGGGCGGCGGTGGTGCCCATGGAGACGAAGTCCTCCTGGTTGGCGGAGGAGGGGATGCTGTCCACACAGGCGGGATGGGCGAAGACCTTGTTCTCGGAGGCCATGGAGGCCGCCGTGTACTGGACGATCATAAAGCCGCTGTTGACCCCGGCCTTGGTGGTGAGGAAGGGGGTCAGGCCGTTGGAGAGGGCGGCGTTCACCATGCGCTCGGTGCGGCGCTCGGAGATGGAGGCCAGCTCCGCGCAGGCGATGCCCAAAAAGTCAAAGGGCAGGGCCATGGGCTCGCCGTGGAAGTTGCCGCCGGAGATGACGGCCTCGTCCTCGGGGAACATCAGAGGATTGTCGGTGACGGCGTTGAGCTCGATTTCCACCTTCTCCTTCACGTAGGCCAGGGCGTCCCGGACGGCGCCGTGGACCTGGGGGATGCAGCGCAGGGCGTAGGCGTCCTGGACCCTGGCCCGCTGGCTGTTTTGCAGGATCTCGCCGTCGGCGGTGAGGAGCCGGATGTTCTTTGCCACCCGGATCTGGCCCTTCTGGCCCCGGGCGGTGTGCATCCGCTCCTGGAAGGCGTCCAGCTGGCCCCCCAGGGCGGTGAAGCTCACGGAGGCGATGATGTCCGCCAGATCCGCGGCCTGCATGCTGTCATAGAGATAGAGCGCGCCCACGCTGGTCATGGCGCAGGTGCCGTTGGTGATGCCCAGACCTTCCTTGCTGACCAGAGTGTCCAGGGCGGGGATCCCGGCCAGCTCCATGGCCTTGCCCCCCTCGTAGACCACGCCCTGATATTTGGCCTTGCCCTTGCCCAGCAGCACCAGGCCCATGTGGGACAGGGGAGCCAGGTCGCCGGAGGCGCCCAGGGAGCCCTTCTGGGGGATTACGGGGGTGACGCCCTTGTTCAGCATCTCGGCCAGCATGGTGACCAGCAGCGGACGCACGCCGCTGATGCCCACGCAGAGGGCGTTGGCCCGCAGCAGCATCATGCCGCGCACCTGCTCGTCGGAGTAGGGCTCGCCGGTGCCCACCGCGTGGCTGAGGATCAGGTTGGTGGAAAGTCTCGCGCTCATTTCCTCCGGGACGGCCACGTTGGCAAAGTCTCCGAAGCCAGTGGTGATGCCGTAGGCCACCCGCTTTTCCCGGGAAATGCGCTCCGCCAGCTCCCGGGACCGGATCATGGCCTGCATGGCCTGCTCCGATACCGTGACCCTCGCGCCGTATCGGGCGACGGCGACAAACTGTGCCAGCGTCAGACTGTGTCCGGTCAAAGAGACTTCCTGGACACAATGGGGATGTTCCATGATTTACACGCTCCTTAAATCTGTAGTGCAGGGTTTCAGACGGGGCGAGCACCCCGCCGCATTCCAACCTATTATACTCCACACGCGGCAGAAAAGCAAGCATATTATCCATATCCTGCACAAATCCTTATTGACTTCACCAATTTTTTGGTTATAATAACGATAAAAAAGAAAAAAGGTGTTTCTATGAAGAAATTGCTGTCCAGGCTTCTGAACCGCGAAACCCTGCTGTATCTGATCTTCGGGGTCCTGACCACCCTGGTCAATCTGGCGGTGTTCTGGCTGATGAACCGGCTCCTGGGGGAGGATCTGGCCTTGCTGAACAACGCCGTTGCCTTTGTGGCGGCGGTGATTTTCGCCTATCTCACCAACAAGCGCTTCGTCTTCGAGAGCCGAAGCTGGGACGCCGCCACGCTGAAACGGGAGATCCCATCCTTCCTGGGGGCCCGGCTGGCGTCCTTCGGCCTGGAGGAGCTGCTGCTGTGGATCGCCAAGGATCTGATCCGGGTGGGCCGCTGGTCTCTGGTGATCCTGGGCCTCACCCTGGGAGGCCTCATGATCGCGAAGATCCTTATCAGCGTCATCGTGGTGGTGCTGAACTATATCTTCAGCAAGTTCTTTATCTTCAAGCAGAAATAAAAACAGCAAGACCGCGGAGCCTTCTCCGCGGTCTTGCTCTGGCTGTCACAGCCGGAAATCCTCCTCCCGGAACTGGGAAAAATCCTTGGTCTTATAGCGGGCCGGCGTCCGCTTCAGGGGATCGTAGCGAAAGCGCCAGCACTTGCCCTCGGGGGAGACAAAGCCCTTCCTGGAGCAAAGCAGCTGCCCGTTGCCGGATTGTCCGGCGTGGGTGCAGTAGGAGCAGAATTTGGCGACATTTTTGCGAAACAGCATGGCGCGCCTCCTTGGTGAGATCTTTTTCTACATTATACCACAGCCCTTCGCGTTTTCCAATGCCTTTTTTTCAAAAAGAGAAAAAAGCCGGCGCCCGCCGGGGCCAGAAGCAGAAGCGGCAGGGAGAAGGGGCCCGCCGCCCGCTGTAAAAGGAGGTACAGTCCGCCGTAGACCCAGCCGAAGCAGGCCTGGACCAGCTTCCCCAGCAGATAGGGCTTCGGGGAGAGTCCCGCGCTCGACAGGGCCTCCGCCGCCTGCAGGTGTACGCAGAGCCCGCCCCAGTTCACCAGTGCCGCGGCCAGGGGGAAGGAAAAAGCGCCCTCCGCCCCCCGCAGGGCGCCAATGCCGCCGGAGAGCTCCAGCGCGCCTCGCAGCCCGGCCCGGGCCGGAGGCGGCAGGGCGTCCAGAGGCAGAAGCGTCTCCAGGCAGGCCAGCAGGGCCTGGAAAAAGACCACCGCCCCCGTCAGCCGCAGCATGGCCTCTGCGCTGCTGCCAAGAGCCTGGGGCAGAGCCCGGGAGAGGGAAAGCCCTCCCTCCCGCGGCGGGCGGTTTGAAAGCCCGGGAGGGGGCCCGCCCCGGAGCAGCCGCCCGGCGGAGAGGGCGGCCAGAAGCTGAATTCCCATCAGCGCCGCCCCCGCGGCGGGGGAGCCGAGGCAGAGACCGGCGGTGCCGATCAAAAAGGCGGGCCCGGCGTTGTTGCAGAAGGCTGCGGCGTGCTCCGCCTCCGCCCTGGTGACGCGCCCGTCCGCGTACAGCCGGGCTGCGAGCTGTGCCCCCAGGGGAAAGCCCCCCAGCTGGCCCAGGAGAAAGGCCGGGGCGCAGGCGCCGCCCAGCCCGAAGACGGCCTCCATCAGCCGGGCAACAGGTCCCGGGGCGGGGCCGCCCCAGCTCCGGACCAGACAGCCCGCCAGCACGGCGATGGGCAGCAGGGCCGGAATCAGCAGCTGGGCGCAGAGCCTCAGCCCGGCCCGGGCCCCTGCCGCGGCGGCGTCCGGCAGGAGCAGAAAGAGCCCAATCCCGGCCAGAGGAATCCCGATATCCAATCCCTTGATGTTTTTCATAGCACAGCCTCCCTGTGACGAGCCTATGCAAGATTCCCCGAGGCCTTGCATAGGCTGAAGCAGAAATCGGAAAGGGTGAAGCGAGTGAAGCAGGCGAGAATCGCCGCCCAACGCATCCTGGCGGCGGCGGACTATCCCGGGGAGATTCTCACCGGGGTTCCGGTGGTGGAATTGAAGGGAACGGCGGAGGCCGTGGTGCTGGGGCACCGGGGGGTCATCGCCTATGAGCCCCAGCAGCTGCAAATCGCCTCCAGCCTGGGGCCCGTGGTGATCCAGGGGGCGGAGCTCCGCATCCGCCGCATGAATCGGGAGCGGATCGTCCTGCTGGGGAAAATCCGCCGGGTGGAGCTGCCGGAGTCATGAAGCATTTTCTGCGGGAGACCGTCCTGCTGCGGATCGAGGGGGCTTCCCCGGAGCGCTGTCTGAACCGCTGGAGCGGCGCGGATCTGTCCTTCTGGGAGCTGCGGCGGGAATCGGAATTTGCCTTTCAATGCCGGGCCTACGCCGGGCAGCTTCCGGCCCTCACGCGGGAGGCGGACAGGGCCCAGTGCCGGCTGGAGCTGCTGGGCCGAAGCGGCCTGCCCCTGCTGCTGCGCCGTCTGCGGGGGCGGCCGGTGCTGCTGCTGGGCCTCCCGGCGGCCCTGCTGCTGGCCTTTTGGCTCAACAGCTTCGTCTGGTTCATCCGGGTGGAGGGAAACCGGCGGGTCCCCGACTCCCGGATCCTCCACGCGCTGGAGGAGGAGGGGGTCCGCTTCGGGGCCTGGGCTCCCGGCCTGGACTCGGAGGATCTGAAAAACCGGATGCTGAACCGGGTCCCGGAGCTCCGCTGGCTGGCGGTGAATTCCTCCGGCGGGGTGGTCACGGTGCTGACGGCGGAGCGGGAGCAGGAGGAGCCGCCCCTGGAGCGGGGCGGCGTGGCCCATCTGATCGCCGCCCGCCCCGGGCTGATCCGGGAGCTGCGGGTCGTCAACGGCTTCGCGGTCAAGGCGGCGGGAGACCCGGTTCAGACCGGGGATATTCTGATCTCCGGCCTCATGGAGTGGAGCACCCACACCCAGGCTACCCGGGCCATGGGGGAGGTTTACGCCGAGACCTTCCGGGCGGAATCCATGATTTGCCCGGATACCGCCCTGGAAAAGGTCTATACCGGCCGGAGCGCCCGCTGCAAAACGCTGATTTTTCAAAGAAATCGAAGAAAATTATCAGGAAACAGTAGCATTTTCGGTACCATGTGTGATAGAATGATAGAAACAAGGACGTGGACCCTGCCCGGCGGCTGGCAGCTGCCCATCCAGCTGGAGACCGAGACCCTGCTGGAATACGAGCTGCGCCCCGCCGCCCTGGCGCAGCCGGAGGCGGAAGCCATTCTGACGGGGGAGGCCCGGCGGCTGACGGAGGCCGCCATGACGGCCGGACAGATCGAAAGCCAAAGCAGCGCCATACAGAAGAAAACAGACAGCTACCTCTGCAGGGTCAGCATGAACTGCGTGGAGATGATTGCCCGCACCCTGCCGGTGGAGCTGTTCGGAGAGGATGATTCCCATGGAAAAACTCATCAACGCGGAGCGGATTGAACAGATCATCAGCGTATTCGGAAGCTTCGATGAAAACGTCAAGCGCATTGAGCAGACCTTTGACGTACACGTCACCAACCGGGGCACGGAGCTCAAGGTCTCCGGCGAGGCCGAGGCCGCCGAGAAGGCGGGCAAGGCCATCGAGGGCCTGCTGCAGCTGGCCGCCAAGGGGGAGACCATCGACGAGCAGAAGGTCCGCTATCTCATCGACCTGGTCCGCTCCGGCAACGAGGCCCAGATCGGGGAAATGGCCAAGGACGTGGTCTGCATCACCGCCAAGGGCAAGCCCATCAAGGCCAAAACCCTGGGACAGCAGCGCTATATGAAGGCCATCATGAAAAACACCATTACCATCGGCGTGGGCCCCGCCGGCACCGGCAAGACCTACCTGGCGGTGGCCGCCGCCGTGGCGGCCTTCCGGGAGAAGAGCGTGAACCGCATCATTCTGACCCGGCCCGCGGTGGAGGCGGGGGAGCGGCTGGGCTTTTTGCCCGGGGACTTGCAAAACAAGGTAGACCCCTATCTGCGCCCCCTCTACGACGCCCTGTTCGATATGCTGGGCCCCGAGACCTACCAGAAATATCTGGAGAAGGGCAACATCGAGGTGGCCCCCCTGGCCTATATGCGGGGCCGGACTTTGGACGACAGCTTCATCATCCTGGACGAGGCCCAGAACACCACCCGGGAGCAGATGAAGATGTTTCTCACCCGGCTTGGCTTCGGGTCTAAAATTGTCATCACCGGAGACGTGACCCAGATCGACCTGCCCACGGATAAGACCAGCGGCCTGAAGGAGGCTCTGAAGGTGCTGGAGAACATTCCGGACATCGCCATCTGCAGGCTCAGCGCCTCCGACGTGGTGCGTCACGCCCTGGTGCAGAGCATTGTGGCGGCCTACGATAAGTACGAGAACGCCAAAAGCGGCCCGGAGAAGAAACCTCCCATGAAAAACTACCGAAAGAGATAAACGCCATGAAAAACAAGATTGTGATCACATTTCAAATCAATGAGAAGATCCGCCGCCTGCCCCTGTGGCTGCATCTGAAGAAGTGCATCGAGGCCACCTTAGAGGCGGAGCGGGTTCCCGTCCCCTGCGAGATCAACGTGCTGGTGGCGGACAACCAGACCATCCGGGCCATCAACAAGGCTTACCGGAACATAGATCGGGAAACAGACGTGCTGTCCTTCCCCATGTTCCAATTTGAGCCGGGGAAGCTGCCCCGGGACTTCTCCGAATACCTGGACCCCGAGACCGGTCTGCTGCCTCTGGGGGACATGGCCATCTCCTATGAAAAGGCCAAGGCCCAGGCGGAGGAGTTCGGTCACAGCGTCAAGCGGGAGCTGGGCTATCTGACCATCCACTCCATCCTGCATCTGCTGGGCTACGACCATGTGGACGAAGGTCCCATGAAGAAGCAGATGCGGGCCAGGGAGGAAGCGATCTGTGCCGAGATCGACCTGGAACGGTAAAGCAAATTGAAAGTTGAAAATGGAAAGTTGAAAATTGTCTTTCAGAAGGCTGTTCCGGAAGACGCACCGATTCTGACGGAGACCCGGCGAAGGGTCTGGGACGCCACCTATCGCGGGATCTATCCGGACGAGATGATCGACGACTACGATTATCCGTCCCACAGCGCCAGAGACGCTGCCAGGATCAGCGATCCGAACAACGTCGTCTGGCTCGTAATGGACGGCTCTGACTGTGTGGGCTATCTCTACGTCGGCCCCTGCGGTTACGGGCCCTATAAGGACTTCGACTTCTGTCTGAACAGCCTTTATTTTCTGCCGCCCTATCAGCACCGGGGCCTTGGGAGACAGGCTTTTGTCCTTGTGACCGAGGAATGCCGCCGACGGGGCAATGACAAATTCTTCTGCGGCTGCAACGCGCACAACCTCAATGCCCGAGCGTACTATGAACACATGGGCGGCGTCCTCGGCGCGCAGTCTGTCGGCCATGAGAATCAAGCAGAGGATCAGGTCTATTACGAGTTTTCCCTCAACCCCGCCCCACCCATTTGAACCTCGAACTCAAACCAAGGAGAAATTCTATGAACACCAAATCCGCTATGATCGCCATTTGCGGGCGGCCCAACGTGGGCAAGTCCACCCTGACCAATACCATCGTAGGCGAGAAGGTCGCCATCGTTTCCAACAAGCCCCAGACCACCCGAAACCGCATCTGCGGCATTCTCAACCGGGGGGATACCCAATTCGTCTTTATGGACACCCCGGGCTTCCACAAGCCCCGCACCAAGCTGGGGGACTACATGGTCTCCGTGGTGGAGGAGTCCGTCTCCGACGTGGACCTGGCCCTGCTGCTGGTGGAGCCCATCGCCAACATCGGCCCCCAGGAGGAGGCGCTGATTGCCCGCTTTGAGCAGTCCGGCGTCCCCGCCTTCCTGGTCATCAACAAGATCGACGAGGTGGAGGACAAGGAGCAGCTGCTGGCGGTCATCGCCGCCTACAAGGACGCCTTCGAGTTCGACGCCATCATTCCCATCTCCGCCAAAACCGGCGAGGGGGTGGAGGATCTGCTGAAGACCTGTGAAGCCTACGCCGCGGAGTCTCCCTGGTTCTTCCCGGAGGGGATGACTTCCGACCAGCCGGAGCGGCAGGTCATCGCGGAGATCATCCGGGAGAAGATGCTCTGGAACCTGGAGAAGGAGATCCCCCACGGCACCGCCGTGGAGATCACCAAATTCTCCGAGCGGGACAACGGCGTCATCGACATCGACGCCACCATCTACTGTGAGAAGGCCAGCCATAAGGGGATCATCATCGGCAAGGGCGGCCAGATGCTGAAGAAGATCAGCACCCAGGCCCGGGCCGACTGTGAGCGCTTTATGGGGGCCAAGGTCTATCTCCAAACCTGGATCAAGGTCAAGGAGAACTGGCGGGACAGCGATTTCATGATCCGAAATTTCGGCTATTCGGAGCAATAATCCCCGCATAAGGGGGCCGAAGGGTGCAAAAGCTAAACAAGGCAATCAAATGCGAGGAGGCTTTTGACATGGAGGACCCTGTTATGCTTTGGAAAGCGTTTGAACGCTCCGGCGCGCCGGAGCTGTATCTGCAATACCGGCAGGCTGTGGAGCGCGGTCCTGCCGGGCCGCAAGGGAGTAAGCATGTTTATCAACACCGAAGCCATCGTGCTCCGGGAGCTGGAGCTGGGAGAGGCGGACAAGCTCCTGGACCTGCTCTCTAAGGACAGGGGCCTTCTGACGGTGCGGGCCAGAAATGTGCGCCGGGGCAACTCTCCCATCAAGAGCGCCTGCCAGCTTCTGACCCTCTCGGAGTTTACCCTCAAGGACTACCGGGGCAAGCTCTCGGTCCAGGAGGCCCAGCCCATCGAGCAGTTCCGCCAGCTGCGGGACAACATCGAGCTGCTGGCCCTGGGCTCCTATTTCGCCCAGGCCACCGGGGCCGTGGCCCAGGAGGACGCTCCCAATCCGGAGCTGATCTCCCTGCTGTGCAACGCCCTCTACGCCCTGGGGAAGCTGGGCAAGCCCCAGCTGCTGGTGAAGGCCGCCTTCGAGCTGCGGCTGGCCTGCCTGGCGGGATTCACCCCGGAGCTCTCCGCCTGCGCCGTCTGCGGGTCGGAGGCGCCGGACCGCTTTGATCTCTCCCACGGCAGCCTGTCCTGCGCCGGCTGCCGGGAGGGGGAGAGCGGCATCCGCATGCCTCTGAGCCCCGGGATGCTGCTGGCGATGCGCTATATCGTCTGGTGCGAGCCCAAGCGGCTCTTCTCCTTCCAGCTGGAGCAGGAGAGTCTGCAGGCCCTCAGCTCCGTCACCGAGGGCTACCTCATGACCCAGCTGGAGCACAGCTTCTATACCCTGGACTTCTATAAGTCCCTGTTACATTACGGAGAAACAATATGACAGAACTGTATGAAAAATCCCTGCAAAAGCTGGAGCTGGACCGGGTCCTGGCCATGCTGGCGGAATCCGCCGTCAGCGCCGAGGCCAAGGAGCGCTGTCTGAAGCTTTTGCCCAATTCCGACCGGGAGGACGTGATCGCCCTCCAGAACCAGACCGCCGACGCCTGCCGTCTGATCGACCTGCGCTCCGCCCCGGCCTTCCAGGACGTGCGGGACGTGCGGGCCAGCCTGGACCGGGCGGACCGGGGCGGCAGTCTGAACCCCAGGGAGCTGCTGCAGATCGCCGGCGTGCTGCGCTGCGCCAGAAGCGCCAAGGAATACTACGACGGGGCCTGCGCCAATACCTCTCTGGACTGGATGTTCGCGGCCCTGACCCCCAACCGCTACCTGGAGGAGCGCATCTCCGGGGCCATCCTCTCCGAGGATGAGATTGCCGACGCCGCCAGCCCGGAGCTGGCGGACATCCGCCGCCACATGCGGATCCAGAGCGCGAAAATCAAGGAGAGCCTGCAAAAGCTGATCTCCTCTCCCTCCTACTCCAAGTTCCTGCGGGATCCCATCATCACCCTGCGGCAGGATCGCTACGTGGTGCCTGTCAAGGCGGAGTTCAAAAACGAGATCCCGGGTCTGATCCACGACGTCAGCTCCTCCGGCTCCACCTTCTTTGTGGAGCCCATGTCCTCCGTCAACGCCAACAACGCCCTGCGGGAGCTGCTGCTGCGGGAGCAGAAGGAGATCGAGCGCATCCTGGCGGAGCTCTCCGCCGAGGCCGCAGGCCACAGGGAGACCATCTCCCAGGACTATAGCCTGCTGGTGGAGCTGGACGCCATCTTTGCCCGGGCCAAGCTGGCCTTCCGTATGGACGCCGTCGCGCCGGAGATCCGGGACGACGGCCGCCTGGAGCTGATCCGGGCCCGACACCCGCTGATCGACAAAAAGCTGGTGGTGCCGGTCTCCGTCCACCTGGGCCGGGACTTCGACACGCTGATCATCACCGGGCCCAACACCGGCGGCAAGACCGTCACCCTGAAAACCATCGGCCTGCTGACCCTTATGGCGGAGTGCGGCCTGCACATCCCCGCCGCCGACGGCAGCTGCGTCTCTGTCTTTGAAAACGTCCTGGCGGACATCGGCGACGAGCAGAGCATCGAGCAGAGCCTTTCCACCTTCTCCGCCCACATGCGGAACATCGTCCAGGTGGTGGACCAGTGCAGCGAGCGCTCTCTGGTGCTCTTCGACGAGCTGGGAGCCGGTACGGATCCCGCCGAGGGCGCGGCCCTGGCCATCTCCCTCATCGAGTTCTGCCGAAGCCGGGGCAGCCGGGTGGCCGCCACCACCCACTACGCCGAGCTGAAGGTCTACGCCATGCGCAGCCCCGGGGTTACCAACGCCGCCTGCGAGTTCGACGTGGAGACCCTGAAGCCCACCTATAAGCTCCTCATCGGCGTGCCCGGCAAGTCCAACGCCTTTGCCATCTCCCGCCGCCTCGGTCTGCCCGAGGAGATCATCAACTCCGCCCGGAGCACCGTGAGCCAGAA
The DNA here is from genome assembly GCA_017541995.1 of Oscillospiraceae bacterium. GTDB lineage: Bacteria > Bacillota > Clostridia > Oscillospirales > Oscillospiraceae > JAFRPC01. The sequence goes on from JAFXYD010000040.1 coordinate 31,675, forward strand.
CGATCTGGACTTTGAAGAGGTGCTGGACCAGCTGGAGCAGCAGCGGCAGCAGATGGAGAATGCCCGCATCGAGGCGGAGCGCCTGCGGCAGGAGACTCTGCGGACCCAGCAGAAGTCCGAGGAGTATTACGCCCAGATCAAGAAGGAGAAGGAAAAGGCCGAGGCCCAGGCCCGGAAGGAGGCCCAGATGATTCTGGACGAGGCCCGCCGCACCGCCAATTCCGTCTATGAGGAGCTCAGGCAGCTTCGCAAGCAGATGAAGGACAGCGCCGACGCCCAGGGAGTCAACGCCCGGCAGGCGGAGCTCCGCCGCCAGCTCAACGAGGCCGAGCGCAAGCTGGCGCCCCAGCAGCCCCAGGTGGAGCGTCCCAAGCCCAGCCGGGCCGTCCGGCCCGGAGACACCGTGGAGCTGCTGAAGCTGGGCACCAAGGCCACGGTGCTGGCCGTCAACAAGGACGGCAGCTGCCAGCTCCAGGCGGGAATCATGAAGATCACCGTGAAGCCCGATGAGATCTATCTGCTGGAAAACGAGCCCACCGAGGTGAAAAAGTACATCGACAAAACCCGCCGGGAGTTCAAGAACAGCGCCCAGTCCCCGGAGCTGGACCTGCGGGGCATGGACGCCCTGGAGGCCTCCGCGGTGCTGACCATCTTCCTGGACAACGCCTTTATGGCGAATCTGACCCAGGTGCGGATCATCCACGGCAAGGGCACCGGGGTGCTGCGCAAGACCGTCCATGAGGAGCTCAAGCACAACAAGCACGTGAAGAAGTTCCGCCTGGGGGTCTACGGCGAGGGCGAGGACGGCGTCACCATTGCCGAGCTGGCATAATCAAAAATGATCCCCCGGGTCAATTGCCGCGGCAATTGACCCGGGGATCTCTTTCGTTCTTGCTTCGTCTGCTTCGCGCGGGACGCGGAGTGGCTTATCGCTGGGGAGCAGCCTCGGTGCTCTCGGTGGAGAGCTCCTGCAGCTGCTGCAGCTCCTGCTGCAGCGCCTCCATGCTGGCCTCGTCCTGGGGCATGTTCAGAATGATGCCGATGGCCCCCAGGTAAGGGCTTTCCGCGTACTTGGCAAAGATGGAGTCGGGCTTCAGCTCCTTGGCCTTATCCCGCAGCCCGGCCATGCCGGCGATGGTGGTAAAGGTCAGAATCACGGCGATGATGACGCACAGCACGCCCACCACAATGGCGCCCATGCCCTTGCCGCCCTTCTTCCGGGTCTTGATGCCCAGAATCAGGCCGATCACGCCCAGCAGCACGGCGATGCCGCCGCCGATGACGCCGGTGGCAAAGGTGAGGAGAATGGCCGCGGCAATGCCCAGGAAGCCCAGGACAACACCCAGCACAGGATGACCGATTTTCGCGTTGTTTTCCATGTTTGTACCTCCAATTGTTTCTGTATTATTTAACGTCCTTCCGGTCGAATATCCGCACAGACAGCCAGAGGAAGAGGAGAATCGTCACGGCGGAGACAATCAGCGCCGCCAGGGTATCGGGTTTCGTCTCGGCGTAGAGCTGATCCGGCATATAATCCGACACGAGGAAGTCCTTCTTGGGGAAGAGCCGGTCCAGACCGGCGTCGATGCCCAGATAGATCAGCCCCAGAAGACCCAGGCCGAAGAGCACCGAGAACACCGTGCCCAGGGCCTTGCTCTGCAGGGCGGCGGTGAAGAGCAGCAGAATGGCGCAGAGTCCCTCCAGCAGCAGGAACTTCAGCACGAAAACCCGAAGCCCGTCCCAGAGGGCGGCGTCAAAGACGATCCGCCGGAAGAACACGGTGCCCAGCAGCTCTCCCACGATGCTCACCAGCATGAAGATCAGATTGTGGGGCAGGGAGACCAGAAACTTAGAGAGGACCGTGAGGCCCTTCCGGGGTACCTGCCCGGCGATGTTTTTGATGTAGCCGTGCTCCACGTCGGCGTAGAAGAAGCCGCAGACGGAGATCAGTGCCAGCATGGTGTTCAGGGCGGAGAGGGGAGTGGCCAGCAGCTCCGAAACCCGGAGGCTTCCGGCGGAGTCCGGAATCTCCGTGGCAATCAGCTTCACCAGCAGAGTCATCAGCTCGGCCAGGGGCGTGGAGATCAGGGAGAAGACGAAGGCCAGGATCAGACAGATCCGGAAGCTGGACGCCTTCTGCATCCGATAGAGATCCATACGATAAAGATTAGCCACGGTGCTTGCCTCCTGTCACGCTGAGATAGTAGTCCTCCAGAGAGACGGCGTTCACGCTGAGCTCCCGCAGACCGACGCCGGCGTTGACAATGGCGGCGGCCATAACGGGGGTCTCGTCCAGGCGCTCCCGGACGTAGAGGCCGTTCTGCTCCCGGCTGACGGCTTCCAGACCGGCGCGGCGAAGGGCCGCCTCCGCGGCGGAATCGTCGTCGGTGCGAATCAGCACGTACTGCTCGCTGCGCCGCAGCAGCTCATCCTCGGTAAACTCGTCCAGCAGCCGCCCCTCGTGGATGATGCCGTAGGCGTCCGCCACCTTGGAGAGCTCGTCGAGAATGTGGCTTGAGATCATGATGGTGATGCCCTTTTCCTTCCGCAGCCGCACCAGGGTCTCCCGGACCTCCACGATGCCCTGAGGATCCAGACCGTTGATGGGCTCGTCCAAAATGATCAGCCTGGGCTCGCCCACCAGAGCAAGGCCGATGCCCAGGCGCTGCCGCATGCCCAGGGAAAAGGCGCCGGAGGGCTTTTTCCGGTCGATGGAATCCAGGCCGATGAGCTTCTGAAGCTCCTCCACATAACCCTGAGGCTTGACGCCCATGGCGATGCACTTGATTTTTAAGTTTTCGTATGCGGAAAGCCTGGGATAGAGGCCGGGGCGCTCGATGAGCACGCCCACGTTCCGCAGCAGCTTGCCCAGCTCCGGCCCGGTTTTCCCGAAGAGGGAGTAGCTGCCCCGGGTGGGGGTGGAAAGGCCGCTGATCATCCGCATGATGGTGGTCTTGCCCGCGCCGTTGCGCCCGATGAGGCCGTAGATCTGACCCTCCCGGATGTGGAGATCCACGTCCACGGCGGCTTCCTTCTGGCCGTAGATCTTGGTGAGCTTGTTGGTTTCCAGTATGTATTCCATGCGCTTCCTCCATGAAAAGCGGGTCAGGTCTTTCGACCTGACCCGCTGGCATCAATCATCAGTGGTTTTTCACCAGCTTGCGGGTGGCAAACACGACACCGCAGAGGCCGAAGAGAATCAGCGCGGCATACAGGGGCACGTTGACGCCGGTGCTGGGGGAGACGGGCTTGTCGTCAGAGGGAGGCGGATTGACGCCCTTGTACTTGACGTGGATGGTCAGACTGGACTTGGGCAGAATGGTCCAGCTGTTGCCGTCCTTGGAGACGATCTCGTAGTCGCCGGTGATGTCGTAATGATCGAAAATGTAGCCGTCCTTATCCTTCGGGGTGATGACGACGGTGTTGCCGGGCTTGACTTCCACAGTGCCGCCATCTTCGGGAATCTCAAAGTCATAGATGATGTGCACCTTGTACTCAGGATCAACAGACTGGCTGTTGCCGGAGAATTCGCCGGCGAAGCAAACCGTCGCCATAGAGCCCAGCAGAAGAACCGTCAGTAAAAGCGCAAGAACCTTTCTCATGATACATTCCTCCTAACAGAATCCATACAGGCCATTCCTGTATATATCAACAGATGTATTATACCATAAAATTTCAATTTGTAAATAGGAAAGTTCAAAAAAATACGGGAAAAAATCCGGAGCGGATACAAAATGTTGTGGTCAGATCACCATTTCGTAGGGTCCGATGTCCGCCTGCCGCAGATAGCGGGGCAGATCGTAGGGAGAGTAAATGCCCAGATCCGTCACCACCCCGGAGATCAGGGCGGGAGGCGTAAGGTCAAAGGAAGGATAATAGCCCTTCACCCCTTCCGCCGCGGTGCGGACCCCCATGGCCTGGAGGACAAAATCCGGGTTCCGGGACTCGATGTGAACGGCGCTCTTGTCCGGGTGGCTCTCGTCTGGAATGCCGGAGACGAAGAAGGGAATCCCCATATAGCGCGCGGCAATGGCGATCTGGAGGGTGCCGATTTTATTGACCACGTGGCCGTCCAGGCAGATGGCGTCGGCGGCGCAGGTGAATACGTCGATGCCCTCGGTCTGCATGACCCAGGCCGGCATATTGTCGGTGATGACGGTGGTATCGAAGCCCATCTCCCGGCAGACCGTGGCGGTGAGCCTGGCCCCCTGAAAATAGGGCCGGGTCTCGGGGCAGAAGAGCCGCAGCCGCTTGCCCCGGCTGCGGGCCTCCCGGAGCATCATCCCCACAATAGTCTCCCCGAAGCACTGGGTCATGATCTTCCCGTCGTCGGGGAAGAGATCCACCAGATAGGAGGCCATCTGCGCCACCTTGCTGTAGCGCTTGTTGTTGGAGGCCAGCAGATGCTCCATAATGGCCCGGTCCACGACCCGGCCGCTTTTCAGAGCCTCCTCCGCCGCGGCCAGGCAGCCCCCGGTGATCCGTTCCATCCGGGCCGCGGTGGTGGGTCGGGCGTGGGAGATGGTGTAGGCTGCCTGTCGCAGATAGGTCCGCTGGGCCGCCTCGGGCTGGGTCCGGCATTCCCAGGCGGCCAGGGCCATGCCCGCCGCCGCCGCGGTGAAGGGGCCGCAGCTCTGGGTCACCATGTCGGTGATGGCCTGGGCCACCTCCCGGTGGCTGTGACAGACCACGAAGCGAATCTCCGCGGGGTAGATCCGCCGGTCCAGGATGCGGACGGCCCCGTCCTCATACCAGGCCACGTTTTCATAGCGCAGCAGAAAGGCCAGATCGTGATCCGCCCGCTGCCCGTCCCCGGGCCTCATTCGTAGAGCTCCCGCAGGGCAACCCGGGCCTCCGCCAGGATCCGCTCCGCGTCCAGGGTCTTGTATTCGCCGTTTTCATAGAGAATCTGTCCGTCCACCATGGTCATGCAGACGTCGCTGCCCTGGGCCGAGTAGCAGATCGCCGCGGGGTAGTCCGGGGCCGGGATCAGATGGGGCCTGTCCAGGTCGATGGCGGCCAGATCCGCCTTCATGCCGACCTTCAGCTCCCCGGTGTCGGGACGGCCCTGGAGCCTTGCTCCGTTGACGGTGGCCATTTTCAGCACGTCGGCGGGCTTCACCACGGTGGGATCCCCGGTGTAGCCGTTGTGGATCACGGAGGCCAGGTGCATCTCCTCCAGCATGTTCAGATTGTTGTTGGAGGCGGCCCCGTCGGTGCCGATGGTGACGTTGATGCCTCGGTCCAGCATCTGCTGCACCGGGGCGAAGCCGCTGCCGATCTTCATGTTGCTGGAGGGGCAGTGGACGGGGCTGACCCCGTTGGCCCGGAGGATCTCCATGTCCTCCGGGGTGAGCCAGACGCAGTGGGCGGCGGTGGTGCGGTTTCGGAAGGTCCCCAGCTTCTCAAAGAGGGCCGCCGGGGTCATGCCGTATTTCGCCACGCACTCCTCCTGCTCCCGCCGGGTCTCGGAGAGGTGAATGTGCATACCCGCCCCCAGCTCCAGGCAGGCGGCGCTGTAGGCCTCGATGGTCTCGGGGGTGTTGGTGTACTCCGCGTGGATGCAGAGGTCAATTTTGATCCTCCCGCCGCAGCTGTTGTGAAACTCCCGGAACAGGGCGATGCCCTCCCGGCAGTCCGTATTCTCCCGGTAGGGCAGATCGGCCCTGCCCTGGGTGGAGCGGCAGAGATTGGCCTTCATCCCGGCCCGGTCCAGGGCCTCGATGGTGACGGCGTTGCGGTAGTACATGTCGGAGAACGAGGTGACGCCGGAGGCCAGCAGCTCCAGAATCGCCAGCTCGCTGGCGGCCCGGATGCCCCGGTCGGTCCACTTGGCCTCGGTGGGGAAGATATAGTGGAAGAGCCAGTCCTGGAGACTCAGATCCGAGCCGATGCCCCGCAGAAAGACCATGGGGGCGTGGCAGTGGCAGTTGATGAGGCCGGGGATCAGCAGCTTGCCCCGCAGGTTCTTTTCCGCGTCGAAGGCCTCCCGGGGCGCGGTCTCGGAGAGATAACAGATGCGCTCGCCATCCACCCCCAGGTAGGCGTCCCGCAGCGTGCGCCACAGGCCGTTTTCCAGGGTCAGAACGTCGGCGTGAGAAAGAAGCAGCTTCATAATGGAAATCTCCTTTCCGAAAAGAGAGATGGTTTTTATGGTATTTTATCTATTATAATAGAAGGCGCCCCGTCTGTCAATCCGTCAGATGGGAACTTTCCGCCGCGTCCAGGACGGAGAGCAGCCCGTCCCGCACCCGGAAATGAATTTCATAACCCCCGAAGCGCATTCCGTAGACCCGCTCCGGGTCGTCGTGATAGGAGGGCCGGGGATCCAGGGCCAGCACCCCGGTCAGCGCCTCCAGCTTTTGCGGCGGAAGCAGAGCCCGCACCGGGTCCGGCAGCTCCACCCGCAGCAGCTTCTCCGGGGCGGCGGGGGCGAAGCCCCCCACAGCCTCCGGCACGCAGTCGGCGTAGGGCAGATAGGGCTTGACGTCGTAAACCGGCGTACCGTCCAGCAGATCCGCCCCGGCGATTTGCAGCACGGTGCCCAGCTCCGGATCCTCCCGCAGCCCCAGCAGCTTCACGCAGGAAAGCCCCATGGGGTTGGGCCGGAAGGGGGAGCGGGTGGCAAAGACCCCCAGGCGTGCGTTTCCCCCCAGCCTGGGCGGCCGCACCGTGGGGGACCAGTCCTCCCGCACGGCCTTGGAGAACTGCCAGATCAGCCACAGATGAGAGAAGCCCTCAATGCCCCGCAGGGCGTCGGGATTCCGGTATTCCGGGGCGAAGACCAGCTCCGCCCGCAGGGCCTGTACCAGCCCGCTCTGCCGGGGAATGCCGAACTTCTCCTGGAAATCCGAACGAATCCGGCCGATGACCTTCATTTCATGCAGCTCCGCCATAAGAAGCGCCTCCTTAGCCCCCGCCCCGCGGCGGAACAGTGTTTGATCCTATTTTAGTAGCCGGGAACGAAAAATGCAAGATGCAAAAACGCCGTAAAACAAGGAAAACCCAGGAAACAAAGGTATTCCTGGGTTTTCTTACAGCATTTTTCAAAACGGGGCCCCGCGCGAGCCCGGCGCAGCGGGTCGCGCGGGGAGAAGGAGGAGCTGCGGAGTACAGTCGAAGAAAAAGCAGCCGCCATAAGCGACTGCTTTTTCTGAGCCGTACGGAGCTTGCTCCGACGTGGTGCGGGAGATGGGACTTGAACCCACACGTCTATGGTTGGACACAGGCACCTCAAGCCTGCCTGTCTACCTATTCCAGCACTCCCGCAGCTATGCTTTCTGGACGCTGGATTATTATAGCCCCTGAGGGGAAAAAAGTCAAGTGTTATTTTTCGTTTTCGAAAAATAACACTTGACGCATTGGCAGAAATTCCGGGCTTACATGGCCCGGCAGCCGGATCTGGCTTCAAAGAACAGGGCCAGGGTCCCGGGGCCGACGTGGGAGCCGGTGACCGGCTCGTAGCCCACGGTGAGAATATTCTTGGGGGGATGGTTGCGCCGCAGCAGGGAGCTGAGGTATTCCGCGTCCTCGGGGCAGTCGGCGTGGGCGATGCCCACGGTCTGCTCCTCGGGGTTGAGCACATACTCGTCGTAGCGCTTTGCCAGCTCCTCCAGGGCCTTTTTCCGGCCCCGCAGCTTGGCGAAGGCCACGATGCGCCCCTCCTCGTTGCCCTTGAGCAGGGGCTTGATCTGGAGCAGGGTGCCCACGATGAAGCCCAGGTTGGACAGGCGGCCCCCCTTGCGGAGGTATTTCAGATCGTCCACCGTGAAGATGTTGCACAGCCGATGCCGCAGCTCCATGAGCTTGTCGTAGATGTCGTCCAGGGACAGACCCAGCAGCTTGTCCTTCACGGCCCGCAGCACCAGCAGACCCTCCCCCAGAGAGGCCCCCAGGGTGTCCACCAGGCGGATCTTCCGCTCGGGGAAGTCCTCGTGCAGCTCGTCCGCCGCCAGCTCCGCGCAGTGGAAGGAGCCGCTGATGCCCGAGGACATCCCCACAAAGAGAATGTCCAGGCCCTTTTGCAGGATGGGCCGCATGACCTCGATATAATGCTGGGGATTGATCTGAGAGGTGGTGATCTCCGCGCCCTCCCGCATGGCCCCGTAGAAGGTCTCCCCGTCAAAGCCGCCTGTGTCCAGGCAGGTATGGCGGGCGCCGTTGACAAAGTAGGGGAAGGGGATGACGGTAATATCGTTCTGCTCCGTCAGCTCTGTGGGCAGATTGGCGGAGGTATCCGTTATAACCTGAAACAAGGCAAATGCCCCCTTGCATCTAATATCGCATATTAGTTTACACCATTCCCCGCATAATGTCAATGAAGAAATCGTAAATTGTGCGAAATCTGGGATCAGAGGGCAAAGGCTTTTTTGTACTCCTCGAAATAGCCGCGGAATTCCGGGGACTGCTCGGTCTTGAGCTGGTGTACGTATTTGTGGGTCTCGAAGGCGTCGCTCTCCAGCTCGATCATGGCCACGCCCACGTTGGAGCAGTGGTCGCCCACCCGCTCCATATAGGTCAGCAGATCGTTGAGCACGAAGCCCTGCCGGATGGTGCACTGGCCCTTCTGCAGGCGCTCCACGTGATTCATCTTGACCTCGGCGCTGAGCTGCTCGATGAGGGCCTTCAGAGGCTCGATGCGCAGGGCCAGATCCAGATTGTTCTCCGTGAAGGCCCGGGTGGTGATGTCCGTGATCTCCCGGACCGCCCGGATCACCACCGAGAGCTCGTGCTTGGCGCTGTCGGAGAAGACGATGCCCTTGTCGTGGATCTCCGCGGCGCTCTCGGCGATATTCAGAGCGTGATCGGACAGCCGCTCAAATTCGGAGATGGAGTGCAGGTACTTGGAGACGTCGGCGTTCTGCTGCCGGGTCATCTCCTGACCTGTGATGCGCACCAGATAGGAGCCCAGGCTGTCCTCGTAGCGGTCGCCGTCGTTTTCCAGCTTCCGCACGTGCTCCAGCCCCGAAGCGCTGAACTTGTCCAGCAGGCCCACAGACTCGTCAAGGGCCTCCCGGGCGCTCTGGGCCATCTCGTTGATGGTCAGACGGCTCTGCTCCACAGCCAGGGTGGGGTGGGCGATGAAGCGCTCCTCCAGCCGGACAAAGAGGGCGTCGGCGGGCTCGGGCTTGCGGGGGATCAGCATGCTGACCAGGGCCTCCAGCATATCCGTGAAGGGGGCCAGCAGCAGCACCATGGCAAAGCGGAGCACGGTGTTGACCAGGGCGATGGAGAAGGGGTTCATCACCTGGTCCAGGAAGCTGAAGCTGAAGATGATGTTGGCCAGATAGAACAGCGCAGCGCAGACCGTGACGCTGACCACCTCCGCCACCAGATAGACCAGGGCGGTGCGCTTGCCGTCCACGCTGGCGCCCAGGGCGGAGAGCAGCACCGGCAGGGAGGCGCCGATGGCGATGCCCATCAGCAGGGGCAGGGCGGCGTCAAAGCGCATGGCGCCGGTGACGGACAGGGCCTGCACGATGCCCACGGCCGCGGAGGCGGACTGCAGCACCGCGGTAAAGACCGCGCCGGCCAGAATGCCCAGCAGGGGGTTGGAGAGGGAGGTCAGCAGGCCGGTGAACCAGGACTGCTTGCCCAGGCCGGAGACGGCTCCGCTCATGGTGCTCATGCCGAACATCAGCACCGCGAAGCCCATGAGGATGTCCCCGATGTGGTGGTTCAGCTGCTTCTTGGTGAAGATTCGCAGGATGATGCCCACCACCGCCACGATGCCCGTGAGGGTGGAGGTGGACAGCAGGCTCAGAACGCCGGAGCTGCCCTCGATATAGCTCAGGCTGATGACCCAGCCGGTGATGGAGGTGCCCAGAATGGCGCCCAGGATCACGCTGATGGCCTGCCGGACCTTCATCATGCCGGAGTTGACGAAGCCAACCACCATAACGGAGGTGGCGCAGGAGGACTGGATCACGGCGGTGACGCCGGTACCCAGCAGAACGCCCCGGAGGGGGGTGCTGGAGAGCCGGTAGAGCACCAGCTCCAGCTTGCTGCCCGCCACGCGCTTGAGGCCGTCGCCCATCAGGGTCATACCGAAGAGAAACAGCGCCACGCCGCTGAGCAGAGAAATGATTTCGGAAATGGACATAATTTCACCTCTTTCAATGGGATAGGGTACCACTCAGAGGTTAAATCTGCCACCCGACTTTTGTTAAATTTTGGTTAAATACAGGATAATTCTCTGTTTTTTCCCAATATCTTGTGTTATAATGTAGACCATCACCGAAAAAAGGAGTCAGAATCATGATCTATTTGCTGGAGGATGACGACAGCATCCGCAAGCTTGTGGTATACGCGCTGGAGAGCCAGGGCTACCGGGCGGCGGGCTTCTCGCTTCCCTCCGAATTCTGGGCCGCCATGCAGGAGCGCCTGCCCAAGCTGGTGCTGCTGGACATCATGCTGCCCCAGGAGGACGGGCTTTCCGTGCTGCAAAAGCTCCGGGAGAACGAGGCCACGGCGCGGCTGCCCGTCATTATGCTCACCGCCCGCAACACGGAGTACGACAAGGCCTACGGCCTGGATCGGGGGGCGGACGACTACATCGCCAAGCCCTTCGGAATGATGGAGCTGGTGGCCCGGGTCCGGGCCCTGCTGCGCCGCACGACGGAGCCTTCTCCCCTCCGGGAATACCGGGTGGGGATTCTGAGCCTGGATCCCGGCCGCCACGAGGTTCGGGTGGACGGGGCCCCGGTGCAGCTGACCTATAAGGAATTCATGCTGCTGAAGCTGCTCATGGAAGGGAAGGGCAGCGTCCTGACCCGCTCCGTGCTGATGGACAAGGTCTGGGATCTCAGCGCCGAGCGGGAAAACCGCACCCTGGACGTACACATCCGCACCCTGCGGGCCAAGCTGGGGGCCGCCGGACGCTTGATCGAGACCGTCCGGGGGGTGGGCTATCGGATCAACGGAGAGGCCACATGACGGGGAAAATTTTTCGCTACGCCTTTCTGGTGGGGGTGCTGGCCCTGCTGCTGTGCGCCATGCTGTATTTCGGCCTCCAATACCGCCAGACCCTGGACGAGACCTACGACGCCCTGCGCCAGGAGGCGGTCTACGCCGCCCGGGGCATCTCCCTGGAGGGCAGGCGCTATCTGGAGGGCCTGCCCGTGGAAAAGCGCATCACCTGGATCGACGCCGAGGGAAACGTGCTCTATGACAGCCTTGGCCGGGAGCTGCCCAACCAGGCGGGGCTTCCCGAGGTGGAGGAGGCCAGAGCCCAGGGCGCCGGCCAGGCCACCCGCCCCTCCGAGAGCGAGGGCTCGGCAAATCTCTACTACGCCTGTCTGCTGGAGGACGGCACGGTGCTGCGGCTTTCCAGCCCGGTGAGCGCCCTGCGGGAGGCTCTGGTCACCGTGAGCCCGGTGCTCTGGGTCTTTGTCCTGGTGCTGACGGCCTCCGGCGTGCTGGCCTTCCGGGCGGCCAAGCAGATTCTCAAGCCCGTGAACGAGCTGGATCTGGATCACCTGGGGGAGGCCAGGAGCTATCCGGAGCTGACGCCTCTGATCACCCGGCTCCAGGAGCAGCGGCTGACCATCCAGGAGCAGATCGAGGAGCTGCATCAGCGGCAGAAGGAATTCTCCGTTCTGACGGAGAATATGACCGAGGGCTTCCTGCTGCTGGATCGGGAGGGCAGAGTGCTGAGCATCAACGCTGCGGCCCGGCTGCTGCTGCCCCAGGCCGTCATCGGGGAGCAGCTTTCCGAGGACGTGGACCTCACCGCCCGGGAGAGCTCCATCCTGGCCCTGGGGGGCAGCAGGGGAGAGGCGGTCTTTTCCCGGGACGAGCACAGCTGGCAGCTGGTGGCAAGCCCCGTGCGCTCCCGCAGCCGCATCGTGGGCGCGGTTCTGCTGTGGCTGGACGTCACCGAGCGGGAGCAGCGGGAGCGTCTGCGCCAGGAGTTCTCCGCCAACGTGTCCCATGAGCTGAAAACCCCGCTGACCTCCATCTCCGGCTTTGCCGAGCTGATGGCCCAGGGCACCGTGCCCCCGGACAAGGTGGTGGAGTTCTCCGCCGAGATCCAGCGCCAGAGCCAGCGGCTGATCACCCTGGTCCAGGACATCATCCGCCTCTCCAGGCTGGACGAGGGGGCCAGGCTCCCGGAGCCGGAGTCCGTGGACCTGCTGGAGCTGGGAGAGGACGTGCTGGACAGCCTCCGCTCCCTGGCCGAGCAGCAGGGCCTGCGCCTGGAGGCGCAGGGTGAGCGGGTGCGGATCCGGGGCGTGTGGCAGCTGCTCAATGAGATGGTCTATAATCTCTGCGACAACGCCATCAAGTACAACCGCCCCGGGGGCAGCGTGTGTCTGAGCACGGGCCGCCTGGAGGGCTGTCCCTTCCTCCGGGTCAGCGACACCGGCATCGGCATCCCCGAGCAGGAGCAGAGCCGGGTCTTTGAGCGCTTCTACCGGGTGGACAAGAGCCACAGCAAGCAGATCGGCGGCACCGGCCTGGGCCTGTCCATCGTCAAGCACGGGGCCCAATATCACGGGGCCCGGGTGAGTCTGGAGAGCAAGCCCGGCGTCGGCACCGCCGTCACGCTGATTTTTCCGAATACCGACCCGCAGCCCGCCGAGGCGGACTGAACCGGGTCCCTGGGAGCTCTGGGGCTGTCCCTATTCGGGGCGGCCGCAGAGCTCTTTCAGATAGTCGTGGAACTGCTGAATCTCCCGCAGCTTCAGACTGGACTGGAGGCAGATGAAGTGGAGGCTGATCCAGAGCTCCGGCTCCAGGGGCACCGCCTTGACGTGGAAATACGGCGCGAAGGAGGCCGGGCCCATGGCGATGCCCATGCCGTCGCGCACCAGCTGCATGCTGGTGTCGATGCCGTCTGTGCGGAAGACCCGCTTGACGCTGATGTGGTTCTTCCGCAGGGCGGACTTCATGGAGCGATCCTCCGCCGAGTCCTCCAGGCCGGAGATCATGGTACAGCCCTGCAGATCCCGGAAGGCCAGGGAGGCGTAGCCCGCCCGGGGATCCGTCTGGCACAGCAGCACGCACTGCCGCTCCCGGATCAGAGGGGCGGCGTAGATTTCCCCGGCGTCGGACTGGGGCTCGTCCCAGGGCAGCCGGTCCAGGGCCAGATCCAGCTCCCCCTTCCGCAGGGCCTCGGCCATATCCCGGCCCGCCTCGGTGACGAAGGTGACCTCAATCTCCGGCTTGGCCTGGAAGTACTCCGCGATCCGGGGGAAGAGATTGTTGGAATAGACCCGGGAGCCCAGTCCCAGCCGCAGCCGCAGGGGCTGGGGCTTTTCTTTTTGCTGCACGGCCTTGCAGAATTCCGTCCAGCGCTCCGCCACGGGGCCAGCCTGCTCGCAGAAGAGCTGCCCCTCGGGGGTGAGCTGCAAGCCGTTGGCCGTCCGGGAGAAGAGGGGATAGCCCAGCTCCTCCTCCAGCCGCCGCAGCTGCTGGGACAGCGCGGACTGGGACAGGTACAGCTTCTGGGCGGCCTGGGAGACGCTGCTGCGGGCCGCAATCTCCAAAACGTATAAAACCTGCTGCATAGTCATAAGCAAAACCTCTTATCTTTGAATAATTGCCCTGAAAATAAGTAAATCTAATACAGCTATTATAAGTTTAATCTTTACAGTTTGCAAGTATTATTTTATAATATTTTTGTTCGTATTAGACAAATACCCGCTTGAATATCAGAAAGGTGGTCATTTACATTGGATCGACAACTGCTTTCCGGCAATGAAGCCATTGCCAGAGGAGCCTATGAGGCCGGCGTCAAGGTTTGCTCCGCGTACCCCGGGACTCCCAGCACCGAGATCTTCGAGAACCTGCCCAAGTACAAGGACTCCCTGTACTGCGAGTGGGCGCCCAACGAGAAGGTCGCCACGGAGGTCGCCTACGGCGCCAGCATTGCCGGCGTGCGCAGCCTCTGCGCCATGAAGCACGTGGGCGTCAACGTGGCTGCGGACCCCATCTTCACTGCGGCCTACAACGGCGTCAGCGGCGGCTTTGTCATCGTCTCCGCCGACGACCCCAGTATGCACTCCTCTCAGAACGAGCAGGACAACCGCTACTACGCCAAGTCCGCCAAGATCGCCATGGTGGAGCCCTCCGATTCCCAGGAATGCCTGGATTTCATGAAGGCCGCCTATGAGATCTCCGAGCAGTTTGACATGCCCGTGCTCTTCCGTACCACCACCCGCGTGGCCCATTCCAAGAGCATCGTCACCTTCGGCCAGCGGACGGAGCGGGAGGTCCCGCCCTACGTCCGCAACACCCGGAAGTACATCTCCGCCCCGGCCAACGCCTACCGCAACCATCCCAAGCTGGAGGAGAATCTGAAGAAGCTGGCGGCCTACGGCTGCACCAGCCCCCTGAACAGGGTGGAGATGGGCGACGGCAAGATCGGCGTCGTCACCGCCTCCATCGCCTACTACTACGCCAAGGACGCCTTCCCCGAGGGCAGCTCCTTCCTGAAGCTGGGTCTGACCAACCCCATGCCCATGGATCTGATCCGCGACTTCGCCTCCAAGGTGGAGAAGCTCTACGTCATCGAGGAGCTGGACGGCTTCATGGAGGAGCAGATCAAGGCTGCCGGCATCCCCTGCGTGGGCAAGGAGCTCATCGGCAATCTATATGAGCTCAATCCCCAACTTGTGAAGGAGCGGATCTTCGGCGAGGCCGCCCCCGTCACCGACGTGGGGGTCCAGGCGGTGTCCCGTCCTCCCGCCCTCTGCCCCGGCTGCCCTCACAGAGGCTTCTTCTATACCATGTCCAAGCACAAGGACTTTGTCATCGCCGGCGACATCGGCTGCTACACTCTGGGCGGCTCCGCCCCCCTCAACGCCCTGGACAGCGTGGTCTGCATGGGCGGCGGCTTCTCCGTGGCCATGGGTATGGCCAAGGCCTTCGAGGCCGCGGGGGTCACCGACAAGAAGGTCTTCGGCGTGCTGGGCGACTCCACCTTCTTCCACAGCGGCATGACCGGCGCCGCGGAGATCATCTACAACGCCGGCAATCTGATCCCCGTGGTGCTGGATAACTCCATCACCGGCATGACCGGCCACCAGGACAACCCGGGCACCGGCTTCAATCTTCAGGGCGAGATCGCCGAAAAGCTGAAGATCGAGGACATTCTCACGGCCTACGGCTACAAGAAGGTCATCATCGTGGATCCCCAGGATCTGAAGGCCATGGAGCAGGCCGTCCAGGACGCCCTGGCCTCCGAGGTCCCCGCCGCCATCATTGCCCGCCGTCCCTGCCTGCTGATCAAGCGGATTAAGCACGATATCGGCAAGTGCAGCGTGGATCCCAATAAGTGCATCGGCTGCAAGCGCTGTCTGGGCGTGGGATGCCCCGCCGTGCTTGTGGAATACAAGAAGGCCCGGATCGACCGCAACCAGTGCGTGGGCTGCACCGTCTGCGCGCAGGTCTGCCCGATGGGCGCCATCACCAGAGAGGAGTAATCAGCCATGACGAAAACGAAAAGCGCGCTGCTGGTCGGCGTTGGCGGCCAGGGCGCTATCCTCACCGCGAAGGTATTGGTCAACGGTCTCATGCGGGCCGGTTATGACGTGAAAATGTCCGAGGTCCACGGCATGAGCCAGCGGGGCGGCTCCGTCTCCACCCAGGTCCACTGGGGCGAGAAGGTGAATTCCCCCGTCATCGGCAAGGGCGCCGCGGACATCATCGTGGCCTTTGAGAAGATGGAGGCCGTGCGCTATGCCGACTACCTCAAGCCCGACGGCGTGGTGGTCATCAACGACTATGAAATGGCCTCCTCCTCCATCGCGGCGGGCCTTGCCAGCTATCCCGAGGGCTGCCTGGAGGCTATGCAGAAGCACTTCACCTGCCACGTGCTCAAGGCCGGGGAGATCGCCGAGTCCCTGGGCTCCGCCAAGTGCATGAACATCGTCCTCTTCGGCTCCATGGTCAAGGCCCTGGGCATGGACGACGTGGTGGACTGGGAGGATGTCATCGCCTCCACGGTGCCCCCCAAGTTCAAGGAGCTGAACCTGAAGGCCTACCGCGCCGGTCACGACGCCGTCAAGGCCTGAGAGGTATCGCCATGCTGAAAGATTTCCAGGCGCTGCGGGAGCTGGTGGGGGCCGGAAAGCCCAAGACCGTGGCCGTCGCCTGCGCCCATGACGCCCATACCCTGGAGGCCGTGCTGCACGCGGCCTCCGAGGGCATCCTCCGTTACCTCCTGGTGGGACACCGGGAGGAGATCCTCCGCATCGGCCGGGAGCTGGGCCACGAGATCGACCCCGCCGCCATCCTGGACGCCGACACCGACGAGGAGGCCGCCCGCCTGGCCGTGGAGCTGATCCGGCAGGACAAGGCCGACTTCCTCCAGAAGGGCTATATGCAGACCTCCACCATTCTCAAGGCGGTGGTCAACAAGCAGACCGGCATCGGCACCGGCGGCATCATCTCCCACACCGCCTTCATCGAGATCCCCGGCTATCACAAGCTGCTGGGGGTGGCCGACGGCGGCATGGTGCCCCATCCCGATCTGGAGCAGAAGAAGGGCATTCTCCGCAACGCCGTGGAGGCCTTCCGGGCCCTGGGCTACGAGCGTCCTCTGGTGGCCGCCGTCTGCGCCGCCGAGACTGTCAGCCCCAAGATCCAGGAGACCGTAGACGCCGCCGCCCTGAAGCAGGCGGCTCTGGCCGGGGAATTCGGGAACTGCTATGTGGAGGGCCCCATCTCCCTGGATCTGGCCATGGACAGGGCCTCCTGCGAAATCAAGCGCTACGAAAGCCCCGTCAGCGGCAACACCGACGTGCTGCTGGTGCCCTATATGGCCGTGGGCAACATCTTCGTCAAGGGCCTGCTGCTCTACGCCGGGGCCCGGATGGTGGGCGTCGTTACCGGCGCCAAGTGCCCCATCGCCCTGAATTCCCGCAGCGCAAGCTTTGAGGAAAAATATTATTCGCTGATGGCCTGCGCCGCCATCAGCTGAGGCTGAGGAGGCTGTTATGTCCTGTCTGCAACTCATCATCAATCCCGGCTCCACCAGCACCAAGCTTGCCGTCTACGACGGGGAGAAGAAGCTGCTGCAGAGCAGCATCGAGCACAAGCCCGAGGAGCTGCTGCGCTTTGAGAAGATCGGCGACCAGGTGCCCTTCCGGCTGGAGCTGATCCGGGACTTCATGCGGCAGAACCAGGTCAGAGGAGAGGATCTGTCCGCCGTCATCGGCCGGGGCGGCCTGGTCTTCGGCCTGAAAACCGGGGGCTACGTGGTCAACGACGAGCTCTGCGAGGCCCTGGTGAACCACGAGTACAGCCAGCCCCACGCCTCCAACCTGGGGGGCCTGCTGGCCCGGGCCGTGGCCGACGAGTATCACATCCCCGCCTACATCTACGACGCCGTCACCTCCGGGGAGCTGAGCCCCGTGGCGGAAATCACCGGCATGGAGGACATCCGCCGCCGCAGCTTCTGCCACGTGCTCAACAGCCGGGCCCAGGCCATCCGCTACGCTGCCTCCATCGGCAAACGCTATGAGGATCTGAATCTGATCGTGGTGCATCTGGGGGGCGGCACCTCCGCCTCCGTTCACAAGCACGGCTCCATCGTGGACTCCGTGGGGGACGACGACGGCCAGTTCTCTCCCGAGCGCTCCGGCTGCTTCCCCTCCTTGGAGATTGTCCGGCTCTGCTACTCCGGCAAGTACACCAAGGCCGAGATGGACAAGAAGATCCGGGGCAAGGGCGGCATGTACGCCCACCTGGGCACCAGCGACTGCCGGGAGATTGAGAAGATGATCCGGAACGGCGACAAGCACGCCGATCTGATCTTCCAGGCCCAGGCCTATCAGATCGCCAAGACCATCGGCCTTTTGTCCATCGTGCTCAAGGGGGATTGCGACGCCATCATCCTCACCGGCGGCATGGCCCATTCCCAGATGCTCACCGAGCGCATCCGGGACTACGTGAGCTTCCTGGCTCCCGTGGTGGTGATGCCCGGGGAAAACGAGATGGAGGCCCTGGCCCAGGGCGGTCTGCGGATCCTGGAGGGCCGGGAGCTGGCCAACGTATATCATTTACCGGAAAGGAAGGATTCCTGATGTTCGTAGAAAAGTATCATCAAATGGGCGTGGCCAAGAGCCGCATCCGCGTGCTCTTCGAGTACGGCATGGAGCAGGCGGCCAAGGTGGGCAAGGAGAACGTCTATGACTTCTCCATCGGCAATCCCTCTGTCCCCGCCCCCCGGAAGGTGACCGAAACCGTCCGGGAGCTGCTGGAGATGGACCCCATCGCCCTGCACGGCTACACCCCCGCGGGAGGCTGCGCCGAGGCCCGGGAGGCCATTGCCGCCGATCTGAGCAAGCGCACCGGCACCAAGATCCGCCCCGAGAATATCTTCTTCACCTGCGGCGCGGCCCCGGCCATGACGGCCTGTATGCAGGCCCTGGCGGTGGAGGGCGCGGAGTTCGTGCTCATCGCCCCCTACTTCTCCGAGTACCCCGCCTACTGCAACTCCACCGGAGCCAAGTGCGTGGTGGTGCCCCCCGATACCGAGCGCTTCCAGATCCGCTTTGACGAGCTGGAAAAGCGCATCAACGAGCACACCCAGGCGGTTATCATCAACTCCCCCAACAACCCCTCCGGCGTCATCTATCTGGAGCAGACCCTGCAAAAGCTGGCGGAGATTCTGACCCGCAAGGGGAAGGAGTTCGGCCATCCCATCTACGTGCTCTCCGACGAGCCCTACCGGGAGCTGACCTACGACGGCCTGGACGCCCCCTACGTCCCCGCCATCTATCCCAACACCGTCATCTGCTACTCCTACTCCAAGATCCTCTCCATGCCCGGCGAGCGCATCGGCTACGTCTGCGTGCCCGACTGCTGCGCCGACAGCGCCGACCTCTACGCCGCCATCGCCGGGGCCTCCCGGGCCATCGGCCACGTCTGCGCTCCCTCCCTGTGGCAGCGGGTGGTGGCCCGCTGCACCGAGCTGCGACCCGACCTGGAGACCTACGATCACAACCGCGTCACCCTGTATACCGAGCTGAGCAAGCTGGGCTTCCGCTGCGTCAAGCCCCAGGGCGCCTTCTACATGATGGTGGAGGCCCCCGACGGCGACTCGCTGGGCTTCTCCGAGCGGGCCAAGGCGCTGAACATTCTGACGGTGCCCTGCGACGGCTTCGGCTGCCCCGGCTTCAGCCGCTTCTCCACCTGTGTCAGTCCCGCCATGATCCAGCGCAGCCTGCCTGCCTTCCGGAAGCTGGCGGAATCCTACGGCCTGAAGGCCAAGGCCTAACGTATTTATAGAACTGGAGGAACAAAGCAATCATGGCAAACGAATATCCCCTGAACGTCAAGACCCCCCGCAGCCTGACCTATGTGACCCGCAACATCCCCGCCGTGACCGTTGAGCAGCGCGAGCGCGCCCTGAAGGCCACCCATTACAACGAATTCGCCTTTCCCGCCGGCATGCTGACGGTGGATATGCTCTCCGACTCCGGCACCACCGCCATGACTGACGTGCAGTGGTCCACCATGTTCCTGGGCGACGAGTCCTACGGCCGCAACAAGGGCTATTACGTCCTGCTGGACGCCTTCCGGGACGTCTTTGAGCGGGGCGGCGAGAAGAACTGGAAGAAGTCCATCGACCTCATCCGCACCGACTGCCAGGACATTGAGAAGCTGATGAACGAGCTCTACCTCTGCGAGTACGAGGGCGGCTTCTTCAACGGCGGCGCCGCCCAGCTGGAGCGCCCCAACACCTTCTTGATCCAGCAGGGTCGGGCGGCGGAGTCCGTGCTCTTTGAGATGGTCAAGAAGATCATGAGCGCCCGGTACCCCGGCAAGGTCTTCACCATCCCCTCCAACGGCCACTTCGACACCACCGAGGGCAACATCAAGCAGATGGGCTCCATCCCCCGCAACCTCTACAACAAGGAGCTGCTCTACGAGGTTCCCGAGGGCGGCAAGTACGAGAAGAACCCCTTCAAGGGGGATATGGACGTGAAGAAGCTGGAGGAGCTCATCGAGACCGTGGGCCCCGAGAACGTCCCGCTGATCTACACCACCATCACCAACAACACCGTCTGCGGCCAGGCCGTCTCCATGAAGTCCATCCGGGAGACCGCCAAAATCGCCGCCAAGTACGACATTCCCTTCATGTTCGACGTGGCCCGCTGGGCGGAGAACTGCTACTTCATCAAGGTGAACGAGGAGGGCTACGCCGACAAGTCCATCGCCGAAATCGCCACTGAGATGTTCTCCTACTGCGACGGCTTCACCATGTCCGCCAAGAAGAACGGCCACGCCAACATGGGCGGCATGCTGGCCTTCCGGGACAAGGGCCGCTTCTGGAGAAAGTTCTCCGACTTCAACCCCGACGGCTCCGTCAAGACCGACGTGGGCGTGCTGCTGAAGGTCAAGCAGATCTCCTGCTACGGCAACGACTCCTACGGCGGCATGTCCGGCCGGGACATCATGGCCCTGGCCGCCGGCCTGTATGAGGAGTGCAACTTCAACTATCAGGAGGCCCGGGTGCAGCAGTGCGAGTACCTGGCCCAGGGCTTCTACAAGGCCGGGGTCAAGGGCGTCATCCTCCCCGCCGGCGGCCACGGCGTGTACATCAACATGACCGAGTTCTTCGACGGCAAGCGGGGCCACGAGACCTTCGCCGGCCAGGGCTTCTCCATCGAGCTGATCCGCCGCTACGGCATCCGTACCTCCGAGCTGGGCGACTACTCCATGGAGTACGATCTGAAGACCCCCGAGCAGCAGGAGGAGCTGTGCAACGTGGTGCGCTTCGCCGTGAACCGCAGCCAGCTCAGCCAGGAGCACCTGGACTACGTCATCGCCGCGGTGAAGGCCCTCTACGAGGACCGGGAATCCATCCCCAACATGCGGATCGTCAAGGGCCGCACCCTGCCCATGCGCCACTTCCACGCCTTCCTGGAGCCCTATCCCAACAAGTAAGCCTTCTGTAGCGGCGCACATTGTGCGCCACAAGAAATTGCCCTCCGGCATTCCTGTCGGAGGGCTTTCAAATAGGTAAAGCTATGGTAACCTTTGACGTATATCCCATCAACGATCATATCACCGGCATCCTGGGCCGCTTCCATGAGCGGATGTACCTGGTGCGGGGGAGGGAGCGGGCCGCCCTCATCGACACCGGCTGCGGCTTCGGCTCTTTGAAGGCTGTTGTAGATCAGCTCAACGATCTGCCTCTGATGGTGCTTCTGACCCACGGCCACCAGGATCACGCCATGGGGGCCGTGGAGTTCGACCAGGTGTATCTGAACCCGGAGGAGAAGGAGACCTTACTGCGGCACAGCGATGCGGATTACCGGCTGCTGGGCCTGGCCATCTCCCGGGACGCGAAGCTGGTGACCCCGGCGGATATGCTGCCCCCGCCGGATTATGAGCGCTTCCATCCGGTTCGGGAGGGTGACGTCTTCGATCTGGGTGGCATCAGCCTGGAGGCCTTCGCCTGTCCCGGCCACACCCGAAGCAATCTGGTCTTTCTGGACCGGGAGGACCGGATCCTCTTCTCCGGGGACGGGGTCAGCCGGGCCAGCTTCCTTCTTGGCCGGGAGGCTTCCACCGTGGAGGAATTCCGGGACGGGCTCATCCGTCTGAAGGGCCTGCTGGCGGGCCGGGTGGACCGGATTTTGGAGGGCCACGGAAACGGGGAGCTGTCCTTCGCCATCTTCGACGGGGTGATCGAGGTCTGCAATCAGGTTCTGGCCGGGGAGTCCGACCGCGTTCCCTATGATCTGCGGGGCTACCGGGGCTTCACCGCCCGGGCCAGAAAAGCCCACTCCCTGGACCGGGTGGACGGCGGCTACGGCAACCTGATCTACCGGGAGGACAGGCTTTGGAAAAAACAGATTTGACAGGTATTTCTTGCATCCCCGGCGGATCTGTGTTATACTCACCGCAAAACAACAGGAGGCTATGTTTATGAAACGCAGAAAACTATCCCTCTCCGAGCTTGCCGCTTATACCGCCGATGCCCTGCCCAAGGGCATTTTGCTGACTTCCGCCGCGGAGCAAAAGCTGAATTCCATGGTGATCGGCTGGGGCGCCGTGGGGATAAACTGGAATCTGCCGGTTTTTGCCGCCTACGTTCGGGTCAGCCGCTATACCCGGGAGCTGCTGGACAAAAACCCCGCGTTTACCGTGAATATTCCCCTGGGAAAGCCTGAGCCCAATACCTGGGCCGTCTGCGGCAGCAAAAGCGGCCGGGATATGGATAAGCTGGCCGTCTGCGGCCTTCATCCCGTCCCCGGAGAGCAGGTCAGCGTTCCCGCCCTGCGGGAATTCCCCATCACCGCTGAATGCAAAATCATCTACCGCCAGCAGGAGGATCTCAGTCTGCTTCCGGAGGAGCTCCGCTCCCGCTTCTATCCCCACAGCCGGGACAGCGAGAGCTCGGACAACTCCAAGGATCCCCACGTTACTTATTACGGCCAGATACTCAGCGCCTATGTGCTGGAGCCAGAGGAAGGGGAGGAATGAGCCGTGAAAAAGCCTGTCATCGGCGTGCTGCCCCTCTATGACCGGGATAAAGACTCCTACTGGATGCTTCCGGCCTACTTTCAAGGCCTGGCGCAGGCAGGGGCGCTTCCCATCATGCTGCCCCTGGAGGGCGCGGCGGACTGCCATCAGCTGGCCTCCCTCTGCGACGGTCTTCTCTTCACCGGCGGGCAGGACGTAGATCCGGCCCTCTATGGGGAAGCGGCAGCGGACTGCTGCGGCGAGCTCTGCCCCGCCCGGGATCGGCTGGAGCAGGCCATACTCCGGTGCGCCATGGAGCGGAAGCTCCCCATCCTGGGCATCTGCCGGGGCCTCCAGCTCATCAACGCGGCCCTGGGCGGCAGCCTCTGGCAGGATCTGCCCAGCCAGCGGCCCGGCAGTCGGAATCACCGCATGGAGCGGCCCTATGACCGGGCTGAGCACAGCGTGACCCTCTCCGGCCCTTTGGCAGAGCTCTACGGCGCGGAGGCGCTGGGGGTGAATTCCTGCCACCATCAGGGCGTCAAGTCCCTGGCCCCCGGCCTGCGGGCTATGGCCCGGGCAGAGGACGGCCTGATCGAGGCCGTTTATCACCCGGAGCAGCCCTTCCTCTGGGCCGTCCAGTGGCACCCGGAGTTTTTCGACCCCCAGACGGGGCCGGGCGTCCCCATCTTCCTGGCATTTGCAAAGGCTGCTGCAAAAGGATAAAGCGAAACGGGAAATTGCCGAACGCAATTTCCCGTTTCGCTTTATTCTGCGCGACCAAATGGAAGCTCAGGATTGTTTCACTTTTATCACAAAGCGCAGCACGTAGTCCTCCTCCATGGGGAAGCAGAACTCCGGCGCGATCCGGGGGCCGCAGGAGCCGGTGCCGATGCCCTGCTGGAAGGCCTGGATGGTGACGTAGGTGCCGGTGGGCTTCTCGTCCTCCCGGTGGCGCATCCCGCTGAGGGCCAGATCGGAATAGGGCTTGATCCCCAGCTCGAAGGGCCGGTCCACCGCCTCAAAGCGGAGGCTGAGCTTCCCGTCAGAGAGCTCCGCCCACTGGCAGTCGCAGCGGTTGCCGCTCTCCTGGGGCTTGATGTTGGGCTCCGTCATGTCCCGGACCCGGGCCTGTACGCGCTCGATGGGGAACTGCTCCTTCATGTCCCGGTAGCTCTCTCCCGCACGGCCCAGATATTCCACCCGGTCAAAGTCCCGGTGGAGGCGGAAGACCTTGCCGAAGCGGGGCAGATTGCCCCTGCCCCGCAGACAGTGGATGCGGCTGGTGACCAGCACCCCGTCCGCCGTGCCCTCATAGGTATCCGTGACCTCAAAAACCGTCATGGGATCCCGGCTCAGGCGGGTGCGTACTTCATACCCGTGCTCTGTGGCCCGCACCGAAAGCAGGGTCTCTCGGGTCTTGTACCAGGCCTTCATGGTGTTGGCCCCCTGGGGATCCCGGTCGTTGTCGGTGGCGGCCCGCCAGAGGCTGGTGGAGGGATTCTCCGCCGTGAGCCTGTGGCCCCCGGGGAGCTCCATGCAGAAGCGCCCGTTGAGGAGCTTCACCTGGGGAGGCAGGGCGGTCAGCGCCGGGGCGGGCAGGGCGGGCTCGTCGAGCATGATCTGCTCCCGGGAGACGACCCGGCCGCTCCGGGTGTCGGTGCAGACGACGCTGACCCAGCGTCCCTCGGGGCTCTTCTCGCCCAGGGGGACCGAAACCCGGACCCGGGAGAGGGGCTCCGCCTCAGGCCGCAGCTGGGTCTGGCTGCCGTCGTTCCAGCAAAAGCGGAGCAGATAGGCGCTGGCCGGGGTAAAGGCGGTGGTGTTGAAGATCTCGAAGCGATCCGCCTCCACCCAACGCACCCGGATGGGCCGGTAGATGTGGCGTATGAGCTTTGCCCCGGTGGAGGGGGTCCGGTCCGGGTAGAACAGCCCGTCCACGCAGAAATTGCCGTCGTGCTCCCACTCCCCGTGGTCGCCGCCGTAGGTATAGCTGCCGTCGGGATGGAGGACGGCGTGATCCGTCATCTCCCAGACACAGCCCCCCATCAGATTGTCGTGGGCGTAGATGATCCGCCAGTAGGCCTCGGCGTTGCCGGGACCCACGCCCATGGCGTGGGCGTACTCGCAGAGGAAATAGGGCCTGTCGTTGAGGGCCGCCTCTTTGCGCCGGTGCAGGCCCACGGCCTCCACCTGCTCCGGGGCGGGGTACATCTCGCTGCCCACGTCGTAGGCCTTCCGCCGGCAGTGGATGACGGACTCATAGTGTACCGGCAGCTCCGTCCGGGCCTTGAGCCAGTTGTACATGGCGTCGGTGTTCCGGGTGCCCCCGGACTCGTTGCCCAGGGACCAGAGAAGGACGCAGCTGTTGCCGTGGAGCTTGTCCCGCCCGTAGAGCCGGGAGATCCGGTCCAGATAGCGGGGCTCCCACTTGGGGTCGTCGGAGATCCGGTCGTAGCTGGGGGGCAGGCGCATGGCCCAGGTGCCGTGGGTCTCCAGGTCGTTTTCGTCGATGACGTAAAGCCCCAGCTCCTCCGCCAGCTCCAGCAGCAGGGGATCGGGGGGATAGTGGGAGGTTCGGATGGTGTCGATGTTGTGCTCCTTGCACAGCAGCAGATCCCGCCGGATCTCCTCCGGCGTCAGGGTATAGCCCCCGGTGGGGGAGCTGTCGTGGTGGTTGACGCCCTTGAGCTTCAGCCTTCTGCCGTTGAGCAGGAAGAGATCCCCCCGGATCTCCACCCGGCGGAAGCCCAGCCGCTCCTTGACGCAGCCGCTGTCGGTCTCAAAGTAGAGATCGTAGAGCGTCGGGGCCTCGGCGTTCCACTCCGTCACCTCCAGCTCCTCCCAGCAGACCCGGGCGCTGCCCTGGGCCACCGTGGCCTCGGCCCGGCGCTCCAGGCCGTGGCCGGAGAGGGTGAAGCGGACCCGGGTGCCCTCGCCGCCGAAGGCCGTCAGCTCCAGGCTGTAGCGCCCGTCGTGCCAACGGGTTTTCGCGTCGACGTCCCACAGGTCCGTGGGCTCCTCGATCCGCAGCAGCACGTCCCGGAAGATGCCGTTGTTGCGGAACATATCCTGGCATTCCAGATAGCTGCCGGTGCACCAGCGCCGCACCACCGCCAGCAGCTCGTTCTTCCCGGGGCGGAGATAGGGGCTCAGATCAAACTCCGCAGTGTTGTGAGCCCCCTCGGAGTAGCCCACGTAGTGCCCGTTGCAGTACAGGTCCAGGCAGCTGGCCACCCCCAGGAAGGAGATCACGTAGCGCCGGTCTCCCGGCTGAATGTGGAGAAAACCGCGGTAGACCCCCACAAAGTTATACTCCTCCTCCGGGGTCTTCCAGCGGGGCTTTACCCCCTGGTCGAAGCCCAGCCAGGAGAAGACCCGGCCCACCGGCTCCGTTTTGGGAATCCGGGGCGGATCAAAGGGAAACTGATAGCGGACGTTCAGATAGAAGGGCCGGTCCACGCCGTGGAACTGCCAGCAGCCCGGGACGGGCATTTTGCCGAAGTCCAGGCTGTCGCTGTCCAGCTCCAGGGGCAGCTCCGCGGGCCGGGGGTAGAATTTGAAATCCCAGTCCCCGTTGAGGCAGAGCACCTTTTCCGAGTGGAAGCGCTTCTCCAGGGGCGTCACCGCGTCGGCCCTGGCCCGGTTGGGATAGGGGATGAAATAGCTCCGGGCGGGGAGCCGGTTTCGCTCCAAAACGTCAAAGTCGGCGTAATTGCCGTGGTCGAGGGTATACTTCATGTGGCAGTCCTCCGCTTCAGCCTTCGCAGATGGCCTCTCCGGCCTTGTAGATGTCCCCTGCGCCCACGGTCAGGATGATGTCCCCGGGCCGGGCGATGGCGCGCAGATAGTCGGAGACCTCCGGCAGGGTGTCAAAGCAGACCGCTCCGGGGATTTCCGCCGCCAGGTCGCTGGAATGGATGTTGAGGACGTTCCGCTCCCGGGCGGCGTAGATCTCCGCCAGCACCAGCAGGTCGGGCTTCTGCAGCTCTTCCACAAACTCGTGGAAGAGGGCCTTGGTGCGGCTGTAGGTGTGGGGCTGGAAGGCCAGGATCACCCGCTCATAGCCCATGGTACGCACCGCCTCCAGCAGGGCCCGCACCTCATGGGGATGGTGGGCGTAGTCGTCATAGACCTCCGCCCCGTTGCAGCGGCCCTTGTATTCCAGCCGCCGTCCGGCTCCCCGGAACTCCGCAAGAGCCCGGGCCGCGGTCTCGCCGTCAATGCCCATGTGCCAGGCCACGGCGCAGGCCCCCAGGGCGTTGATGAGATTGAATTTTCCATAGACCGCCAGGGAGAGCCGGCAGTAGGGCTTGCCGCCGCAGATCACGGTGCAGCTGCGCCAGTCCTCGGAGACCTCCTCGGGGTGAACGTCGTTCTCCTGCCCCAGACCGAAGCGCAGCAGGGGCAAGCCCTCCAGAGCCTCCATGGTGTTTGCGTCGTCGCCGTTGGCGATGACGCAGCCCCCGGCGGGCACCAGCTCGGCAAAGTGGCGGAAGGAGGCCTTGATCTCGTCCAGATCCTTGAAGAAGTCCAGGTGATCCTCCTCAATGTTGTTGATGACGGCCAGGGTGGGGGAGAAGTTGTGGAAGGAGTTGCAGTATTCGCAGCTCTCGGCGATGATGGTGTCGCCGCTGCCCACCCGGTGCCCCGCGTGGAGCAGGGGCAGATAGCCCCCCAGCATCACAGTGGGATCCTTCCGGGCCTCCATGAAGATGTGGGTCACCATGGAGGTGGTGGTGGTCTTGCCGTGGGTGCCCGCGATGCAGATGGCGTTTTGATACTCCTGCATCAGCACGCCCCAGGCCTGGGCCCGCTCAAAGACGGGGATCCCGGCAGCCCGGGCCGCGGCGATTTCCGGATTGTCGTTGTGGGCCGCCGCCGTGCGGATCACGCAGCAGGCCCCCTTGATATTTTCAGCCTTGTGGCCGATGTAGACGGTGATGCCCCGCTCCTGCAGCTCCTCGGTGGAGACGGAGGCGTTCATATCGGAGCCGCTGATCTCCATGCCCCGGTCCCGCAGAACGATGGCCAGAGGCCGCATGGAGACCCCGCCGATGCCCACCAGGTGGATGTGCTTGCCGGGTTGGAGACAGGCCTTGAGTTTTTTTACGATTTTTGCTTGCATACAGGAATCCTCCCGAGTTCAGGCTCTTCGCGAAGAGGCGAAGGACGAAAACGCATATCATTGCTGTTTTAATTACATATTATAGTGATATCGGCGGCTTTGTGCAAGTGTTTTTTCATCAAGTCCGCATCTTTTTCATATTCTGAAGCAGCTTGAGGCAAAATCAGATGGGAAAGCGGGGATCCGATGGAGGAATTTCTGGTGGACTTGGAGAGAAAGCTTTGGAGCTGGCCCCTGCTCCTGCTGCTTCTGGGGGCGGGGCTCTGGCTGACGCTGCGGCTGCGCTTTTTGCCCCTGCGGGGGCTGCCGGAGGCCCTGCGGCTGGTGCTGCGCAGCCGCAGGGGCGGGGGAATCACGGCCTTCGGGGCCCTGTGTACCTCCCTGTCCGCCACCATCGGGACGGGCAATATCGTGGGGGTGGCCACGGCCCTGGCCCTGGGAGGCCCGGGCGCCCTGCTGTGGATGGAGCTCAGCGCCCTGACGGGGCTTTCGCTGAAATACGCCGAGGGCCTGCTTTCGGTCCGCTACCGCAGCAGGGACCCGGCGGGAAGGCCCCGGGGCGGCCCCTTTGCCTACATCAGCCTGGGGCTGGGCCGCCGCTGGCGGCCTCTGGCCCGGGCCTTCGCCCTCTGCGGGGCCCTGGCGGGGCTGTGCGGGGTGGGCAGCTTTGTGCAGATCAGCAGTCTGACGGCCTGCCTCAACCTCTTCTGGAGGGGGGCCTTCGGCCCGCCGCCCATGCTGCGCCTGCCCTGGGGGGCTTCGGTCTCCCTCCCCGGGGCGGCGGCGGGGCTGATCCTGGCCCTGCTGGCGGCCCGTCTGATCTTCGGGGGGCTGGAGCGCATCAGCCGGGCCTCCGCCCTGCTGGTGCCGCTGATGGGCGGGCTCTATCTGCTGCTCTGCCTGTGGATCCTGCTCCGCTTCCGGGCCAGGCTCCCGGAGGTCCTGGGCCGGGTCCTGCGGGGCGCCCTGGAGCCCGGGGCGGCGGGGGGCGGCCTGCTGGGCACGGTGATGGCGGGGGTCAGCCGGGGCGTCTTTTCCAACGAGGCGGGCCTGGGCACGGCCCCCATCGCCTCCGCCGCCGCGGAGGGGTTCAGCCCCCGGGAGCAGGGTCTGATCTCCATGAGCGCCACAGTCTTCGACACCCTGCTGATCTGTACCCTGAGCGGCCTGACCCTGCTGGTGACCGGGGCGGAGGGGGCCGGGGTCGGGGCCGCCATGACGGCCTTTGCCCGGGGCCTGCCCTTTCCGCCCCTCCTGTCCCAGGGGCTGGTTTTCCTGCTTCTGGCCCTGTTCGCCTTCACCACCGCCGTGGGCTGGAGCTTCTACGGAGTCTCCTGCCTGGACTGGCTCAGCGGCGGCAGCGCCCGGCTGCGGCGGCGCTATCTGCTCTGGTACGTCTGTACCCTTGCCCTGGCGCCCCTCTGCTCCGCCCGGGGGGTCTGGGCCGCGGCGGGGATCTGGAACGGGCTGATGGCCATTCCCAACGTGCTGGCCCTGCTGCTGCTCTCCGACCGGGTGGCGGAGTCCTCTAAATTGGCTTGATTTTCCGGGCCCAGGGCGTTATAATACAAAAAATACCATCATGAAACAGAAAGAGGATTCGATTATGCTGCAGGAACTTACGCAAATCGCCCGGGAGGCCGGGGACCTCATCCGCTCCGCCCGGGACGTTCAAAGCTCCGCCGCGGAGAAGACCGGCCCCCGGGACCTGGTGACCAAATATGACCTCATGGTGCAGGAGCTGCTGCGCCGCCGCCTGCTGGAGCTGCTGCCCGAGGCGGGCTTTTTGGGGGAGGAGGGGGAGCACAGCCAGAGCCTCCGGAGCCGGGAATGGTGCTTCATCGTGGACCCCATCGACGGCACCACCAATTTCATCCAGGGCTATCACAACAGCTGCGTCAGCATCGGCCTGGCCCGGGGCGGGCGGATGGAGTACGGCGTGGTCTTCAACCCCTACGACCGGGAGCTCTATGCAGCCCGGCGGGGCGGAGGGGCGAGCCTGAACGGCAGCCCCATCCACTGCCAGGACAGGGCCCTGGATCACAGCCTGCTGATCTTCGGCTCCGCCCTGTATTACCGGGAGCTGGTGCCCCAGACCCTGGGGCTCTTCAACCTGGCCTTCCCCCTGGTGCAGGACGTGCGCCGCTTCGGCTCCGCCGCCCTGGATCTCTGCTACCTGGCGGCGGGGAAGGCGGGGATCTTCTTCGAGGCCCGGCTCTGCCCCTGGGACTACGCCGCGGGCGCCCTCATCGCCCGGGAGGCGGGCTGCATGGTGAGCCAGCTGGACGGCAGCGCCCCGGCCCTCTTTGAAAAAAGCAGCATCCTGGCCGGAAGCCCCCGGGCCTATACCGCCCTGCTGCAGCAATTCGGAACCGCAAAGGAGAACTGACCCATGCAATACAGAAATAAGCTTTCCCTCCCGGCCCTGCTGACGGCCCTGGCCCTGCTGCTGAGCGGCTGCTTCGGCCCGGCCCTGCCGCCCCTTGCCCCCTACGGCGAACCCACCGCGTCCCAGACGCCCACCGCGCCTCGGACGGAGCCCGCCCCCTCCCGGACGGAGCCCGCCCAGAGCCTCCCGGAGACCGAGGCCCCGGTGAGCGAGACCGTCCCCGCCTTTGATCCCGAGGACGAAGCCATGATCCGCTGGCAGAACGCCGGGCAGAAGGACTATCTGCCCGAAGAGAAGCTGGAGCTGGTGCCCTTCTCCGAGATGGAATACCGCCGTCCGGACGTGGAGGGGCTCCGGGCGGACTTCGACGCGCTCATCGCCAAGGCCGCGGAAAGCGACGACGCCGAGGCCCTGCTGGAGGAGTTCTACGCCCTCTACACGGACTATATCAGCTTCTACTCCATGGATACCCTGGCCAATATCCGCTACAGCCTGGATACCACCGATGAGGCCTACCGGGCGGAATACGACTTCTGCGAGGCCGAGAAGCCCGGCGTGGAGGAAAAGCTGGAGGCACTGAACAAGGCCTTCGCCGCCTCTCCCGCCCGGAAGGCCCTGGAGGAGCAGTATTTCGGGGAGGACTATTTCCAGCGCTACGACGACTACGAGGTCTACACCAACCCGGAGTACCTCCGCCTGTCCCAGGAGGAGGCGGCCCTGCTCAGCGAGTATCGGGAGCTCATTGCCGACCCCCAGGTGCGCTACAACAACGAGACCAAGTCCCTGGAGGAATGGCTGGAGACCGAGGATTATTTCGACTATATCGGGGCTCTGCAGGCCTACTACGAGAGCTATAACGCCTCCGTGGGAGAGATCTACGTCCGCCTGGTGAAGGTCCGCCGGGACCTGGCCAGGGCCCTGGATTACGACAGCTACGCCGACTATAGCTACGAGGTGAGCTATTCCCGGGACTACAGCCCGGCCCAGGGCAGCGCGTTTTTGGAGGGAATCCGGGAGCATCTGGTGCCCGTGCTCCGGGCGGCGGAGGAGGACTTCAGCCTCTCCGGCCAGAGCCTGGGCAGGGCCTCGGAGCAGAGCGTCATGGAGCTGGTGGCCTCCGCGGCGAAGAACCTGGGGGGCTCGGTCTGGGACGCCTACCGCTTCATGCGGGCCTACGGGCTGTGTGACATCTCCCAATCCCCCACAAAGGTGGAGGGCTCCTTCCAGACCTATATCTTCGACTACGAGGCCCCCTACGTGCTGGTGAACGCCCAGGGCAGCGCCGAGGACTACAGCACCTTCGCCCACGAATTCGGCCATTTTACCGATTCCTACCACAACTACGGGGCCAACGAGGATCTGGAGACGGCGGAGACCTTCTCCCAGGCCATGGAATTTCTGGCCCTGCAGTACAACGACGTCCTCTCCGAGAGCCAGAGGAGCAAGCTGCTGCGCTACAAGCTCTACGATCTGCTGCAGACCTTCGTCTACCAGGCGGCCTACGCGGACTTTGAAGCCAGGGTGTACGCCCTGGACCCGGAGCGCGTCAGCGTGGAGGAGATCAACGCGCTCTTCCTGCAGTGCTGCAAGGACTACGGCGTCTACGAGGAGGGCTTCGACTTCTACTATTCCCAAAGCTGGATCGACGTGCTTCACTTCTTTGAGGCCCCCTATTATATCATCAGCTACTGCGTCTCCGCCGAGACGGCCCTGCAGGTCTATGAGCTGGAGCAGGCCAAAGCGGGGGAGGGGGCCGCGGCCTTCTTCCGCCTGCTGGACCGGGACTACGAAGCGGGAGTGCAGCAGCTCATGGAGGACGCGGAGCTGCAGAACCCCTTCCGGGAAGAGGTGCTGGAGCAGGCCGCCGACTTCTTCACCCGGCAGCTGGGCCTGAAAAAGAAGGCCTGAAGCCGGTATAATCCCGGAGCAAAACGGAAATCCTCCCTTTGTACATCTGCACAAAGGGAGGATTTTCTGATGCAAGTCAAGGATCTGATGTCCAGTCATCTGATCACCGTGGACCGGGAGGAGACCGTGGCCGCCGCGGCCCGGCTGCTGAGCCGGCACAACGTGGGAGCCCTGCCCGTCACCGCCCAGGGGGGCCGCCTGGTGGGGATGCTGACGGACCGGGATATCGCCGTGCGCTGCGTGGCGGCCAACTTCGACCCCAATATCACCCGGGTCCGCACGGTGATGAGCAGCGGCCCCGTCACGGTCCCGGCGGAGGAGAGCGGCGAAAAAGCCGCCCGGACCATGGGACGGCACCGGGTACAGCGCCTGCCCGTCACCGAGAACGGCCGCCTGGTGGGAATGCTGAGCCGGGGGGATTTCGCGGCATATGCCGACCGGAGCGGGGAGGCGGCCCGGGCGCTGCGGACGAGCTTCGGCAGCGAGGACGGGGCGGAATAAGAAAAGGCCGCGGCCGCATCGAAAGCGGCCGCGGTTTTCGTCATTCCTGCCCGGCGGGCTTCGCCGTCCCGGCCTGCTTCCACAGACCGGTGAAATAGCGGATGTAGAGAACCAGCGCCATTACCACCGCCGCGATGCACAGGATGATCAGCGAGGTGGTGAGCCATTCCGGCATCTTGGGGAAAACCAGCAGGGCCAGGGCCGCGGTATAGAGCACCACGGTGGAAACCTTCCCGAACCAGCGGGCCCCGGGGACCTTGTTGGTCTTGCGGATGGTGATGTAGCCCAAAATCGCCATGGTGGACTCCCGCAGCACGCAGAGCCCCAGCAGGATCCACAGCATGGGGAAGCTGAAGGCCAGGCAGAGCACCACGCAGACCTGGGTGAGCTTGTCGGCCACGGGATCCAGGGCCTTGCCCAGGTCGGAGACCATGTTGAAGTGCCGGGCAATCTGCCCGTCGAGAACGTCGGTCAGGGCTGAAACAGCCAGCAGAAGAATGGTCAGGGCTGTATCCTGCCGACCCACATAAGCCCAAATGATAAACGGGACCAAAAGCAAGCGGAAGAAAGACATGAGATTCGGGATCGTCCAGATCTTTCCGTCCCGGAAAAGCTTCAGCATAATACACCCCCAAAAATACAACAATTACCATCTTGTTATTATACTGAAAAAAATGAATATGTCAACAACAAATCCGCAAAAAACTGCCCGGCCTCCCAGGGGAGACCGGGCAGAGGCTGCCTGGCTTATTTCTGAACGTCCCGCTCGTCAAACAGATCGCCGCACTCGGGGCAGAACTTGGGCGGATGCCTGGGATCCTCGGGCTCCCAGCCGCACTTGTCGCACTTGTACAGGGGCTCGCCCGCGGGCTTCTTCTCGCCGCACTCGATGCAGAACCTGCCCTTGTTCACGGTGCCGCACTTGGGGCAGGCCCAGCCCTCGGCGGGTCTGGGAGCGCCGCAGTTCATGCAGAATTTGCCGCTGTTCTCGGCGCCGCAGCTGCACTTCCAGCTGTTGGCCGCGGGGGCGGCGGGAGCGGCAGGAGCGGCGGGCTGCTGGGGGGCCTGCTGCTGGCCCATGGCAAAGAGATTCTGGGCGTTGATGCCTCCGGCCTGCTGGGCCATGCCGTAGCCCATGAAGCCGGTCATCGCGCCGGAGGGGTTCTTGGCGGCGTCCTTCATGGCCTGGCTCTGGGCCTCCACCAGGGTAGCGGCGGCCATGGTGGGATCCCGCATGATGGCGGCGTGCTGGGCCTTCTTGATGAGCTCCTGATCCTCCTCGGAGAGGGTGATGGGGTTCATGGCGATGGAGACCACCTGCAGGCCCCGGAGCTCGCCCCACTTCTTGGACAGGGCGGCGTTCATGGCCTCGCTGAGCTCCTCGGCGTGGCCGGGCAGGGCGGAGGGACGGACCTCCATCTCGGAGATCCTGGCAAAGGCGGGCTGCAGGGCGGAGATGAACTCCGTCTTCAGCTGGGCGTCGATCTGATCCCGGGTATAGGCCCGCTCCACGTTGCCGCAGACGTTGGCGTAAAACAGCAGGGGATCGGCCACCCGGTAGGAGTACAGGCCGCTGCAGCGCACGGACACGTCGATGTCCAGATGGATGTTGCGGTCCACCACCCGGAAGGGGATGGGGGTGGGGGTGCCGAACTTGTTGTCGATGATTTCCTTGGTGTTGAAGTAGTAGACCCGCTGGTCCTTGCCGGGGTCTCCGCCGAAGGTGAAGCGCTTGCCGATCTGCTTGAAGGTCTCCTTGATGCTGGTGCCCAGCTTGCCGGTGAAGATGGAGGGCTCGGTGGAGGAATCCCAGACAAACTCGCCGGGCTCCGCGCAGACCTCCACGATCTTGCCCTGCTCCACGATGATCATGCACTGACCGTCGGCCACCGCCACCACGGAGCCGTTGGAGATGATGTTGTCGTTGCCCTTGGTGTTGCTGGAGCGTCCGGAGATCCGCTTCTGGCCCTTGACGGCCAGCACGTTTTTGTCGATGGCGTCACAGTAGAAAAATTCCTTCCACTGATCGGCCAGCACGCCGCCCAGGGCGCCGAGTCCTGCTGCGATAAGTCCCATGGTATGTACTCCTTTCAAAATTGAACGTCGTTCGATTTCAGCGGATCCCGGAGGATCCGAGCTTCCAATTTGTATTATATAACATAATTTTGCATTTCGCAACGCCCATCCGAAATATTTTTTGCCCGGGCTGCGGCGGAATTATCATTGACGAAACGCGGAATATGGAGTACAATTAAAATATGGGAAAACTGTACCCAACCACCGTATAAGAAAGGATGTAACAACATGGCAGAAACCAAGAAGATTCCGGAGCGCGGCGAGATTGCCCTGGCGGACCGCTGGGCCGTGGAAGACATGTATCCCTCCGACGAGGCCTGGATGGCAGACCTGGAAAAGATGAAGGCCCTCTCCGCCGAGCTGGCCGGCTTCGCCGGACGCCTGGGCGAGAGCGCCGCGACCCTGCTGGACTACGCTTCCAAGAACGAGCAGGCCGGCGTGCTGCTGAGCAACATCTATAACTATTCCTCCCGCCGCAACGACGAGGACACCCGGGTGGCCAAGTACCAGGAGATGAACGGCATGGCGATGTCCGTCTACGTGGGCTACGCCTCCGCCACCGCCTTCGAGACGCCGGAGATCATGGCGATTCCCGAGCAGACCATGAAGCGCTTCTACGCCGAGGAGCCGGGGCTGGAGCGCTATCGCCGCTACATCTCCAACATCCGCCGCCTGGCCGCCCACGTGCTGAGCCCTAACGAGGAGAAGCTGCTGGCCATGGCCGGGGAGATGATGCAGGCTCCCGACGACATCTACTCCAAGTTTGCCGACGCCGATCTGAGCTTCCCCGACGCCGTGGACAAGGACGGCAACAAGCATCCCCTGTCCCAGGGCACCTACATCTCCTACATGGAGTCCGACGACCGGGTGCTGCGGAAGTCCGCCTTTGAGAACACCTACAACACCTGGGCCGCCCACAAGAACTCCGTGGCCGCCATGCTCAACGCCCAGGTCAAGAGCCTGCAGTTCGTCTCCGACGCCAGGAAGTACGCCTCCCCCCTGGAGGCCTCTCTGGACCATACCAACGTCCCCGTCAGCGTCTACCACAATCTGATCGAGGCGGTCCACCAGAACTTCGACAAGATGCACCGCTACGTCCGCCTGCGCAAGAAGCTGCTGGGGGTGGAGGAGCTCCACTTCTACGACCTCTACACCCCCCTGGTCTCCGGGGCCGACGTCAAGATCCCCTTCGAGCAGGCCAAGCAGACCGTCTATGAGTCCCTGGCCCCCATGGGCGAGGACTACCGCAAGGTGCTCAAGGAGGGCTTCGACCATCGCTGGATCGACGTCTACCAGAACGTGGGCAAGCGCAGCGGCGCCTACTCCGCCGGGGCCTTCGTCCATCCCTACGTGCTGCTGAACTACTCCGGCACCCTGGACAGCCAGTTCACCCTGGCCCACGAGATGGGCCACGCCCTCCACTCCTGGCACTCCAACAAGTACCAGAACCCCGTGGACGCCGACTACGTCATCTTCGTGGCCGAGGTGGCCTCCACCTGCAACGAGGCCCTGCTGATGGAGCATCTGCTGGGCAAGACCACCGACAAGAAGGAGCGGGCCTACCTCATCAACCACTTCCTGGAGCAGTTCCGCACCACCCTCTACCGCCAGACCATGTTTGCCGAGTTCGAGCTCATCATCGGTCAGCTGAACCAGCAGGGCGTGGCCCTCACCGCCGAGCGGATGTGCGAGGAGTACAAGAAGCTGAACCAGCTCTACTTCGGCGACGACATCGTCCTGGACGACGAGATCGCCTACGAGTGGGAGCGCATCCCCCATTTCTACTACAACTACTACGTCTTCCAGTACGCCACCGGCTACTCCGCCGCCATTGCCCTGTCCCGGCGGATTCTGCGGGAGGGGGAGCAGGCTGTCAAGGACTACATCGGCTTCCTCTCCGGCGGCTGCTCCAAGTCCCCCATCGACCTGCTCAAGGGCGCCGGCGTGGACATGTCCACCCCCGAGCCCGTCAACCAGGCCCTGGCCCTCTTCGGGGAGCTGCTGGATGAGATGGAGGAGCTGATGGCCGAGTGAGCGCCCTCTGGCTGCCGGTTTTCCACCACTTTGAAAACGGCAATATCTTCACCGGCTCTCTGGGCCCCTTCCGCTACAAGATTACCCCCAGCGTGGTGTTGTCCGCCTCCAACCCCAAGGAGGTGGACCACCCCGCCAGCTCCATCAAGGCGGAGTACTGGCACGGCCCGCTGAGCTACGAGTTCAGCGAAATCGAGGGAGAGCGGACCTTCCCCATGTCCCCCGAGGGCCGGGCCGAGATGCAGGCCTGGCTGGAGGAGCATCTGTAGGGACGGCACCCTGCCGCCCGCATCCCCCGTAGGGGCGGTCATAGGCCGCCCGCATCCCCGTAGGGGCGGCCATTGGCCGCCCGCCCGAGGCTGAAGCCTTCGACAGCGAAAAACCTCCCCTGCTTGCAGGGGAGGGGGACCGCCCTCAAGGGCGGTGGAGGGGTGGTATCGACGACAGATCCATTCCAAGGCCTGCTCAACCAGCCTCCTGCAAACCAAGAAATCTGTAGGGACAAGCCCTGCTTGTCCGCCCGGAAAGGAACCGCTATGCTCTGGCTGCTGGAAGACCCGGAAACCCTATCCTTTGAACAACTCTCCCCGCGGCTCTCCCTGCTGTCCGAGGCCCGCCGGAACCGGGTCCTGTCCATGAAGCCGGAGGGCCCTCGGGTCCAGAGCGTCCTGTCCGAGCTGCTGCTGCGCCGCGCCCTGCGGGAGGAATACGGCCTGACGGAGTTTCCCAAAATCGAAACCGGGGAGAAGGGGAAGCCCTTCTTCCCGGATCACCCGGAAATCCACTTCAACCTCAGCCATTGCAAATACGCCGTGGCCTGCGCCTTGGACCGCGCCCCCCTGGGCGTGGACGCGGAGGCCCTGGGCCGCCTCCTCCGCCCCGGCGCGCAGCCCGTTTCAGAGACCGAAGACCCAAAAACCTCCCCTGCTCGCAGGGGAGGGGAACCGCCCCCAAGGGCGGTGGAGGGGTCGCCTCGACGACAGAGCCCCTCCGGCAGGGGCAATCAGCTCCCGTCCCCAAGCTCCGAGCCCCTTCTGCTCCGGGTTCTCTCCGAGGCGGAACGCGCCTGGGTCCTGGCGGGGGAGAGCCCCGCGGAGCAGGACCGCCGCTTCACCGCGGTCTGGACCTGCAAGGAGGCCTTGGGCAAGGCCCAGGGCGTCGGCATCCTGTACGACCTGAAATCCACCTGCTTTCTGCCGATGCAGGAGAGCTGGCGGCAGGGGGATTTTACGTTCTTTCACCGCTCCCGGGACGCATACGAGCTTACCCTCTGTTCCCGGGAGCTCCTGCCCTGGGAATGTGTAAGCGCCGAAGAAATCCGATACGAGCTAAGCCTATGAAGAACCCCAAAAAACACATAAACCCCCTGTTCCTCTCCTGAAGAATTCGGTTTATGTGTTTCAGCTTCAAACAGAGGATTTTCAGGCAATTTATTACTCAGATGAGTACGGGGAATGGCGCGTTCTGGCTGACGGAGACTGTGGGTCCTTGACAGAGGCATGGGAAAAAACCGTCGAGGGGATCGAACCGGAGCTTTCCGGAAAAACGCCCCGGCTGCTCCTGGAGAGCTGGATGATCTGGCCCAGAGACAGCGGAGATTCCGGCTATGAGGAGACAGACGCGGGGGAGGAAGACCTTGCGCTGGAGCTGCTTCCTCCATTTGTAACGCTTGTGGAACAATATCTTGACATCTTGGGAGGAACGGAATGAAACACTTCT
Source organism: Oscillospiraceae bacterium (assembly GCA_017541995.1). Classification (GTDB taxonomy): domain Bacteria; phylum Bacillota; class Clostridia; order Oscillospirales; family Oscillospiraceae; genus JAFRPC01. The sequence continues at coordinate 69,855 of JAFXYD010000040.1, forward strand.
TAATCGTGGTCGATATGCAAAAGGACTTCATCGACGGCGCCCTGGGGACCCCCGAGGCCGTCGCCATCAAGCCCGCCGTCCTGAATCAGATCCACAGCTTCCCCGGGGAGATCTGGGCCACGGTGGACACCCACGGGGAGAACTATCTGCAGAGCGCCGAGGGCCGCCATCTGCCCGTGGAGCACTGCGTCAAGGGCACCCCCGGCTGGGCCGTGGACCGGGAAATCGCCACCGCCCTCAACGGACGGGGCGCGGTCTTTGTGGAGAAGCCCACCTTCGGCTCTCTGATCCTGCCCCAGCTCCTGGAGGACGCCTCGGCGGGGGAGGACTTTGACGTGACCCTGGTGGGCCTGTGCACCGACATCTGCGTGGTCTCCAACGCCCTGCTGCTGAAGGCCCGCTTCCACGAGAAGGAGATCTTCGTGGACGCGGCCTGCTGCGCCGGAGTCACGCCCGAGAAGCACCTGGCCGCCCTGGAGACCATGCGCTCCTGCCAGATCAACGTTCTGTAGCGCCGGCAATCTGCCGGCCAAACGCGGCACCGCCCTGTAGCGCCGGCAATCTGCCGGCCAAACGCGGCATCGCCCCGCAGCGCCGGCAATCTGCCGGCCAAACGCCGCAGATAAATGTAGGGACAAGCCCTGCTTGTCCGCTCATTTCCATAGGAGGTAAACTATGTTTGACGTACAAAAAGTGACGGAAGCCTGCGTCCAATGGATCCGGGACTTCTTTGAAGAAAACGGCCCCGGCTGTAACGCGGTGCTGGGCATCTCCGGCGGCAAGGACAGCTCCGTGGCCGCCGCCCTCTGCGTCAAGGCCCTGGGCAAGGACCGGGTCGTCGGCGTGCTGATGCCCAACGGGGAGCAGCACGACATCGACATGGCCCACCTGCTCTGCGAGCACCTGGGCATTGAACACTACGTGGTGAACATCCACGCCGCCGTGGAGGGCGTGAAAAACGCCATTCCCGCGGGCCTGGAGCTCAGCACCCAGAGCCTCACCAATCTGCCGCCCCGGATCCGCATGGCCACGGTCTACGCCGTCAGCCAGAGCCGCAACGGGCGGGTGGTGAACACCTGCAACCTCTCCGAGGACTGGGTGGGCTACTCCACCCGCTACGGCGACGCCGCGGGGGACTTCAGCCCCATGTCCCATCTGACGGTGCAGGAGGTCAAGGCCGTGGGCCGCTATTTGGGCCTGCCCGAGGTGCTGGTGGAGAAGGTCCCCATCGACGGCCTCTGCGGCAAGACCGACGAGGACAATCTGGGCTTCACCTACGCCGTGCTGGACCGCTATATCCGCACCGGCGAGATCGACGACCCCGCGACCAAGGAGCGCATCGACCGGCTGCACCGCCGCAATCTCTTCAAGCTGAAGCTGATGCCCAGCTTTGACTCCGGCATCGAGACCAAGGCCGACGAATGATCCCATCGGACGCGGAAACAGGAGGAGATTACCGTGAACAGAGAAGACGCAAGACGCTGGGGCGCTGAGCTGGCGTTCGACGAGCAGCGGATTGCCGAGGAAAACAAAAACGCCACGCTGAGCATGTGGGTGGGCGTCGGCTCCATCCTGTCCCTGCTTCTGACCTGCTTTTTGGGCTCCCTGTTCCGCACCGTCAACGTGACGATCCCGGCGCTGGCGGCGGCCTGCGTCCTGCTGCTGGCCTCCGTTCTGATCTTCTTCCTGGCGGGTAGGGGGGACGAGCGCTGGTATCTGGTCTGCTCCCTGCTGAACCACGGCGGCATCGGCTTCGCGGTGCTGGTGCTGCTGAGGACCCTGGGGCTGGAGCTCGGCCTGCTGCAGCTTGCTCTCAGCGGCGTTCCGGCGGCGGCGATCCTCGTGGGCGTGGTGATCTTCTTCGTCAGCGGGGAAGGCCAAAACCGCAGGAGCTTCCTGTATGGGGGCCTGGGTGCCCTGGTCCTGCTCTTCGGGTTTGCGGCGCTCCGCTATCAGAGGGAAGCCGCCGCGTTCTGGCTCTGCATGGGGGTCTGCGCCCTGCTGAGCTGCGCCGGGCTGGGCGCTCTGCTCTGGACCAACGCCGGGGTCTTCGGGCGCTCTGCCTATAAGGCCCTGGCGGTGTCCAGCTTCTCCGTTTATCTGCTGGCCCTGGCCGCCGCAGCCGCGGCGCTCTTGGTGATGGGCTCCGGCAGCGGCTCAAGCAGCAAGAGCAAGAGCAAAAGCAAGGGCAGCGCCAAGGGCGGAGGCGGCTCCGGCAGCAGCTTCCTGGGTGAGCTGCTTGCGCCCCGGGCCCGTACAAGCAGCTACCGCGTCCGCCACAGCGGCTATTATCCATACTGGCTCTGGTATTACACGCCCTATACCCGCTATTCCGCCATAAACCGGATGCAGGGCGTCAGCGAGGCGGAAAAGGACGAGCTTCGCAGAAGCTACCGGATCCGCCGACTGATCGGCCTGGGTCTGGTGGTGCTGGTGATGGCTGCGGTAATCGTGCTGTGCGTCCGGGCGGGACGATAACAAGGAACAAAGGAAACAAGATGATTGCGAACTATCACACCCATACGCCCCGCTGCAAGCATGCGGTGGGCCCGGAGCGGGCCTACGTGGAGCGGGCCCTGAGCGAGGGGTTTCAGGAGCTGGGCTTTTCCGACCACAGCCCCTATTTCTTTGACGTACCGGGCTACTATTCCACCTTCCGCATGGGCCCGGAGCAGCTGCCGGATTACGTGCAGACGCTTCTGGCTTTGCGGGAGGAATACAGGTACCGGATCCGGCTCCGGATCGGGCTGGAGACGGAATACTATCCCAGACTTTTTCCCCGCCTGCTGGACTATCTGCGGCAGTTTCCCCTGGACTATCTGATCCTGGGCCAGCACGCCCTTTTCAACGAGACGGAGGGGATCTACTCCACCCACCCCACAGACGACGAGAAGCTGCTGGACCAATACCGGGGCCAGACCCTGGAGGCCCTGGAGAGCGGCCTGTTCTCCTGCTTTGCCCACCCGGATCTGTTCCGCTTCACCGGAGACCCAAAGGCCTACTGCCGCCACGTCCGGACCATCTGCCGCCGGGCGCGGGAGCTGGGGATCCCCCTGGAGTTCAATCTCCTGGGCTTCCAGGAGCAGAAGCACTACCCGGACCCGGAATTCTGGCGGATTGCCGGGGAGGAGGGCTGCCGGGTGATCCTGGGCTGCGACGCCCATAGCCCGGAGGATACCTGGAACCCCGCTCTGATCGCCCGGGCCGAGGCGCTGCTCTCCGGCTTCGGCATCCGCCCCATCGAGACCCTGTCCCTGCGCCCCATCCGATGATCCGGCAAAATCGCGCATGTTTCAGCGTTTCGAGACATAGTTGAAACGACGAAAAAAATATTTTTGCTTTTTTTGAAAATAATGCTTGCATTTTCGAATGAGATGTGCTATTATAATGCCCGCGAGAGAGATCCGGGTGTGGCGAAGTTTGGTATCGCGCTTGAATGGGGTTCAAGAGGCCGCTGGTTCGAATCCAGTCACTCGGACCAAGAAAAGGTCTTGAAATCAGTTATGATTTCAAGGCTTTTTCCTTGTTATTACAAGGGAAAACGGGAACCGCCTATTTTTGACAATCTGTTTTTCAAAAAAGTTTTCCCTTATGTTTTCCCTTATTAGGAGCAACAAAACAACGCTCATTTTCCTATGTTATCAATATAAGCCTGCATTCTGTTTGCGCTTTCTCTACGCATAGCGTCTGTGAAATGACCGTAAACATCCAGCGTAAAGGAAGCGGTTGCGTGACCAAGATTGCTCTGCACGGTTTTAATATCATCCCCAGAGCGGATGGCAGCGACGGCATAGCTGTGACGCAAATCATGGAACCTTGCATCCGGGCGGCCTATACTTTCAGCAATCCGCTTGAAATGATGATAGACGGTATGGGGCATTAGATGATTCCCAAGCTGGTCAGAGAACACAAAGCCCGTATCACTCCAAGCACTCCCGGCAGCTTTCTTCCATACCGCTTGTTTTGCTAACTGCTGTTTCAGCAGTTCCATGACATAAGGTGCCGGATTCAACACACGGTATTTTCCGTTCTTGGGCGTAATGATTTGATACGCTTTCCCTCCGCCCGGAACTTTTTGAAGCTGCTGACAAATGAGCAGCGATCCTTTCACAAAGTCTACACGCTCCCATGTCAAGCCAAGAAGCTCCCCTTGACGCAAGCCGGTAAAGAGAGTCACGAGGCAAATGATTTCATCCTCGGTGCCTTTTACTGCATCCATAAATGATTTGATTTCCGCTCCATCCAGCGGCTTTAATTCGTGCTTTGTGAGCTTTGGCAATGTACAGGCCTCCGATGGATTGGTGCGAAGGTAGCCAATCTTGACAGCCTGTAACAAGGCTTCATGCAGCACGCCATGAAGGATTCGGATGCTTTTGGGAGCCAGATTGCCTTGCTTGGGGTCGCTCAGACGATTATAAAAAAGCTGAATCTGATGGGGCGTCAAGGCTTCCAGCTTGATACCGCCCAAATCCGGCTTCAAATGGCAACGGATTTGACATTCATAGGATTCAAGCGTTTTGGGCTTAACATCCCGCACATACTCTTTGAGCCATATATCAAGCCATTCTCCCAAGGTCATTTTAGAGGGTTGCTGATATGTACCGTTGTCAATCTCAGCGGTGATCTCCCGGAGCTTCTGGGCGACTTCTTTTTGCGTTTTGCCTGTGATAGACCTTTGTATCTGTTTCCCTGTGCCGGGGTCATATCCGGCAGTATAACGCGCCTCCCAATAGGTGTAGGGCTTTCCACCCTTCGTTACTGTTTTCTTGCGAATTGTGCCAGCCCCAGCGGCTGACTTTGTTTTACTGCGTGGCATAGCGCCTCCTTTCCTGCCGCGCAGCGGGTACAGATATATTATACTCGCTGTTCGGCATCATTGCAAGTCTCGGTTTCAGAAAGATAGGCATTGACAGCCCCTATTGGGACACGAATAAGGCGACCAATGCGCACGCTTCGGATTTGCCCGGAACGGACTAAATTATAGGCGCTGTTCCGTCCGATTTTTAGATATACCGCCAATTCTTCAACGGTAAAAACAATTGGATTTGCTTTCGCATTATTCATAAAAAGCGGATGCCTCCGCTTGGTGTTCTCAATTTGAATTGCTTGGATGCTTGGTGTTCTCGGTGTTTGTTTTTTTGTGTGGTGTGTTCGATGTCTCGGTGTTCGGGGCGGGCTCGGAGGCTTTGAGAGGCATCCTTCCCCCCTTCTTCAATCAGTATAATTGGATTCTTCGATTATGATATAAAGCCTTTGGCGTGCAGATAAGGTCATGGGTGCGGTAACGGTCATACCCTGAAATTTGCCGCTGATCTGACAGGCCACCGTGTCAATCCAGATATCCGGCTCATTCTGAGACAGAACAATGATTGCTTTTATGATGCAGGCATCGTCCGAGAAGAAAAGGTCGGCATTGACGGCATCCAAATAAAGGTTGAACAGGTCAGATTTTGTTGCCTTGTTGATATTCTCAGCCAGCCGGTAGAACAGCTCACAGAAAACGGCAAAGGTCTTTGGCCTGTGTTCGGGAAGAGGCTGCCCTTGTTGTTCGCGTTTCCGCAAATCGTAAACGATGGCGCGGGCCTTTTGGTAAGCGGTGTCCATTGGATCGCCCAGCTTGTCCAGCTCTGGCGGGGCATCCCGCAGCAGAGATTTCCAATATTCCGGGTCGTTTTGAGCATCGTCGGATTGAAGTGCGTTTTTCAAATATTCATAGTAATGCATAGATTGTTCCTCCTTAGTTCTTCGACAGCTTCCAGAAAGGCCGCTGCCTTTGCGTTTCGTAAGTCCTTGGGTTCCTCCATCGGGAAATCATAAGATGCCAGGAATTTTTGCATAGCGTACACGCTGGTGCATTCACAGACAGTTTTTCCGCTTTCGATTTCATAGACTCGATATAGGCCCTGATATCCGGGTCTTCTGTTGGCCTTATAGCCGCGATTGATTTGTACAAACGCCCAGCCGAAGTAATTGCGAAATATCGCTTCGATGCGCCAGTAGGAATAGGGCTGCCAGTCGTAGACCCGGCGGGCACCTGTGACATTCTCCACCCCCACAATCTCTGTATCATCCATGTTTAAGCTCCTCCTGTTTTGGCGGCGTCACTTTTGTCAGCGGCATCATGCTAAGATAATCTGCTGCCGATACCTCTTCCCGAGAATTGATGTGCTGGGAACTGCGGGTTTTCCGCTTCATCTTGGCAAGGCCGTCCATATACTGCCGTGCGCTTCCATAATCCAATATATCCTCCGGACGATTTGAAACGTGCTGAATGACACGGTTGATGCGCCGCAGAAATGCAGCCCAGGTTTCCGGCTCAAACTCCTGCGCGTCTTTATACTGCTCTGCAAGGGAAATGTTTGTAGTTATGTAAACCTTTGTATAGCCTGCCTGTTTGTTGTTGTAGCGGGCAGGAAGGACACACGGATAACCGTCCAGATAGGTCAGCATATCCGCAATCGGTAGACTGTCACGAAATTCTTCAAAGAGAATCACATCCTGCATTGCGTAGCTGTCGAAAGGATGTTTATAGTCCGTCACCCGGTAGACGTTTTCATAGCCGAACCGCTCCATGACGCTGCGAGTCTTGCCGGTGTTTGTCTCGCCAAAAATATAGGTCACGGTCAAATCCCGCCAAGTGCTTTTGCAGGCGTCCTCCAACAGTGCCGCTCTGGTTCGCTGAACCTTATCAAGATATAGCATAGACTCCGGGAACATCCTCAGGATTTCAACATCAGCAAGGCCGTTTTCTACCAGGCGGAAAAGATATTGAATCTTCCCCGCGCTCCCGGTTCGCTCTTCCATGGGCATTTCCCCGTATTCTTCAAATGTGCCGTCGATGGAAGTTTCACTTTTTTCGGTCTGCTCCCATTTCCCCATTTTGGTGATATAGTCCCGGTTGTCCTGGCAGGAGCCGTAAGCGGATTCGATATGGGCCGTTGGGAATGCCCGTTTCAAGGTTGAAAAACGGACGGGGCTGGAAAAGAGTAGGAATACATGGGTATGTGGCGTCTGCTCTTGAGTGCCGATTTCGTCGGCCATGCACCAATAAACAGCGGATTTCAGCTTAGAGATTCGGTTCCGAATTTCATCATGGGTAAATGAAACCTGCACGATCTCCCCGGTTTTTTCGTCCTTGAAATGGGCCTCCAGCGGATTATTGATTGTGAGTTGGTATTTTCGGGATTGCTTGTCTTTTGCGAAAAAATCTTTCATCTTCGTTTCCTTTCTGCGACAGAATGCCATAATGCGACAATGCGACAGGCACTTGTCGCAAGTGTGAATTGCTTGATATAACCTATGGATTCCTGTGTTTGCGACATCCCCCCTGTAATACTGAGGGGGCTCCCGCTTGTGGCGCCCGCCGCCGCAAGCGGCGGCGAACGCCACGCGGGAGTTTTGCTGCTTAGATTGCAACCTGTTCCGACCAGTCCAACTCAACGGTCACGCCGATGACCTGCTTGCCGTCCAGCTCCAAAGTGACCAGGCTGCCCCAACCAACGTCTGCAAGGGCTTTCTGGATCTGTGCGGCCATTTCGGGCATAACCACGTACTTGCGGAGATCCCGAGCCTTGCTGCCGCCGATTTGCAGCAGCGAGAGGGTGTAGCCAGCTTCCCAGGTGATTTTCTTGCCGTCGATTTCAGCAGACCCGGCTTCCCGCTGGCCGTCGTGCAGAAGCAGGCCGCGGGGATTTTCAATTGTTTGTTTCATTTGTATTTCCTCCTTGATATAATGTTGAAATGCTTCAAACGGCCCCGTGAGGGGGCGGCCAAAATAAGGGCGTGGCCGCTCGCCCGCAGTTTTTCCATCCAGAAGTTTACCACACCACCCTGTCCATTTTTGGAAGTCTCTGCTTGCTGCCGTGGCCGGTCATCAGCCAGGATAAATCCACCTCGAAAACGTCCGCAGCGCGGTAAATTAAGTTGGCATGGAGCTGATAGTCGCAGGCGGGGTCGAGGATTCGAAGCAAGGTCTGCGGGGACACGCCTAACAGTGTGGCAAGCTCCCGTTCTGTCCGGGCATGACCCTTGGCGCCCAGCCAGGCATAGATCAGATCTTGCGTTCTGCGCAGCAGGCCCCGGGACGGGTTTGACAACATTCTTTTAATTTGCATAAATATACCTTTCTTTGGCAAGGCAGTTTGTCGGTCTGGGGCAGATTATTTGACCGCTGACATTGCCGCCCGGAAAGATATAGGTAGGTTCTTGATTTTTTTCTGTTACTTTAAAATCAGAGGCTACTTTTTCACCCGGGAGTTTGCTTTCTGCCCAGTGTTGGCCAAAGGAAGTGATTTTGGGCCCCTGGGAAAATTGGGGTTTCTTCCACCCTGAGGCCGGAAACGTTCGGGGGGAAGGGAGGAAAACATCCAGGGTAAATTGGGCAGGGCTCTTTTTCGTTTTCGATCCATCAGGGGAAGCGCAGTGCTGCCCAGGGTAAAGGACAGAGTGCGCCCTTCTCCAAAATTGGAAATATTTATCAAATTGTATATTTATGCTTTTAGCCTACCATTGGATAGCTTCTGCCTTACAACCTGCATGGTTGCCTCACGGTCTCGCAGCCGAGGCACGACGATCTCCGACAAACCCTTGCCGTCGATGTGGAGGTAGCCCCTGCCTCTGGGTTTGGGCTGGATTTTGTCGGTATCGTCCGGGAACAGCATCCGCATGGATTCCCTACTGAGCGTACCAAGACCTATGCAGTTTCCGAAGTTGTCCCGTCCGGAAATATAGGCGGCGTCGGCCCGCTGCAAGGCCATAATGACGAACACCTGCACGCCTCGCCCCAACATCAAAATGGAGGCCATCTTTTGCTTGTAGTCCTCTTGCTCCTTCTTGGGATGAAGGGAGAGAAATCCGGCCCATTCATCTATCACAAAGTAGATCGGCTCTGCGTCTGGTTGCGGGTCAGCCATTCTTTCTTGCATTGTGTCAAAGGCTGATTGAAGTGCATTTTCAACCGCGGTATGCTTGTAGTAGTGCTGGCAACCATCCAAAGCGAGGAAATCAACACCCTTGAAGTCCGCCAGCAGCAGCGTCCCCGGCTTTTTGGCAAGCTGTCCCAGCAGGTAGGTCAAAAGGTAGGTCTTTCCGCTGCCGGACGGGGCTGCAATCAACAAGTGCGGAGCCCGGTCAAAGTCGATCCGCTGCGGGATCATTAAGCCGAGCGCGAGGGCGGATTGCTCCACCCCCACACAAAGCGAGTTATCAAATTTCATCATCAAACACCTCTTGGTTCGGCTTGGTCTTGGGCTTGCGCTTTTGGAAGGCTTGCATGGCATATTGGGAAGCATCCTCGGTACATATATATAGCAGCTCAAAATTTAGCAAGTGCTGCTCTCCGTCATACCACACTTTGTCCAGAAAAACGGATGGAAGTCGCCCTTGTGTTTTTGAGGGAAAGGAAGCATTCAGTCCGGCAATGCCGTGGTTGCCAAGCTCTGCCCAAATGTATTCCTGGATAATCTGATGAAAAGAGCGTTTGTCCATCTCAGGGGCTTCCGGCAGAACGAGCTGATAGCGGTAGAAAACGCAACCGGCCCGTGCCACAGGGCAGTACCCATTGGGAATCAAGGCAGAGGCGTCCTGTCCCAGCGGAAGATGCAGGGTTTCGTTGTAGGCCCGCAAAACAGCGTAAAGAAATTCCAGCAGGTTCGGGTTAATGTGCGCGGCGTTTTTCAGAAGCATGCGCTGGTTGATCGTCAGCCCCAGTCGGTGAGCGGCTGTCCGCAGCGTGGTTGACTCAACGGCCTTCATGGTAAAAAACACGAATACACAGCCGATGGGAATTGTGCAGATCGAGAGTAAGACATATTGCACATACGTGAACAGCTTTTTCCAATAATCCGGGAAGGGCGCGTCCGGGTAAGCACTGAAAAACAGCATCGCAGCAACAAAGGATACTACCCCGGCGCTTACAAGGGCTACGGACGCATAGCGTTTGAGTTTTTCAAGGGTTTCCGGGCTAAGTTTCGTTCTTTTCATTTTTTAAACCTCTTTTATTATTTATTTCGGGCGTCTGCCTGATGACTCCATTTTACAGCACATCCATTTCCATAATTGAAAATTGTAAACAGGCTTGCTTTTTCTTCGCCGGAATGATAAAATAAGACTGCGAGACAAGTTCATATTTTCGGTTCTGGGGTGCATGTTACCTATGGTAAAAATGCACGCTCCGTTTTGGCATCCCTAACCGAATGTCGAACTTGTCTCGCAGCAATGTGGGCTGTGCGTTTTTCGGGTGCGTGGCCTATGCTCCGCACCCTTTTTCTATGAACAGGAGGAAACAAAGACATGAAACGAAATACGAAAACCAAGGTCTTGTTGGGTCTGCTTGCAGCGTTGATGCTTCTGGGGCTTGCCGGTTGCCGGAACGCAAAAAACACGCCCGCTGCCGGGACTGGAGCTGCCGGAGCGGAGCGTACAACAGAGCGCGTTACTGTCTCCACAATCGCAACAGAGGCCGGCACAGAGCAAGTGGCGACAACGCCGGGGACAGAAACGCCAAGCACATCCGGGACGGTGACGAAGCCGGAAACGACCCAGGGGACAGAAGCAACACAGGCTGCGGAGTCTTCCTCGGAGGCTCCTACAACGCCGACAGAGCGCCCCACCACTCCATCCACGGAACCGAAGCCCACTGAACCGACTCAGCCTAAGCCCACAGAGCCCAAGCCGACGGAACCGAAGCCCACGGAGCCGAAGCCCACGGAGCCGAAGCCGACTCAGCCGACGGAGCCCCCTCACACTCATAGCTATACTGGAACTGTCACAAAGAGCCCCACTTGTACTGCCAGCGGAACTAAAACCTATACTTGTTCCTGTGGTGCGAGCTACACGGAAACGATTCCTGCTCTTGGTCACAGCTGGGGTAGCTGGACGCAGACTGTAGCTCCCACCTGTGAGGCTAAGGGTACGGAGCAAAGAAGCTGTTCTCGGTGTGGAAAGACTGAAACTCGTGATGCAGCGGCTCTTGGTCACAAATGGGACAACGGAACTGTAACGTCCAAGCCGACCTGCGGTAGTGATGGTGTTCGTACCTATCATTGCAATCGCACTGGTTGCAGCAAGACGAAGACCGAAGTGATTCCTGCGACTGGCAATCACAGCTGGAAGCAGACTCAGGCTCCTACCTGCACCAACAACGGAACCGAAACCTGCAGTGTATGTCACAAGACCCGCTCGGTCAATGCTCTTGGTCATGATTGGGAATACCACCCCGCCGAAACCGAAACCGTGTATGTATACGCATGTTATTGCGGTGCAAGATTCTATTCTGTCACTGATTGGGAAGCCCATTTTTACAGCTATCTTGATACCGAGGAGGAAGACAATCATGGTGGATTCCAGACTTGGAGTGAAGATCGTGTAATCAAGCCTGCGTATAATAAGTGCAAGAGATGCGGCATGGAAAACCCGGCATAACAGTGGTTTTCCGTCAAAAGATGGAGGTACTAAAACATGGACCTAAACGAAAAGGTAGATGCCTTAAACGAAAAGGTGGATGCTTTAATCGGGTTTGTGGAGTTACTTGTCGAGATGTCTGATGGGTTAGATTACTCTCGGAGCGCTATGCAGTTGGATAAGATTGAAAATAAATGAGCCAAGGCTCAACGGTGTGGAAACGAAGCACGGCGGGCAGCCGAGTCAAGGGACTTTCGCGGCATAAAACAGTGTGCGCACTGATTTATTCCACGGTTCCCTTGACAACCGGCTTGCCCGTCGTGCTGTGCTGTAGCCATAAAAGCGCAAGCGCAAGCGTGCTGCGCATTCAAAACATGATTACGGAGGCTACACACCATGAAACAGACTACCAAAATGTCCAGAGCCGTCAGCCAATTAGAGCATATCTACAACAGTCTGAACGAGGATTTTTTCGGCTATGAGCTGCCCACGCCCATCATCACGGTACAGAGCAAGCCCGGCACCTACGGCCACAGCTCTACAGCCAAGGTCTGGAAGCGGCCCGAGGATAACGCCTATGAAATCAACATTGCCGCCGAGGTTTTGAGCTATCCCATAGAGGAAACTATAGATACCATGCTGCATGAGATGGTACACCTCTATTGCCGGGAGCATGGAATCAAGGAGGTCAGCCGGGGCGGGATGTATCACAACAAGAAATTCAAGGAGATTGCAGAAGCCCACGGTCTGACCTGTGTGCAAACCGGGAAATATGGCTGGAACACCACACCCGGCGACAACCTTCTTGAATATGCACTTTCAAAAGGGTGGTCAGAAATCAAAATCAACCGTGGAACGCTGCCGCCCTTTCCCCATATCGGAGCCACGGGAACAGTCAGCGCGGGAGCTGCGACGATCCCCGGCGAGAAACGCCCCAGCAGCACCCGGAAGCTGATTTGCCCCTGCTGCGGTCAGAGCGTCCGGGCCACAAAAAAGGTCAACATCCTCTGCGGAGACTGTATGCAAACGATGGTGGAGGCATAAAAAAGAAAGTGCTCTGGGCATCATCCCGGAGCACTATTTCTATAAAACTGTACCCGCCCACGGCATTTCAATCATAAAATTTCCCCTTATTTTTCCCTTATGAGGGTAATTGTTGTTGGGTTTTGTCAACATTGGACAACACAATATATTGTGCTTTACAAGCCAGAATAACAGCTTTTAACACAAGATACACCCTACTAACACAGGCTTGGATAATTCGAATCCAGTCACTCGGACCATGTCGAGTGTTCATAACGGATTTGAGTTATGAACTCTAATCATGCCGTCAGCGGAAATTTTCCACTGGCGGCATGGTTTTTTTCTCGGATGATTCAATAGAGAAAGAAAAATCTTCTCTTTTTTGCACCATCTATTTGGAAATGTCGAGTATAAGAGTGAAGGGCCCTTACAAAGAAGTTATAACGATGGACGACAAACAAATCATTGAGCTGTATTGGGAGCGCAATACGCTTGCGATTGACCGAACCATAGAAAAATACGGCAATTACTGTTCGGCGATTGCCCGAAATATCCTGGGAAGCGAAGAGGATGCCGAGGAGTGCGTCAACGATACCTGGCTCGGTGCGTGGAACAGTATACCTCCCAAGCGGCCGGAGCATCTGCCGGGCTTTCTCGGCAAGCTCACCCGATATAAGGCAATCGATCGTCTGCGGGCGCAGAACCGTGAAAAGCGAGGCGGCGGCAATGTGGAGCTCGCTTTGGACGAAATTGCCGAGATCGTCCCTGCGGGAGTCAGTCCGGAGCAAAACCTTCTTGATCTGGAGCTTGTTCAGGCAATCAACCGCTTTCTTGCTGAGCTTCCCAAAGAGGCACGCATGATTTTCATGCTTCGCTACTGGTTCTTTGCGGACATCACGGAGATTGCTGTGCGCTTTGGCTTCAGCTACAGTAAAGTCAAATCTATACTCCATCGTACCCGCAGCAAACTGAGACTGTTTTTGCAAAAGGAGAATTTGCTATGACATCAAATGATTTCCTGGATGTCCTTGGCAAGGTGGATGATTCCTTCGTAGAGGAAGCCGCTGCCGCAGGCGCTTATCTTCTCACAGAAAGGCTTGTCATGAAACAGAGGCGTCCCAAACGTATGTGGCTTGTCGCCGCGGCCTTCGCTCTGGTCGTGCTGTCCTGCGCGTCGTGGCTGATGCTGCGCAGAGGGCCCGATCCGGGCAGAACAACGCCCGGCGATGATCCGCAATTGGCCGTGCCCTCCTCCGCGCCGGTGGCAACAGCTTCGAACGCCACGGAGTTTGTATGGCCGGAGGATGAGTTTCCCTATCCCAGAGCCGCGATCCTGCAATGGCTGGAGGACATGGGGATCAGCCTGGAAAGCTATTATGATATGCTGAAGCATCCCGTGTATATGGCCATGTCCAGCGATGGGACGCGGGAGATTGACGCAGATCCGGAGCTGGAGGCTGCCCTGATGAACCTGCGGATCGGGGGCCTGTATCTGGGGCAGCCCCAGGAGGAGGTCTACGCCCTCTATGGGGAGCCAATAACCTACGGCGTTTCCGACGAAGTGCAGTCTGACGGCACGAGGCGGGATCGCTGGGTTTATCACTTCGGACCGGAGCAGAGTCTGCGGATCGGCTTTGTAGACGCGGGAGACGGCTTTGTGGTAAACGATATTTCCTGCCCAGTGAACCTGGAGGCGGGGATGCCTTGCGGCATTCAGATCGGCCAGCCCTTTGATGAGGCCGAGGCCGCCTTCCGGAAAAACCCGATCCTCGACGAGGCTGCCGTCCGGCGGGATTACAGCGATCCGGTGAGCGGCTCGCAGTACGGAAGCGTATCGGTTATGCTGACAGACGTGAACACCGGTGAAGCCGGCTGCCTGGAATTCGCGGTCAACTATCGGGATCACAATGAAGACGGTGAGCATATCGTGAAGTCCATTCACCTGGGCTTCCTTTACCCCGATCCGCCCCAGGAAGAGATCGACCCGGAGCAGGAGGAGATCAACCGCCGCTTTGACAGCAACGAAATCACCGTCTGGCTGCCTGACGGAGCCGGTTGGCAGGGTCAGACATGGACAGAGGAAGAGGCCAAGGTCATCTGGGCCCAGCTTTCAGTCGCGCTTCCTGAGCCCTGGGAGTATGACGGCTCTGATCCGATCGCGGTGTTGGATTTCCACAACGGGTACGCGGCGGCCTTCTTTGACGAGCAGGCGCACGGGGCTGTCTACCGGGTCACAGACCGGGCAGCCTTCGAGGCGGGGCTTTCCTCCGGCGATCCGCTCCGGGGACTGGAGCTCTGGGAGTACGGTCAATTTGCGCCGAATACAACGCAGTTTGTCAGAGATCCCGAACAGGTCAGCGCGGACTGGGATCTCAATTACAACGTCGACGCGCCGATGAAGAAGCTGCTGGCAGCCCTGGAAACGAAGAACACGATTTTGTTCAGGGCCTCTGACGACCGCACTGTTCTGTTCCGGGAGAAGAAGCATTATGTGATGGCCTATGCCTACGGTGAGAACGAAAAAATCACGGGCTACGCCCGCTTCTTCGAGGATCATTCCATGGATATCGTGGCCGGATACAAGGTTCCGCTGATTGAGCTGGACGAGCCCGCAGGGCTGCTGGGCATGAAGCTCGACGCCGTGAAGGCCGCCTGGGGCGAGCCATGCTTTGAAACTGTGGTAAACGGAACGAGCTGCCCCGGCTATCTCACATTTTCCGGTTACGTCGTCGTCCTCCATCCGAACACCGAGTCTGCGGTGGTTGAAATCGAGCTCTACGACCACGACCCGACGCCTGTGACAATCCGATAAGCACACAACGCGGCGGCGCGTTCTGCGCCGCCGCATATTCCGGTTCCATGTGTATCAACATAGAAGACGGGCTCCACAGGGCCATACCGCCAGCGGAAATTTTTTTCGCTTGCGGTATGGCCCTGTCATGTCGGAGATGATATAATCACAGCGATAAATACTTTTTCTGTGCCGGAACGGCAAAAGTATCGTGTATAAGGGTGAAGGACCTTCAAGAAGGAGTTTATACAATGGAAGACGAAAAAATCATTGATCTGTATTGGGAGCGAAATCCCCTCGCGATTGACCGAAGCTCGGAAAAATATGGCAATTATTGTTCGACGATTGCCAGGAATATCCTTCAGAGCGAGGAAGACAGCGAGGAATGCGTCAATGATACCTGGCTCGGCGCATGGAACAGCATCCCTCCGAAGCGTCCAAAAAACCTGGC
Organism: Oscillospiraceae bacterium; assembly: GCA_017541995.1. Taxonomy (GTDB): domain Bacteria; phylum Bacillota; class Clostridia; order Oscillospirales; family Oscillospiraceae; genus JAFRPC01. The sequence continues at coordinate 85,520 of JAFXYD010000040.1, forward strand.
GACCTTTCTCGGAAAGATCACCCGCTCAAAAGCGATCGACCGTTGGCGGACCGAACACCGGGAAAAGCGAGGCGGCGGCACGATATCGCTTGCGCTGGATGAAATCGCGGAAGCGATCCCGGCAGGCGGCAGTCCGGAACAGGAAGTGATGCGAAAGGAGCTTGCCCTCGCAATCGACCGCTTTCTGGATGCGCTTCCGGAGCTTGAGCGGAACGTATTTCTCTGCCGTTACTGGTATTTTGAGAGCATTTCGGAGATCAGCGAGCGCTTTGATTTCAGTTATGGCAAAGTCAAATCCATGCTCCTTCGTACAAGAAAAAAGCTGAGAGATTTCTTAAAAGAGGAGGATATGCTATGAACGCAAACGATATGATCGATGCGTTGAACGACGTGAACGATGCGTACATCTGGAACGCGGCTCATGCGGGCAGGATGGGCAAGTCTGTCCCTGCAAAGAAAAAGCCGCGCATACTGTATCGAGCTCTGTTGGCGGCGGCCATCGTGATCGCTTTGGCTTCCACGGTTTTCGGCATTGGGGAGCTTATCGGAATTTGGAATGATCGCTGGCTGCAAACGCCCGCTTCCGACCCGATCCAGGTCGTCCGGGAAGCAATCTCCCGACAAAACGAGAAGGACTATGCCGTATCCGTCAACGTGGAGCAAATTTTGATTGACGATGCGGAGACCCAGAGGATCTATGCATGGCAGCCAAATTCCATTCTGGCGATCCGAGATGGCTACGGACCCAGACCGGAGGCGTTGGAAGGCAAGCAGCTTGCGGATGTCATGGCGATTTATGCCCGGTATTCCGTCGTCTACGATCACGAGAAGAGCTTCTACCGAGACGGTACGCTGAATCAATACTTTTACCTCGTCCGCAGCGCGGATGGCAATTGGGAGATATTCGATTCTTCAGACGTAAGAAGCATGGGCCCGGCAGCCGATCCGGAGCCCGGCGTACCGGAGGAAAAGGATCAACAGACGACGCCTGCGCGGGATTACAGCGAAGCAATCCTGGCCGTGACAGACATGGTGAAAAAGTGGGAAGCCTTTGAAGATGTCAGCCGAATAACGGTTGACGAAGCCGCGTTTGACCCGGAGAAAACAGCGGCCGCCCTGCAGCGCCTGAACGGGACAACACTGGCAATCGGAAACGGTTGGACGGAGGACTATCTGAAAGACCACATGGCTGCAATAACCGTGACCTATACGATCTGGCAAGACGGAAGCCCTATGACGGAAACAGCCAGCTATTGGCTGCTGCAGGATCCAACGACCGGAGAATGGACGAACTCCGAGATCACAGGGATCATGGAGTCCCCAGATTGGTAGATTACAACGGAAATCCATGCGATCACAAAGAAGGAGATGAGATCCATGAAACGATTGCTGTGGCTGCCGCCGATGATTCTTCTCCTCTGCGGCTGCAGTGTATTCGCAGCGGCTGCGCCGCATACGGAGCCTGTCCAGCCGGCGGTGCTTGAAATGTCGCCGCCGGTGATCCTTCTGCCTCCAATCCCGGATGAAACTGTCCCATCTTCCATTGCAGAAGATACGACGGAAGACACAAGGCCCGTAACAAGCGAACAGACAGAGGAGCAGAGCACGGAGCCGCAGCTTGCGCAGACGGAGACGCTTGCTTCTTCACCTTCACCACCTATACCCACAGAGCCAGCGCCAGCCGTGACAGCGCCTGCGCCGACAGAACCCCCTACGCCCGCAATCCCGTACCAGATTGGCGACACGACCCCGACCTGGAGGCCGGAGCTGGCGGAGAACTATCCGCAGGACGGCGACTGTGACGGGAACATGCTGCTGGAAAAATGGATGGCCGTGGAGGGCCTGACAACGGCGGACCTGGACGCCCGGAACTGCCGACAGCTCATTCTCGTGTCAGCCCAGCCTTCGGACGGCGTTACGACGCTGACGGTCTGCTATGAACGGGTTGCGGACGGGAGGTTCTGCCCGGTTTCCGGGCTGGACCGGCTGCAGGGCTTCGTAGGCAAAAGCGGGATCCTACACGACCGGCGGCGGAATACCAATACCTCTCCCGCGGGACTCTGGGCCATCGGGACGGCCTTCGGAAACGAGGCGCCGCCGGAGGGGCTGAAGCTGCCCTGGCGGCAGGTGACGCCCAACTCCGACTGGGTCTGCGACGAGCAATCTCCCTACTTCAATACCTGGCAGGAGCGGGAAGATCCCAGTCTGATCCCCTGGAGCGACGACGTGGAGCACCTGGAGGACTACCCGACCCAGTACGCCTGGGCCTGCGTGATCGAGTTCAACCGCCCGCCCGACGTGGTCCCGGACCGGGGCTGCGCGATCTTCCTGCACTGCGCCAAAACCGGCACCGGCGGCTGCGTCGGCCTGCGCCGGGAGGATATGCTTTCCGTGCTGCAATGGCTGGATGCTGAGAAAAATCCATACATCCTGATTACCGGTACAGAACGCTCCTGACTGTTTGCCTGTTTTTCATGGGGTCAAGCGATGTCTTGAAAAGTCCCGCTACCGCCTGTATGAAAAGATCACAAAGCAGCTCAATGAGATCAACGACGAGCTTACCGGCCTCGGCGTTCAGATCGAAACAAACACGGAGTACACTCCGGAATATCTGGAAGAGATCACCGTCAGATATATGCAATTGGTCCGCGTCAATGCGAGCAGCTTTGTCCACGGAAAGGGCCGACACAAGACACCGGAGCAGCGGCACTGTGAACGGCTGAGCTACTACACCGCGAAGCTGCGAGAATATGTTGCGAAAACCAACACCTGTGGGCCGGATCGGAACAGCTATTCCAAGACAGATCCGGACGCTACCTTCATGCGAATGAAGAAGGACTACATGGGAAACGACCAGCTTCTTCCGGCGTACAATATTCAAATCGGCGTTGCAGACGAGTACATCGTTGTCGTGAAAGCCATGCAGTACCGTTCGGATATGGACTGCTTTATTCCGCTCATGGAGGAATTTTACCGTCAGTTCGGTTTCTATCCCAAATACCCGATTGCGGACGCCGGGTACGGCTCCTTCAATAATTATCTTTACTGCCAGGAGCACGGGATGGAGTAGTACATGAAATTCCCCATGTACAAGAAGGAAACCACCCACGAAAAATACCGAAATGATCCGTTCCGCGCCGTCAATTTCAAGACAGACGCAGATGGCGACCTGATTTGTCCGAATCACAAAAAATTCCACCTTGCATACCGAAAGGCGGTCAAGGGGAATCAATACGGGCGACAGGAGGAAATCTACGAATGCGAGGATTGCAGCGGATGCCCGTATGCGGACAGGTGTAAGAAGACAGAAAAGAACCGAACGATCCGCGTAAATCAAGAGCTTACCGAGTTCCATGAAGAAGTTCTTGACAACCTCGAAAGCATCCACGGAGCGCTGTTGCGTATGAACCGCTCCATCCAGGCAGATGGCTCCTTCGGGGTCATAAAACAGGACCGCTGGTATAAGCGCATTGTCCGAAGAGGGTTGGATTCTGTCCAATTGGAGCTTTATCTGGTCTCTATTGGGCACAACCTGTACAAATTCTATAACAAACAGATGAAGCTCCAGCAAGCTGCGTAGTTTTCCACACCCGCCGCTTCCTGGGGTAGGGGTAGTGTACCCATTTCAGTTGTTTTCATCTTCAAATCCTGCCGAATCCCGCAAAAACAAGGAGCTGTGACGTCCAGGAGTGGCTTTCACTCCTTTTCTTCACAGCCCCTTTTAGCGGCCCGACAAATCCCGTTTTTGCTGATCGGTTTTACTCAGCCGCTGTATTCGTGCTTCACCGCGGCAGAAGGTTTATCCGACAGCCGGAGCCGGGTGGGATTGAGGCAGATGGCGGCCACGGCGCCGCGCCTGGGGGGCTGTTCCTGCAAGGGACGCACCGTCAGGGTGCCGCCGCACATCAGGGCCAGCCGCTCCCGGACGTTTTGCAGGCCGCCCCGGTTCTCCCGGTCTGCGGGCGGA
>JAFXYD010000041.1 GCA_017541995.1 Oscillospiraceae bacterium
ATGCCTGATGCCTCGTCCGTGCGGGGGAGGCGGGCGGCCAATGACCGCCCCTATAAGCGGGTCTGATGCCTGATGCCTGGTGCTTGATGCCTCGTCCGTGCGGGGGAGGCGGGCGGCCAATGACCGCCCCTACGGGCGGGCCTGATGTCTGATGCCTAATGCCTGATGCCTCGTCGGAGCGGGGAACGGCGGGACGGGGAACCCGTCCCCTACGGGCGGGTCTGATGCCTGATGCCTGATCCGCATTTTCTTCCAGCCGCGGAAACTTTTTCTTGCAAATTCGGATTTTCATGCTATAATTGGCCGTATAAATATTCCGACCGAGGAGGCATGCCGCATGATTCCCTGCTCTGAACGTCTGGAGCATGTTCACTATGATATTCGCGGGCCCCTGTATCAGGCCGCCCTGGCCATGGAGGCCCGGGGCGTGGAGGTTCTGAAGCTCAACGCCGGAAACCCCGCCTGCTTTGGATTTACCCTGCCCGAATCCGTCCGCCGGGCCCTGGAGGGCCATATCGATGAGGCAGTGGCCTACGCCGACGTGCGGGGCATGGCCCCGGCCCGGGCCGCTATCTGCGACTACCACCGCCGGGCCGGTCTGAGCCGGGTGGAGCCGGAGGACATCTTCCTCTGCAACGGCGTCAGCGAGGCCGCTTCCATGCTGATGACGGCCCTGGTCTGCGCCGGGGACGAGATCCTGGTGCCCTCCCCCTGCTACTCCCTGTGGAGCATCAACGCCTGGCTCTGCGGGGGGAAGCCTGTCTTCTACCGCTGCGACCCCGCCAACGGCTGGAACCCCGACCCGGCGGACATCCGGGCCAAGCTCAGCCCCCGCACCAAGGCGATTCTGGTTATCAACCCCAACAACCCCACCGGGGCGGTCTACAGCCGGGAGATCCTGCTGGAGATCGCGGAGATCGCCCGGCAGCATCAGCTGATGCTGCTCTCGGACGAGATCTACGACCGGCTGATCCTGGACGGCTCGCCCTACGCCTCCCTGGGGGCCCTGGCCCCGGACGTCCCCTGCGTCACCTTCAACGGCCTGTCCAAGAGCCACATCATCTGCGGCTTCCGCTGCGGCTGGATGGTCTTCTCCGGCCCCCGGACGGAGCGGGCCGCGGTGGAGGAGGGGGTCATGAACCTGGCCTCCATGCGGATCTGCGGCAACGCCCTGACCCAGCTGGTGATCCCCGCCGCCCTGGCGGACCCCGAGAGCACCCGGCAGATGCTGCGGCCCGGAGGACGGCTCTTTGAGCAGCGGGCCGCCGTGATGCGGGTGCTGGACGGCGTGGAGGGGGTCCGCTACACCCCCAATTCCGCGGCCTTCTACCTCTTCCCGGGGCTGGAGCCGGGCCGCTTCGACTTTGCCGACGCCCCGGACTTCGCCCTGCGGCTGCTGGAGGAAACCCACATCTTAGTGGTGCCCGGCACCGGCTTCGACTGGCAGGAGGACCTGCGCTTCCGCATCGTGATGCTCCCGGAGCCCGCCCGGCTGGAGCAGGCCATGCAGGCCCTGGCGGCCTTCCTGGAGGAGCACCGGGTAAGCTGAGCGCGCCCGTAGGGGCCGGGTTCCCCGGCCCGCCGTACCCCGCCCCGGGCGAATTGAAAATTGAAAATTGAAAGTTGAAAATTGTGGTGTTTTCAAATTGCCATTTGAAAACATTGAAAATGGGGACGGAGAACGCGGACGGCTGAGAGCCGTCTACGGGCGTGTGCATGCGGAACGCGGCGGGCCGGGGAACCCGGCCCCTACGGGCGGGAGCGGGCAGGGAACGGCGGGGCGTCGAGCGCGCCGCCCCCTACGATCTGTCATTTCGAGCGCAGCGAGAAATCCGTCCCCCTTACGTTCTCTGAGCCCCGATTCCCGTTGCCTCGGGCGGGTGCGGACAAAGATCCGCGGCGCATAACAAAAGCCCTGTCCGGGGGGGACAGGGCTTTTTGTTATGCGATTTCGCTTACCGATCCGCGATTCCGTTTACCGTACCGCGATTCCGCTTACAGCTGGGGGCCTGCGGCCACCAGGGCCTTGCCGGCCTCGTTGGACTCGTACTTGACGAAGTTCTTGATGAAGCGGCCGGCCAGATCCTTGGCCTTCTCTTCCCAGATGGAGGGATCGGCGTAGGTGTCTCTGGGGTCCAGGATGGCGGGATCCACGCCGGGCAGCTCGGTGGGCACCTCGAAGTTGAAGTAGGGGATCTTCTTGGTGGGGGCCTTCAGGATGGAGCCGTCCAGGATGCCGTCGATGATGCCCCGGGTGTCCTTGATGATTAATCGCCTCCGATCGTAAAATACCCGACGACGGTAACGCCGTCCTCCAGATACAGGGGAATTTGCCGGAGCGCCCGGCTCTTCGGATCCGCCGTCCAAGCGGCTGCCTCCTCCGGCGTGTGGATTTCACGGCCCTCTGCGGCCTCATGGAACTCGCTCTGCCGGATGTAGCCCACGACGCCCTGCTGATTGCTTGCCAGCAAAAGCTCCGGCTCGCCCAGATGCGCCAGCTCGTCCACGTCCTCCGGACCGTACCAGAAGCCTGGTGCGTAGGTCTCGCCCAGATCATTCACCGGATAGCCGTTCTCCAGGGCCCAGCGGGCGGAACAGCTTCGGATCGTATAGGGCGTTCCGTTTTCCGAGACGCATTCTGTCTCGTCCCAAAAGGCCTCCAGATAGGTTCTTTGATATGCCTCCGGCATGTCGTGCCAGGAATAGAAGATGTTTTCCTGCCTTGGCTGTTCTTTTTCCGTACTGTTCGCCTCGGCCTCGGGCGGCACGGCTTCCGGCTCCGAACCCGGCTCGGCCACAGTCGCCGCGGGGCGCTCCGCCTTTAGGGCGGCCTCGGAGGGCAAGGTCATTAGGAAAAGGCTCAAGGCCGCCGCCGCGAGAATAGCCGGAAGCGCAAACAGCAGCGGTTTGTTCTTGAATTTCATAATCGATACAATCCTTTCATGCAATGGATTGCCGGAAAAACCGGCGGAAACGGGTATTTGGGATTTGCGAGCCGCCAGGCGGAGCAGGGAAAGGGCGTAGGCCCTTCGACGATCCCCGTCGCAGCGGCGCAGGACAGCCTCATCACAGACCCGCTCCAGATCCCGATCCAGCAGACAGACCAGAAGCCAGACCGCCAGATTGAACCAGTGCAGGCAAAGGGCAAGAAGGGCAATCAGCTTCCAAAGCTGGTGCCAATGCCGGATATGAAGGTATTCGTGGGTCAAAATGAATTCCAGCGTCTCCGGATCCTCTTCCGCCCCCCGGGGCAGGTAGATTGTGGGCCGGAGCAGCCCCGTGGAAAGGGGCGTGCCCAGCCGGTCGGATCGAAGGATTCGCAGCGGACGCCACAGAGGATGCGCCGCCTGCCAGCGGGAGACGGCTTGCGTGGGCTCCAGGGGCAGCGCCTGCCGCAGCAGACGGCAGCCCCGCAGATAGCGGAGGATCAGAACACAGGCCGTCGCCGCAGCGCCGACTATCCAAAGCACCGTCCAAACAGAGACCGCAGCGCTTTCCGTCCGGACTTTCTGCGCCGAGGTGGGCAGCAGAGCAAGGAGCTGACGGATCGGCGGGAATCCCCCCGGCAGGACAGACTGCCCCGCAGGCGCAGCGCTCCGCGCCTGCTCCGCCAGGAGCAGATAGGGGCTCCAGGGCCCTTGAAGCGCAAAGGGCAGCAGCAGCCGCAGCAGCGCTGCAGCCCAAAAGGCGAGCAAAGCCTGCTTGGGCAGTCGATCCCGCAGCAGCAGCCGCAGCAGTGCGGTAATCCCGATCAGAACACCGCCTTGAAGAGACATTTGCAAGAGCATCATTTCCCCTGCCTCATTCCAGAGAATCCACCAGGGCCCGCAGTCGGGCATGTTCCTCCGGCGTCAGGGTTCTGCCGCCCAGATAGGCGGACAGGAAGCGCTCTGGCGATCCGCCAAACAGCTTTTCCACCAGATCATCCGCCTCACTGCGCTGAACCTCCTCCCGGCTCACCAGGGAACTGCAAAGAAAGCCTGGCTCCTGCCGCTCCACCGCCCCCTTATCAATGAGCTTTTTGACGACCGTATAGGTTGTGTTTCGGTTCCAGCCAACCTTCTCCTGCAAGCGTTTGGCAAGCTGCCCGGCAGAGAGCGTCCCCTCCGCCCACAGCTCCTCCATAACCTTCAACTCCGAATCGAAAATCTTCATCGCGTGTGCCTCCAGTAAAATGACTATTGCAATAGTTACACTTGTATACTATCACAATAGTCAGTTCTTGTCAAGTCTTTTTTGCGGATTGACTGCAGCTGCGAAGAACGTCCCTGTGACCGCCGAATTGACGGTCACAGGGACGTTCTTTTGCCGCGGGAAAGCGCTTACAGCTGGGGGCCTGCGGCCACCAGGGCCTTGCCGGCCTCGTTGGACTCGTACTTGACGAAGTTCTTGATGAAGCGGCCGGCCAGATCCTTGGCCTTCTCCTCCCAGACGGAGGGATCGGCGTAGGTGTCTCTGGGGTCCAGGATGGCGGGATCCACGCCGGGCAGTTCGGTGGGCACCTCGAAGTTGAAGTAGGGGATCTTCTTGGTGGGGGCCTTCAGGATGGAGCCGTCCAGGATGCCGTCGATGATGCCCCGGGTGTCCTTGATGGAGATGCGCTTGCCGGTGCCGTTCCAGCCGGTGTTCACCAGGTAGGCCTTGGCGCCGGACTGCTCCATGCGCTTGACGAGCTCTTCGGCGTACTTCGTCGGGTGCAGCTCGAGGAACGCCTGGCCGAAGCAAGCGGAGAACGTCGGGGTGGGCTCGGTGATGCCCCGCTCGGTGCCGGCCAGCTTGGCGGTGAAGCCGGAGAGGAAATAGTACTGGGTCTGCTCCGCCGTCAGGATGGACACGGG
>JAFXYD010000042.1 GCA_017541995.1 Oscillospiraceae bacterium
CGAAGTGGGAGCGCTTCTGCGGCAAATACGAGCATCCTGCGGACGCCGATTTCATCGTCGACGAGGTCTGGATGCAGGACGGCGAGCTGTACGCGAAAGCCATCGACGAGGACGGGGACGAGCTGCGCTTCCGGCTCTATCCCCTGGGCGAGGACGAGTTCGGCCGCAAGGGCGGCATGCTCAAACTGAAATTCGGAGACGGCTGTGTAAGCTACGACGATTTTACCTGCAAAAAGCTGTCAGCTTAGTTTATGCAGCGGGCTCGCAGTGGGCCGCTCTGCAAACTCTTTGATCATACAATCGGAAAGGAGTATCGCTTTTATGACCAGAAAGTATGTGAACGCTCAGTAGTCTGAGCTTAAATCCATTACAATTCTATAAGCTCAGACGGTTCCTGAAGGATATTTGGGAGGAACGTATGAGCAAAAACATACCGGGCGGGAGACCGTCCGGCGCGAAAACCGGCACGATCCGGCAGGAGGTCGAAAAAGCAAACGGGATCCGTGTGTTTCATCGTTGCGGCGGCTGCGGAAAAAAGCAGGAGTTTCTCAATTCCGGCAAATTCAGAGTAAACGCCAACGGGAACAACGTCGACGTGTGGTTGATCTACCGATGCAGAAAATGCAAGCATTCCTGGAACCTCACCATCTATGAACGGATAAAGCCGGGAAAGATCCCAGCTGAATTGTTTGAAGCATTTCAAACGAATGATACGGAGACTGCCGCAGCTTACGGCAGAAATATCGACTTCCTGAAGAAAAACAACGCAGAAATCAAATAGCCCATGTCAGGCTGGCCGTTCGCCGATCAGTCTGACACAGAACAGCGGCGGGGAGCGATCCCCGCCGCGGAATAAGAGGAAATGAAAAAAATGGAATACAAAATCGAAAATCTGACAAAAGAAGACGCCGCATATATCGGCGGGAAGATCAATGAGATCGTGCCGCACGAGGCAGATGCTGATGAAGAAGAATTCGTCCTCAAGGTCGAGAACGAAAACGGCGAGATCGTCGGCGGATGTATTGCCCAGGCCTACGAATACCGCTGGTCGAGAATGTTCCTTGACACCCTTTGGGTGGATGAGCGCTGGCGGCATCACGGGCTCGGCTCCCTGATCATCCACGAACTCGAGCGGATCGCAAAGCAGAAGGGCTGCCGGGTCGTGACGCTGGGCACCGCCAGCTATATGGCAAGACCCTTCTATGAAAAACACGGCTACACGGTTTTTACGACGTTGAAACACGCAAACGGCTATCTCAGCTATTCCCTGGTCAAATACCTGGACCGGGAAACGCCGGACTACGTGCCATCAGACAACAGCGGCGCACGCTTCCGGGTTTCGCTCGGCAGCGAGGACGACGCGGAGGTGATCGAAAACGGGATTCGCGCTTACATAGATGCCTACGAGCCGAAATACGAGAACGTCGGATTTTATAAGAAGCTTGCGGACAAGGACGGCAGCTTTGCGGCGGGCATGATCGCGGAAGTGAACAAGGGCGCTTACGGCTTTGTGGACGCAGTCTTTGTGGAGGAAGCGGTCCGGCGTCAGGGCCTGGGCACGGCGCTCTTGAAGGCGGCCGAGGACTTCACAAGGGAAAACGGTGCGCACATCGTCCTGACAAGCGCGGGCGACTGGAACGTCGATTTCTTCAAAAAGAACGGCTATCTGCTCAGAGGCGAGCTCAAGGACGTGCCGAAAGGCCACGATTGCTACGAGCTCTACAAGAATATCTGAAGCAAAGCAGCAGTCATTTTATTCACGCTGTTGTCCCAAGGCATGCATCTGACGCAGGGGACGGTTCTCTGTGTCTCTTTTCCTTGGCTGTTTTTCTGTTCCCGGGAGGGCCGAAGCCCTCCCGGGTGGTGTTTTCCGCCGGGAAAACGGCTGATTTTGCCGGAAGACAAGGGAAAAACGGCGCTTCACGGGCAACACAAGGAACCGTCCCCTGTGTTCTCCACCGTCCCCTGTGTTCTTCAGCTTTTTTTCAAAAAAGCTTTGAACCAATGCAACCAATCCAGCGCTTTTTGCGACTATAGGGTGACGGCCGTTGAAAAACAATGGAGGTGAGGAGCTTGACGGAAGCAGCCGCGCTGCTGCGCCTGCAGCATGGCAAGGAGGACGCGCTTGCCTGGTTGATTGACAAATATACGCCCTACGTCTGTACCGTGATCCGCTATATCATCGGCGGTTCCATGACCGAGGAGGACGTGGAGGAGGCGGCGTCAGACGTGTTCCTGGTGCTGTGGGAGCGGGCGGATCAGCTCAGCCTGGCGACGCTCCGGCCCTGGCTGGGAGGCGTGGCCCGCAACAAGGCCCGGCAAAAGCTGCGGGAGCGGGGCATGACGATTTCACTGGATGAAGACTTGCTTCTGACCGACGAAACGGACCTGGAGCAGAGGCTGGAGCGGGCGGAGCGAGACCGCCTGGTGCGGGAGGCAGTGGAGGCCATGGAGCCCACCGACCGGGAGATCTTCCTGCGCTACTACTACCACTGCCAGCCCGTGGCGGCCATTGCCGCGGAGCTGAAGACGCCGGCGTCCACAGTCAAATCCCGCCTGCGCCGCGGCAGGGAAAAGCTGCGGGCCAGGCTGGAGCCCGTACAGGAATAAAATAAGGAGGAAGCTATGGAAAACCGTATTTCCGATCTTTTGGACTGCCTGGAAGACGCGGGGCAGGACCTGAAGCCCAGGGGCGGAAACGCCGCCCGGGTACGCGCAAAGACCTTCGCGAAGCTGCATGAAGAGGAGAACGTTGTCAGCGTCCGGCGGCGGACCCGCCCCTGGGCGGCCCTGATCGCCGCGGCAGCGGCGGTGATGCTGCTCTGCGGCAGCGCCTTCGCCGCCTGGAAGCTGGGCGCCTTCCGCTTTACCCAGGAGTTTGGCCCGGCGGGAGAGGTCCTGGACGCCCATGCCCAGAGCTACGAGCCGGAGGACTCCACCGCTGTTCCCGCCTCCTTTGGCTATGCCAGCTGGGTCAAGGGACAGCTGGGAGACTACAACCTGACCCTGCTGCGCCTGGAGGCCGACAACAGCTCCCTTCGGGCCACGGTGGACGTGTCCGCCGCCCGGGAGGGCGTCCCCGCCCTGCGGGACAGCGGCCTGCGCCTGGTCTTCGCGGACTACGAGACCTTCTCCACGCTGCCCCGTGAGATGGAGGGCTATAAGGACCGGGTGGAGCTCAGCGCGGCCCTGCCGGAGCGGCTGGAGCCCGACGCGGAGGTCGCCTTTGCCCTGTCCGGCCCCGGGAGCGGATCGCAGCGGGTCTCCTTCCGTCTGGACGCCCTGGATCAGGCCTGGCAGGAGATGGTCAATGCCGAGCGTCAGCACTTTGCCAGCTCCGCGGAGACCAAGGACTATCGCTTCTCCCTGCGAAGCCTCACCGCCAGCGCCACCACCGTCTATGGCGTGCTGGACGTGGAGGCTCTGACGGAATATGGCAGAACCCACCTGGATCAGGTGCCGGAGATTGCCGTCACCAACCATACGCATCCCGTCAGCGGCTCGATTCTGGATCCCCGGCTGCTGGAGGAGGGCGAGGGCCAGAGAAGATACCTGGTGGGCTTTGTGGGGGAAAGACCGCTCAACGAGGCGGGGGACGCCATTCGCTTTGAGCTGCTGCAGCTGTTCGAGGAGGGCGACATGTCCGGCCATCCCTATTACCTGTTCGACGTCAGGCTGGAGAGCCTGGTGCCGGATGCGGTCACCGTCACGGAGCCCCAGGGCAGTCCCGAGGGCAGCATCAGCTGGGGCTTCCTCAGCGTGGACGCCATGGGTCTGAGCGTAGAGGGAAGCGGGAAGGTGCTGGATGGGAGCAGTCCCAAGGTGGAGCTGGTCTTCCGGGATGGAACCCGGGAAACGGTGGTTGACAATACC
>JAFXYD010000043.1 GCA_017541995.1 Oscillospiraceae bacterium
GTTGGCAACGTAGTCGCCGTTGCGGAGGTGATGGTGGAAGGAGAAGGTGCAGCCGTCCTTGCAGCCGCACTGCCGCAGCGCGTCGGCGATGGTGGCGACGATCTTGGATTCCTGGGGCTTTTCAAAACGGCGGGTCCTGGGGGCGGCCTTCTGAATGTACTTGCCGTCCATGTAATTCTTGCCCTGATAGACCTCCTTGCCGTTTACCAGGAGGTAATCGGGAATGTCTCTGCCTACTGCGTTTTTCATACCAGATCCCCCTCATAGAGCCCGCAGGCACGGGCCAGCTTCAGCGTCCGCTCCGCGCCGGGAATGAACGCAATGTCGATCATCTTGCCGTCCACCGTGAAGACGCCCACACCGGCAGCACTCTGCTCGCGGTAGGCGCGCACGATCTTCTCGGCCTGAACGATCTCTTTTTCGGTGGGGGCGAAGAGCTCGTGGACCAGACGGATCTGCTTGGGGTTGATGAGGCTCTTGCCGTCGAAGCCCATGGCCTTGTTCTGCATGACCTCGGCCCGGTAGCCTTCCTCGTCGTTGAGGTTGGTGAAGACGGTGTCGAAGCACTGCACGCCGGCGGCACGGGCTGCCAGCAGCATCTGGCCGCGGGCGACCAGCATGTCCACGCCGTCGGGCTGGAACTTGGTCTGCATGCACTTGCGGAAGTCGCCGCCGGAGATGGCAACGCCGAACATCCGGTCGGAGGCAGAGCAGATCTCATAGGCGTTCAGGATGCCCTTGGGGGACTCCAGAGCGGCCATGAGCAGGGTGCGGCCCTCTTCCACGCCGAATTCCTTCTCGGCGGCGAGAACAGCGGCCTCGACGGTGTGAACGTCCTGGGCGCTCTCGCACTTGGCGATGCGGATGCCGTCGGCGCCGCCGGCGACACAGACCCGGATGTCCTCCTGCCAGTGGGGGGTGTCCAGACCGTTGATGCGGACGATCACTTCGGTATCGCCGTAGTCAATGGTCTTCAGGGCGTGATACAGAGAGAAGCGGGCGGCGTCCTTCTGGTTTTCCGCCACGGCGTCTTCCAGGTCCAGCATGATGGAGTCCACACCGTAGATGTAGGCGTCCTTGATGAGGCCCGGCTTCTGCGCGCTCATAAAGATCATGGTCCGGCGCAGACGGAACCGTTCGGGCTTCGGACGAGGAATCATCTGATCACACCTCCCCAGTCGATGTTCTTGTCGGCCTTGTCGCAGCTGCGGAGCACGGCGCACTCCACGCGGGCCTTGATGGTGCAGTCCAGAGCGCCCTTGTCCACCACGGTGACCTTGGCGTCCTTGACTTCCAGCCGCTCCAGAGTTTCCAGAACGGTCTTTTTGATCTGACGGCCATACTGATTCATGACGCTGCTGGTGAGAGACAGCTCAATCCCGTCAGTTCCCGGCTCCAGGGTAACCATGAGGTCGCTGGATTCCAGGGTGCCCGCCACGGCGGGCTTCAGAATTTGCATAGCAAACGCCTCCTTCATCAAATTCCGTTATGTGCATTGTACCATAGCTTTTTCCTTATGACAAGCAGAAATTTTGTAATTTTTAATACATTGTGAAGAAAAACGGATTTCGCCGACAGACGGAAAGAAGAATTGCAATTCTGAAAAATATATGATATAATAAAGAGAAAGACCGAAAAAGGAATGGAAACGCCCATGCTCACCAAACGAACCCTTCGTTACTTCAAGCCCGGCGCCCTGACGGCCCTGGAAACGACCCTCAACGCCATGTCCCGGAGGGGCTGGCAGGCTGTGAAGCCGGGGCGCTTTGTCCAGCTCTACCGGCAGGAGCCCGGCAGCTATGTCCATCGCCTGGACTACTGCCCCCACCGCACCGGCAGCGCCGGAGAGATCCGCTTCCAGTCCGCCCGGGAGCTGGCGGGCTGGAGCCTGGCCGCCCGGAGGAAGGGCTGGCGGCTCTACCGCAAGCCCGCCGAGGCGGCGGAGGAGGGGGAGAAACTCCCGGAGGGCCGGGAGGAGATCCGAAGCCTGTTCCAGACCCGGATCGCCCGGCTGGAGTCCGTCCGCCGCTGGATGCTGGTGCTGGCCGCCCTGCTGCTGATCGGGGGTTACGTCTCCGATCTGCTGCCCGTACTCTACGCCACTGTCCTGCCCATGCTGGCGGCCCTCTTCGTCACCTACCGCATCAAGTTCATGGAGGAAGGGCTGGAAAAGTGAAGGATATTCTGCATACAAGCCTCAGCCCCGACCAGCTTGCCACGGTCTCCGAGCTGGCCCTGGCCCACGTGGGAGACGCGGTGTTTGAGCTGCTGGTGCGCACGGAGCTGATCTGCCAGGGCAGCGCCAAGGTCCAGGCCCTCCACGCGAAAACCGTGGCCCGGGTTACAGCCCCCGCCCAGGCGGCCTTTGTGGAGGCCCTGCTGCCCCGGCTGAGCCCGGAGGAGACCGCCGTCTATAAGCGGGGCCGCAACGCCCACTCCCACCCCGCCCCCAAATCCGCTACCCCCGGCCAGTACGCCCGGGCCACGGGCCTGGAGACCCTCTTCGGCTGGCTGTGGCTGACCGGGAAGAAGGAGCGCGTCAGCGAGCTCTACGCCATCGGCAGGGATCAGGGATCAGGGATCAAGGATCAGGGGAAATAAGGAAAAGGAACGAAAAAATGCCATTAGACGCCATTTTTCTCTCCGCCCTGACGGCGGAGCTCAATGAAACCCTGCCCGGCGCCCGGATCGACAAGATCCAGCAGCCGGATCGGGACACGGTGCTGCTGCAGCTGCGCTCCCAGAGCGCGGGGAACCGGAGGCTGCTGCTCTCCGCCTCCCCCAACCATCCCCGGCTCCACTACACCCAGGCCCGCTGGGAGAATCCCGCCCAGCCCCCCATGTTCTGCATGCTGCTGCGTAAGCATCTGGCGGGGGGCCGGATCATCTCTCTGCGGCAGCTGCCCCTGGAGCGGGCGGTGGAGCTCTGCGTGGAGAGCGCCGACGAGCTGGGAGAGCTCAGCGAAAAGCGCCTCTATCTGGAGCTCATGGGCCGCAACTCCAATCTGATTCTGACCGGCCCCGACGGCCGCGTCATCGACTGCCTGCGCCGGGTGGACTTTGAGATGTCCGAAAAGCGCCAGGTGCTGCCGGGGCTCTTCTACCGGGAGCCCCCCGCCCAGGGGAAGCTGGACTTCCGGACGGAGACGGTGGAGGGCCTCTTCGACGCCTTGGGGGCGGTGGAGCATCCCACGGCCCTGGACCGCTGGCTCATGGACCGCTACGCCGGGATCTCCCCCCTGCTGGCCCGGGAGCTGGCCTTTCTCTGCGCGGGCCGCACGGACCCCGACATTCTGGAGACGGACCGGGCCGCCCTGGCGGCGGACCTGTCCCGGGAGCTGAAGGGCCTCACCGGGGACTTCGTCCCCACCCGCCTGCTGCTGCGGGGGGAGCGGAAGGACTTCTCCTTCCGGCCCATCCGCCAGTACGAGGGCTATATGACCCAGGACCGCTTCCCCTCCTTCTCGGAGCTGCTGGACGATTTCTACACCGGCAGAGCCCAGGCCGAGCGGATGCGGGCCCGGACCCAGAGCCTCCACAAGACTCTGAGCAACCAGCTTGCCCGGGTGCGCCGGAAGCTGGCCAACCAGGAGCGGGAGCTGGAGGCCACCTATGACCGGGAGCGGCTGCGCCAGTACGGCGACATCGTCACTGCCAATCTGCATCTGATGCAGCGGGGCCAGGCCCGGCTGCGGGCCGTGGACTTCTACGATCCGGAGATGAAGGAGATCGAGATTCCCCTGAACGTGACCCTCTCCCCCCAGCAGAACGCGGCGAAGTACTACAAGGACTACAACAAGGCCAAGCACGCGGAGAAGTTTCTGACGGAGCAGCTGGCCCTGGGCCGGACGGAGGAGACCTATCTGGCCTCGGTGCTGGAGGCCCTGGACCGGGCCGAGACCGAGCGGGACGTGGCCGACATCCGGGCGGAGCTCACCGAGGGGGGCTATATCCGGCAGACGGACCGGAAAAAGCAGATGAAGGTCCCGCCCTCCAAGCCCATGCAGTTCCGCTCCTCCGACGGCTTCCAGATCCTGGTGGGCCGCAACAACCGGCAGAACGATCTGCTCACCACCAAGCTGGCCTACAAGACCGACCTCTGGCTCCACGTCCAGAAGGCCCACGGCAGCCACGTCATCATCGCCAGCGCCGGGGCCCAGGTGCCGGACCGCACCGTCACCGAGGCGGCGGAGCTGGCCGCCTGGTACTCCCAGGCCCGCCAGGGCCATAAGGTCCCCGTGGATCTCTGCCCCGTGCGCCAGGTAAAAAAGCCCGCCGGGGCCAAGCCCGGCATGGTGGTCTATGAAAACTACCGCACCGTCTACGTAGACCCCAAGGAGCCCGCCCTGTAGGGACGGCGCCCTGCCGTCCGGTGTGTAGGGACGGCACTCTGCCGTCCGCCCTTCCCCGTCTGCCAACGGTTGAAAACTGTCATTTTCAATTTTCCATTTTCAACTTAAAAGGAGGTACCTCCATGGCTTCCCTGAAAGAACTGACCCTTGCCATTCCCGGCGCGGGCCGGCGGACTCTGCTGGCCGCCCTGCGGGAGGACTATATCCTGCCGGAGGAGTTCCGGCTCTGCGTGCTGGACGCGGAGCGGCTGACGGAGCCCCGCCAGCTGGCCCTGCTGGACGAGCTGGCCGCCGATCCCAGTCTGCGGATCCTCTTTGTGCTGAATAAGGCTGACAAGGTCACGGGCCCCCGTACCCTGGTGACCCGGACCCTGGCCCTGCTGCGGGATCGGGGCTTTGTGCGGCCGGAGCTCCTGCCGCTCTGCGCCAGAGCGGCCCTGCTCTTCCGCATGCCCCCCGAGAAGATCGCGGGCTCCGAGCTCATGACCGAGCAGGGGGACTTCTATTTCCGCTACGGCCCCGGGGAGCAGAGCCTTTCCGCCTTTGCCGTCACCCGGGACGCCGCCGTCTGCCTGGGCAGCCGGGAGGTGAGCCCGGAGCGGCTGCGCCTGGCCCTGGAAAACACCGGACTGCCCATGCTGGAAGGCCGTCTGGAGGCCCGGGCGCTGAAGCGGGAAAAGCGTCAGCAGGCAACAGGGCAGGGATCAGGGATCAAGGATCAGGGATCAGAGAACGGGGGAACGGGTCCTTTGGCTCCGCTGCGCTGCGCGCAGGACGACGCCCCCGACGCCCCGGCGGAGCCCGCTGAAGCTGCGCCGGTCCCCGAGCCCGAATCAGCCGGGCAGGGATCAGGGATCAAGGATCAGGGATCAGAGAACGGGGGAACGGGTCCTTCGGCTCCGCTGCGCTGCGCTCAGGACGACGCCCCCGACGCCCCGGCGGAGCCCGCTGAAGCTGTGCCGGTTCCCGAGCCAGAAGCCGACGGTCGGGACGGCACTCTGCCGTCCGCCCCCGCTGAGACGGAACCCCTTGCAGAGGACGACGCCCCGGCGGAAAGCCGCGAAGCGGCTCCCAGGGCGGAACCCCCCGCCCCCCAAACGCCCTTAGAGGCCCTGATGCGCCGGGCGGCGGAGGCGGACTGCGCCGGGCTGCTGGAGCTGGCCAAGGCCGTGGCCGCCGACCCCGCCGCGGACGAATACCGCAACGACGCCCTGGACGCCCTCCACGAGGCCTACAACAGCCGCCAGATCCGGGAGCTGGAGGCGCTGACCCGGGACGCGGAGCACCTGGACGAGGCCGCCCTCCAGGCGCTGACGGAGCGCATCGGACACGGCGCCTACACCGTCCAGGCCCGGACCCCCTATCTGGAGCTGCTGAACCGGCGGCTGGAGGCCCTCCAGGCCGAGGACCTGGCGAGGCTTTGCGCTGACGTGCCCGGGGCCGACGCGCAGACGCTGGCCGGAATCCGGGCGGAGCTGGAGGCCGCGGACTGCGCCGAGGTGCTGAAAACCGAGCATTTCCGGGCCATCGACGCCCGGCAGGAGGCTCTGGACAGTGAGGCCCTGGAGCGGGTCACCGCCGGGGCGGAGAACATGACGGAGCAGGAGCTGCAGGCCCTGGCCGTCACCCTCCAGGCCGGGAACTGGAACCCGAAGTTTGTGAACGACTATCGCCATAAGGTGGAGCTCTGCCGGGAGGCCGCTATCCTTCGTGGGCTGAACGCGGAGCTGGCGGAGCTGGACGATATGGAACGCCGGGAGCTGCTGGCCCTGCGGGAGAATATCCTGAGCCGGGAGCTGCCCCTGCGCTTCACCGCCGCCCCCCTCACCCGCATCGACGAGAAGATCTACCGCCTGGATATGCTCCGGCTGCTGGCGCTGAACAACGACTTTGACCGCCTGGACTTCGACGGCCTGGACGCCCTCCGGGCCCAGGTGGGCCGGGGGGACTGGTGCGAGCGGGCCCGGAACGAATATCTCTCCCGCCTGCTGGAGCGGGAGCAGGCCCTGGTCATCGAGAATACCGACGCCCGGGCCCAGCTGGTGCGCCAGCTCATCGGCCAGCACAAGCTGCGCATGTCCGACTTTGACATTGCCTCCGGCTCCGAGGCCTATCAGGAGCGGCTGGCCGCCTTCTGGGGGGGCTCCGGCATGGAGCAGCCCCGGGATATTCCCGTTTTCCTGCTGGACAACGCCAGCGACTTTGCCCTCACCGGCAGCCGCTTCTACTATAAGACCGGCCGGGATCTGGCCTTCCTGCCCCTGGACAACATCGAGCGCTTCCAGACCATGAAGCAGCACATGAGCCTGATCCTCCAGGTGGTGGGCAAGGACAGCAGCTACCGCCTCACCGGGGCCCGGCTGGGCCGCAGCGGGGCGGAGCGGGTGCTGGCCTTCCTCAATGAGTGCTTGCGCCGCTGGAACGAGCCCGGTCTGGCGGGGGCCCCCTCCGCCAATCCCATCCGCACCCGACGCTTCGAGCCCGCAGACTATACCGCTCCCGTGGAGGAGCTGCTGCCCGACGAGGCCATGGCGCTGGAGATCTTCCGCAGCCGCTGTCTGCGGGAGAAGCTCCGGGAGGGCAATCTGATCCGGGAGGGAGAGGACGGCTGGGAGCAGCGCACCCGCCGCCTGCTGATGAACTTTGAGCTGCCCGAGACCACGAAGCTGATCTGGTACTGCTCCTCCACCCTGCTGGGCACCGTCCGGGAGGGGGTGGCCCTGGGGCCCAAGGCCATCTACCAGAAGCAGAGCCGCCAGCCCACCCAGATCATCCCCCTGGGGGAGATTATGGAGCTGAGCCGCAGCGGAAAGCAGATCAGCGTCAGCACCGTCCGGGGCCAGAGCTTCCCCCTGGAGCTGCCCCCGGTGATGCTCTCGCCGGTGCAGGACTATATCAAGGCCATTCAGCTTTGCGCCTTCCTGCGGGAGAGGACGCAATGAAGCAGCGCGCCCCAAAGCGGAACAAGGCTCCCGCGCCCGCCAAACAGCCTGTGCAAAAGAAGAAAAAACCGGCGAGGCAGCCCAAGGGGCTGCCCCGCTGGCGGCTGATCCTGCTGAGCCTGGCCCTGCTGGGCTTTGTCGTCTTCCTCTGCCCCGTCTTCGGGGGCATTCTGAACCCGGTGAACGGAGCCGCCATGCTGGGCTTCCTGGCCCTGGCCGCCGTGTTCCTGTTCTGGCCGGGCTTTGTGGGCCTGCTGAAGCGAATCTGGAGGCGGCCCTGGAGCCGGATCCTGCTGCTGCTCTCGGGCCTGGGTCTGCTGATCCTGTCGGTGGTGCTGCTGGTGCTCTGCTGCAAGGTGACGCTGCGGCTTCACGCCGTTCCGGAGCAGCCCTGCCCCACGCTGACCGTCCTGGGCTGCCAGGTCCGGGGCACCAGCCCCTCCCTGCTGCTGAGCTACCGCATCCAGGCCGCCGCGGACTATCTGGAGGCCCATCCCCAGACCGTGGCCGTCCTCTCCGGGGGCCAGGGCTCCGGGGAGAGCATCACAGAGGCGGAGTGCATGTACCTCAGCCTCACGGCCCTGGGGGTGGACCCCGCCCGGCTCTACCGGGAGGATCGCTCCACCAGCACCGAGGAAAACATCCGCTTCTCCAAGGAGCTCATGGAGCGGGAGGGGCTGCGGGGCCCGGCGGCCATCGTCAGCAATGATTTCCACATCTGCCGCGCCCTGGAAATGGCGGCGGATCAGGGCCTGGAGGCCCAGGGGCTGGCAGCCCGCTCCAACTGGTACAGCCGCCCCACCTATATCCTGCGGGAGGCGGCGGGCCTGCTCTATTATTGGCTGAACAGCTGACCCTTTCGCGAAACAGGAGGCATAGAACTTGAAAGAAAAGACCAAAACCCTGCTGTCCCGGCTGGCAATCCCCCTGTGGCTGCTGGCCCTGCTCTGCCTGGACCTGCTGTTCCGCAAGACCTACGGCTACGTGGGCGGCCGGAGCTGGGACGATCTCACGCCGCTGCTGTTCACCGGTCTCTGGCTGCTGCTCTTCGGGGGCCTGGCCCTGCTGCTGCCCCGCTGGGGCGGGCGAATTCTGATCCTGCTGAGCACCCTGCTGAGCTGCCTGCTGACGGTGGTGCACGCTGTGATGTATCACCTCTTCGGCAACTTCTTCGGCTTCCCGGATCTGCTCTACGCTGGGGACGGCGCAGCCTTCTTCAGCTTCCAGTATCTGCACATGCGGAAGCTGCTGCTGGCGGGGGTCCTGCTGACCCTGGCCGCCGGAATCCTGGCCTTCATTTTCCTTCCGAAGCATAAAAAAGGGAAGAAGAACCTTGCCTGGCGCCTGACTGGCGGCTTGGCGGCCGTCCTGCTGGCCGTGGGCGGCCTGTACTGGCAGAGCCGCAGCCTGACGGTGGAGATCCAGCTGCGGGACGAGATGGGCTGGTCCGTGGCCCTGCAGGAGAAGGAGCAGACCGGCACCCCGGAGCAGATCGCCTATTCCCAGTTCAAGAACCCCAACGCCTGCCTGCCGCTGACGGGCCTGTATCAGTACACGGCCCGGGATCTGGCAAAGACCTTCTTCTCCTCCGCCTCCCAGGATAAGGCCAAGGCCCTGGAGCGCCTGGAGGCCTGGCACGACGCCCGAGCCCCCCACGCCGACAACGCCATGACCGGAGCCCTGCGGGGGAAAAATCTCATCATGATTATGGTGGAGTCCCTGGATACCTGGATGCTCCGGGAGGACGTGACGCCCAATCTCTGCGCTCTGCGGGAGCAGAGCGTGGATCTGATCCACCACTATACCCCCCTATACCTCAACGCCGGCACCTTCTCCACGGAGTTCAGCTCTCTGACGGGGATCATTCCCCCCATGAGCGGGGTTTCCACCGACGCCTACGTGGAAAACAGTCTGCCTGCGGCTCTGCCCCGGCTCTTTGCCCGGGCGGGCTATCGGGTCAACTCCTTCCACTCCGCCAACGGCGCCATCTACAACCGGGGGGCGATCCACAAAAACCTGGGCTTCGAGGCGTATCACAATTTTGAGATGATGGGCATGGAGGACTATATGCTGGACAGCCAGATGCTCAACGGCTTTTCGCAGATGGTCTCCACCCAGGAGCCCTTCTTCTCCTTTATCATCACCTACTCCGGCCACGGCCCCTACAACGAAAGCATGGGCAACATCGCCGCGCCCCATCTGGAGCAGGCCCGGGCGGTAGTGGAGGCCTCCGGCCTCCGGGCCTCCGCGGACACCCTGGAGCAGTACACCCGGGCCCTGGCCCACATCATGGAGACCGACGCCTTCATCGGCGGCCTCATGGAGAAGCTGGAGGCCGCAGGCCTGGCGGAGGACACCGCCATTCTCGTCTACGGCGACCACTACGGCAAGTATCTGACGGACACCGACTTTTTGATGGAGCTGAAGGGAGTGGAAAACCGGAACCTGCTGTGCAACACCCCCCTGTTCCTCTGGAGCAGGGATCTGGAGCCCCGGCAGCTGGAGAAGTACACCGCCACGGTGGATCTCTTCCCCACGGTCTGCAATCTCTTCGGCCTGGAGGCGGACCTGCGCTGCTTTGTGGGGGAGGACGCCTTCTCCCCGGGGGACGGCCTGGTCTACTGGCGCGACAGCAGCGTCTGGGACGGCAAGAGCTATCTGGACGGCACCCAGACCGCGTCCCTGAGCCCGGAGCAGCGGGAGACCGTCAGCCGGGCCCATGCCAAGCTGGAGCTCTCCTGGTCCAGCTTCCAATACGACTGGTTCTCCGTTCACGATCCTCTGACGGACACAGCCGCGGACAAATCAGAATAAAGGAACAAAAAACGACCCGTTCTCCTGCCGAGAACGGGTCGCTTTTTTCTGCTGCTTACCGGGTGGCGGTGACCAGAATGGCGGCCATCAGGGTCAGAACCACGAAGGCCAGTCCGATCCACTTGGTGGCCTTTGCCAGCTTGGCGTCCAGGGTCTTGCTGCCGCCCTTCGCCATGAAGGAGTCGGAAGCGCCGGCAATGGCGCTGGACAGACCGGCGGACTTGCCGGACTGGACCAGAATGGTGGCGGTGAGCAGAACGGCGCTGATGAGATCCAGCACCAGAACGATGATCTTCAGAGTGTTCATATTCAAACCTCCCAAAAGTAGCTCTCATACAAAGCAAAATATACTTTATCACAGAAAGCAAAAAAATGCAAGCATTTTTTTACAGTCCCTTTCCGGCCCAGTTGCCGGTGGCGGCGGCGGTGAGATAGGCGTTGATGAAGCCGTCGATGTTGCCGTCCATGACGGCGTTGATGTTGGTGTTCTCAAAGCCGGTGCGGGCGTCCTTGGCCAGGGTGTAGGGCATGAAGACGTAGTTGCGGATCTGGGAGCCCCATTCGATCTTCTGCTGCACGCCCTTGATGTCGGAGATCTTGTCGTAGTGTTCCCGCTCCTTGATCTCCACCAGCTTGGATTTCAGCATCCGCATACAGGTCTCCCGGTTCTGGAACTGGCTGCGCTCCTGCTGGCAGGCCACCACGATGCCCGTGGGCTTGTGGATCAGCCGGACGGCGGAGGAGGTCTTGTTGATGTGCTGGCCGCCGGCGCCGGAGCTGCGGTAGACCTGCATCTCAATGTCCTCGGGGCGAATTTCCACGTCCACGTCGTCGGTGATCTCGGGGATCACCTCCACCGCGGAGAAGGAGGTGTGGCGGCGGGCGTTGGCGTCGAAGGGGGAGATGCGCACCAGCCGGTGGACGCCGTGCTCGGA
>JAFXYD010000044.1 GCA_017541995.1 Oscillospiraceae bacterium
AACCGAGATTCTGCTGTGTGACTGGAGTTCAGACGTGTGCTCTTCCGATCTCGTCTGCTGAACGATCGGATCATCATGCTCTCCGAAGAGGTCAACGACACCACGGACATCCAGATCCAGGCCCGCCGCATCCAGAGCATGAAGCAGAAGCTGAATCAGATCCTGGCCGCCAACACCGGCAGGCCCCTGGAGCAGATTGCCGCCGACACCGAGCGCGACAATTTCATGACCGCCCAGGAGGCCCTGGCCTACGGCCTCATCGACAAGGTCATCGACCACCGCTGATCGCGTAGCGGCGCACAGCGTGCGCCATCATCCCCGAAAGGAGGGACCGAGTTGGCAAGTGAAAAGTCCATTCGCTGCTCCTTCTGCGGCAAGCGCCAGGAGCAGGTCAAGCGGATGATGTCCGGCCCCAACAACGTCTATATCTGCAATGAATGCGTGGATCTGTGCAACAGCCTGATCCGCGAGGACCTCTACGAGACCGAGCACCGCTTCCAGCACGACCCGGAAAAGCTGCCCACGCCCAAGGAAATCAAGGAGTACATGGACAACTATATCATCGGGCAGGAGGAGGCCAAAATCGCCCTCTCCGTGGCGGTCTACAACCACTATAAGCGCATCTTCTTCGGAGAGGACTCCGACGTGGAGATGCAGAAGAGCAACATCCTGCTCATCGGCCCCACGGGCTCCGGCAAGACCCTCTTCGCCCAGACCCTGGCCAAGATCCTGGACGTCCCCTTCGCCATTGCCGACGCCACCACCCTCACCGAGGCCGGCTACGTGGGCGAGGACGTGGAGAATATCCTGCTGCGGCTGATCCAGGCCGCCGACTTCGACGTGGAGCGGGCCGAGCAGGGCATCATCTACATCGACGAGATGGATAAGATTGCCCGCAAGAGCGAGAATACCTCCATCACCCGGGACGTTTCCGGCGAGGGCGTCCAGCAGGCCCTGCTGAAAATCGTGGAGGGCACCGTCGCCAACGTGCCTCCCCAGGGCGGCCGGAAGCACCCCCAGCAGGAGTTTATCCAGATCGACACCTCCAAGATCCTCTTCATCTGCGGCGGCGCCTTCGACGGTCTGGATAAGATCATCGAAAAGCGGGTGGACCGCAGCTCTCTGGGCTTCGGCTCCCAGCTCACCAGCAAGAACGACCGCAAGATCGGCGAGCTCTTCCGCCAGGTCCAGCCCCACGATCTGCTGAAATTCGGCATCATCCCCGAGCTGGTGGGCCGTCTGCCGGTGATTACCAGCCTCCACGATCTCAGCCCCGCCGACCTGGTCCGCATTCTCACCGAGCCCAAGAACGCCCTGTGCAAGCAGTACAAGCAGATCCTGTCCTACGACGGCGTGGAGCTGGAATTCACCCCCGAGGCGCTGACTGCGGTGGCGGAGCTGGCGGTGCAGCGGAAGATCGGCGCCCGCGGTCTGCGGGCCGTGATGGAGGGCATTCTGACGCCCCTGATGTACGAGATTCCCTCCGACAAGACCATCACCAAAGTCACCGTCACCGAGGAGTCCGTCCGGGGCAGCGCCCTGCCCCTCATCGAGCGGGGCGAGCGCAAACGCCTCCAAGCTCCCTGAATTTAACAGCATCAGACGCAAAAAGGGGAGCGCCCTTCCCTTTTTGCGTCTTTTTACTCCTGAAAGGAGGTAATTATGGAAGAACGAATCGATTATGAACAGCTTCCGGTCATCGCCATGCGGGGTCTCGTGGTCTATCCCAACGTCACCGTCCACTTTGACGCGGGCCGGGAAAAATCCCTCCGGGCCATCGACAAGGCCATGAAGGCCGACCAGCGGATCCTGCTGCTGCCCCAGCGCTCCCTGCTGGACAACGACCCGGATTTTGAGCAGCTCAATCTCATCGGCACCATTGCCCAGATCAAGCAGATCGTCCGGGTCCCCGGCGAGGCGGCCCGGCTGCTGGTCCAGGGAGAGACCCGGGCCCGAGTGGTGACGGCGCTGAAAACCGAGCCCTATCTCTGTGCCCGGGTGGTGACCCTGCGGGACGAGGAGCTCAGCGTCACCCCCAAGCTGGAGGCCATGATGCGCTCCGCCTGCCGGCTCTTCGAGGAATACATGGAGCTGAGCCAGCGCCCCCTCCACGAGGAGATGCTGCGGATGCTCTCCACCCGGGCTCCCGGCGAGATCAGCGACATCGCGGCCCAGGCGGCCTCCTTCCGCTATGAGGACAAGCTGCAGCTGCTGAACCAGACCCACCCCGCCCGGCGGCTCTACCGCTGCAACCGGCTGATGAACCATGAGCTGAATATCCTCAGTCTCGAGGAGGAGATGGAGGACAAGGCCCAGGAGAGCATGAACAAGGATCAGCGGGACTACTATCTGCGGGAGCAGATGAAGGCCATCCGCCAGGAGCTGGGGGAGGAGGAGGACGACAGCGACGGCTACGAGGAGAAGATCAAGGCGCTGAAGCTGCCCGCCGAGTCCGAGGAAAAGCTGCTGAAGGAGGTCAAGCGCCTGCGCAAGCAGCCCTTCGGCTCCTCCGAGGCCACGGTGATCCGCAATTATCTGGACGTGGCCCTGGAGCTGCCCTGGAACGAGTCCACCAAGGAGCGGCTGAACATCGACCAGGCCCGCAAGCTGCTGGATCGGGATCACTTCGGCCTGCAGCAGGTGAAGACCCGGATCCTGGAGTTTTTGGCCGTGCGCCAGATGGCCCCGGAGAACCGGGGGCAGATCCTCTGCCTGGTGGGGCCTCCCGGCGTGGGCAAGACCTCCATCGCCTCCTCCATCGCGGAGTGCCTGGGCCGGAAGCTGGCCCGGATCTCCCTGGGCGGCGTCCACGACGAGGCCGAGATCCGGGGCCACCGCAAGACCTATATCGGCGCCATGCCGGGCCGCATTCTGGCGGCCCTGGCCCAGGTGAAGAGCAACAACCCCCTGATCCTCTTTGACGAAATCGACAAGCTGGGCTCCGACTACCGGGGCGACCCCTCCGCCGCTCTGCTGGAGGTCCTGGACCCGGAGCAGAACAGCGCCTTCCGGGACAACTTCCTGGAGCTGCCCTTTGATCTGAGCCGCTGCATGTTCATCACCACCGCCAACACCGACGATACCATTCCCCGTCCCCTGCTGGACCGGATGGAGGTCATCCACCTGGACTCCTACACCGACGAGGAAAAGCTCATGATCGCCAAGAACCATCTGCTGCCCAAGCAGAAGGAGCGCCACGGGCTGAAAAAGACCCAGCTCCGCATTCCCGACAGCACCCTGCGGGAGATCATCGCCTGCTACACCCGGGAGTCCGGCGTCCGCCGCCTGGAGCAGGAGCTGGCCAAGATCTGCCGCCGGGCCGCCATGGAGCTGATTGAGAACCCGGAGACCACCCGGGTCAGCGTCAGCTCCGCCAACCTGGAGAAGTATCTGGGCGTGCGCAAATACCTGCCGGACCGCCTCCCCGAGGAGGATCCCGTGGGCCTGGTGAACGGCCTGGCCTGGACCTCCGTGGGGGGCGAGATGCTGGAGGTGGAGTGCAACGTGGTGGAGGGCTCCGGCAAGCTGGAGCTGACGGGCAACCTGGGCAAGGTCATGCAGGAGTCCGTCCAGGCCGCCATGAGCTATATCCGTTCCCGGGCCAAGAGCCTGGGCATTGCCGAGGATTTCTACAAGACCAAGGACATCCACGTCCACTTCCCGGAGGGGGCCGTGCCCAAGGACGGCCCCAGCGCCGGCGTCACGGTCTGCACCGCCCTGGTCTCTGCGCTGACGGGGGCCACGGTCCGGCGGGACGTGGCCATGACCGGCGAAATCTCCATCCGGGGCCGGGTTCTGGCCATCGGCGGGCTGAAGGAGAAGACCATGGCCGCCCTGCGCCACGGCATCAAGACCGTCATCATTCCCCAGGACAACCTGAAGGATCTGGAGGAGATCGATCAGACCGTCCGCAAGGCCCTGTCCTTCGTCCCGGTCCGCAGCGCCGACACGGTGCTGGAAACGGCTCTGATTTTCCCCAGGACCGACGCCCCGGTGGTCTCCGCCGCCGAGCCCCAGCCCCTGCCCCTGACCGCCCCCATCCTCCCCAAAAAGCGCAAGCCGGACATCCGGCAATGACATTCCATGTAGGGACGGCACTCTGCCGTCCGATGTCCCCGTCCGTGACCAATTGAAAATTGAAAATGTAAAATTGAAAATTGTGGTATCGCTCAAATTGCCATTTGAGCGATGAAAAAAAGGCGGCGGTTTCAGCCATTCATTTCCGTTTTCCAAATCGCAATTTGGAAAACACTTCCATTTTCAATTTTCAACTTTCAATTTTCAATTCATCCTGTTTTTCCCTCCAGAAAGGAGGTAAATATGAATCTGCAAATCGCTGAATTCGTTACGTCCATCACCGACCTGTCCCAGCTCCCCAAGGACGGGCTGCCCCAGATCGCCTTCTCCGGCAAGTCCAACGTGGGCAAGTCCTCGGTGATCAACCGGGTGCTGAACCGCAGGAACTTCGCCCGGGTGGGGGAGACCCCCGGCAAGACCGCCCACATCAATTTCTTCCGCATTGACAAGCGCGCCTACTTCGTGGACCTGCCGGGCTACGGCTTCGCCAAGGTGCCCAAGGCGGAGAAGGAGCGCTGGGGCAGGCTCATGGAGGCCTATTTCTCCGTGCCGGAGCGGGTGGCCCTGGGGATTCTGATTGTGGACGCCCGCCACAAGCCCACCGCCGACGATATGACCATGTGCAGCTACTTCCAGTCCACGGGCCGCCCCTTCGTGGTGGTGGCCAACAAGCTGGACAAGCTGAAAAAGTCCGAGCTGGAGCCCAACATGGCCCTGATCCGCCAGACCCTGTCCCTGTCGGAGGAGACCTGTCTGATTCCCTTCTCCGCCGAGAAGGGCACCGGCCGGGAGGAGCTGCTGCGCCAGATCCTGGCGGTGGCTGAGATAAAGCCGTAGGGGCGCTCATGGAGCGCCCGCCGACGCCCGCAAGGCTCCTCCGGGGCCCGCGTGAGACAACAGGGGACGCGGGAGGCGGATTTCTCGCTGCGCTCGAAATGACAGGATCGGGACCCGCCCGCCCCGGGCAAACACGCCCAACGAACACCCGCCCGAAAAATGTATCGTAAGGAAAGAGGGCTTCCAGATGCCGAATGATACCCTGCATTTGACTTGTCCCAACTGCGGTAAGGAAATCCAGGTCCCCGCTGATCTGGAGCAATTTTCCTGCCTCTACTGCGGCGCGAAGCACCGCATGGCGGAGCTTCTGCCTCCCACCCAGCCCGCGGACGAGGCGGACCGGGCCTACGCGGAGGCTCATCTGCTGGACTGCGTCCGGGACTTTCCCGGGCTGTTCAGGCAGTTCAACCGGAAGAAGTACGAGCCCAGCTTCCGGGCCCATGCCGAGGCCATCCGGCCCTGCTACGAGGCCATGGACCGCTGGGTCTGCGCCCAGCCCGCCCGGCGGGAGGCCTTGCTGTCTGACTTTGCCGACAGCTTCCTCCGCCAGTGGGAAGTCCTCCAGAGCAGCCGGAAGCGGGCCCGCAAGCGCCAGGAGTTCTCCGACAAGCTGACCCTGGCCTGGTACACCGTCCCCGCCATCCGGGGCTTCGGCCTCTCCGTCAGTGAGGACTTCCCCCGGATCCTCCGGGATAAATTCAACGCCCGCTACCCGCAAAACCCCTTCGAGCTGGGGAGCTACGAGGAGATCAGGGGGGGCTTCCGCAAGCACGGCTTCTGCTTTGTCACCACCGCCGTCTGCGAGGCGGAGGGCAAGCCCGACGACTGCGCCGAGCTCACGGCCTTCCGGGCCTTCCGGGACGGCTGGCTCTCGGAAACGGAGCAGGGACGACGCATGATCGCGGAATACTACGAGCTGGCCCCCGCCATTGTGGCCGCCATGCGCTACGGCGACGACGAGGCCGCCCGCTGCGCCGAGCTGCGGCGCGACTGGCTGAGCCCCTGCTATGCCGCCCTGGAGCGGGGCGATTACGCCGCCTGCCGGGACCGCTACGCCGCCATGATCCGCAGCCTCAAGGGGCGCTACGGCCTGGAAACGCAATAAGAAAAAGCCTGCCGGAAGTCCTCCGGCGGGCTTTTTACGCTTCCGCCCGGATTTTCTGTTGCCTTCTGCCCATAAATTATGTATAATAATTCGGAAGAATACGAACAGGAGGGCCGAATATGGATTACAAGCCCTTATATGAGCTGCTTCTTTCGGGCGTTCTGAAGAAGGTCCGGCTCAGCCAGACCGCCCTCAAGCGGCTGTTGAAGCAGAGCGATTTTTTCAGCCGTCTGCCGCGGGAGCTGGGAACGGAGCGGGTCTGCTGCGCTTCCGTTATGGAGGCCTGTCTGCCGGTGATGGAGCTGCTGTGCCCCGCCCCGGCGGAGGGCTGGCTGAAGGAATGCTATCTGGAGCTGGCCCACCGGCTCTTCCCGGACCCGGACAGGGGCAAGCTCTCCGCCAAGGCTGCCCAGGCCATGGAGTTCTATCTGACGGTGCTGCGCTGGTTTCTGGACACGGAGCCCGGCCGCTGCCCCTACGACCCGCTGACGGACATTCCCAGACTGACGCCGGAGGAGCTGGAGGGCAGTCTGATCCCGGAGGAGTATCCCCGCTGGCAGCAGGCCGTGGCCGCCGCCCGCTTCGAGGAGCTGATGCGCCTGGGCCGGGAGATCATGCCCTTTGACCCCGCCTCCCACACCGTGGGCGTCCACCACATGGCTCTGCACATGGGCCGCCAGGCCAGGAAGGCCGGGCTGCCGGTGGATCTGCCCATGGTCAGCGCCGCCTCCCTCTGCCACGACATCGGCAAGTTCGGCTGCCGGGGGGAGGACGCCGCCCGGATCCCCTATCTGCACTACTACTATACCTACGACTGGCTCAATCGCCAGGGCCTGCCCCGCATCGCCCACATCTCCGCCAACCACTCCACCTGGGATCTGGAGTTTGAGAATCTGACCCTGGAGTCCCTGCTGCTGATCTACGCGGATTTCCGGGTCCGGGGGACCCGGGAGAAGGGCAGGGAAGTGGTGCGGATCTACAGCCTGGCGGAGAGCTATGATATGATCTTCTCCAAGCTCTACAACATGACCCCGGAGAAGCAGCAGCGCTACAAGCGGGTCTATCTGAAGCTGAAGGATTTCGAGACCCTGCTGATGAGCTACGGCGTCCGGCCGGAGCCCCTGGCGGCGGAGATGGGCCCGGTGAACCGCCCCGACGCCACGGTGCTGTCCCAGCGCGACTGTCTCATCTCCATCTGCGGCCAGACCCTGGAGAACAACATCCGGCTCATGGACAACCTGGCCAGGGACGTGAGCTTCGCCCAGCTGCTGGAGCAGGCCCGGGGAGAAAAGAGCCTCCACCGGATCCGCACCTATCTGCGGATCTTCGAGGAGTTCAGCACCTATATGACCGGCCCCAACAAGCGCCGGACCCTGGCCCTGCTCTATGAGCTTCTGATGCACCACCAGGGGGACGTGCGCCGCCAGTCCGCCCGGATCATGGGCCAGATCCTGGCCAACAGCGGGCCCAACTATCGCAAGGAGCTCCCCGCCTCCGCCCCTCAGACGGCCTCCGCCCCCACGACCATGGCTTTTCTGGCGGAGTCCGTGGAGCTGTGGGAGCGCTATATGGACCTGTGCCTGCACCCGGACTACAAAATCGCCGCGAAGCATACCACCCGGATCTCCAACTCCTTGAAGATCATCGCGGGCAGCCTCTTCGCCGCCTGCCAGCCGGAGCGGCGGCTCCACTATCTGGAGCCCCTGCTGGCCCGGCTGGAGCGGGAGGAGGGCCTGGCCTTCTTCGTGCTCACAGACAGCCTCTTCTACCTGCCCCTGGAGCTGCTTTCCCCGGAGCGGCTGGAGGCTCTGACCGCCCTGCTGCAAAGCCGGTATGAGGCCGGGGACGAGGCTCTGCGGGTGCTGATCCTGCGGCGGCTGGAGGCCCTGCAGCCCCGGCTGTCGGAGAAGCGGCAGGAGGCCCTGCGCCGCTGGCTCAGAAAGCTCCCGGCGGGGGAGAGCAGCGCCGTCCAATACCTGCTGCGGCGGATCGAGAGCCGCTTTCTCCCCACCAGGCCCCCCAGGCTCCGGGTCGCCAGCCTCTATCTCAGCAATCTGAAAACCGCCGTGCCCTGGATCGTGAAGCTCACCCAGGTGGACGCCCTGGTGGACGACGCGGTGCTCCACCCGGAAAACACCCTCCACACCACCATGCACCTGTCCAACCTCCTCTCCGTCAGCGAGCATCTGCCCGTGCGGGAGCGGGCGGGCGCCGGGATGCTGAAGCTCATCGACCGCCTGCCCCTGGATCAGCAGAACGAGATCATCGTGGATCTGATCCGGGAGCTGGAAACGGGCCAGGACGAGATCTCCGTCTACATTCCCAGGTATCTGGGCCAGCTGATGATCCGTCTGCCCCGGAAGGAGCTGGAGGAGTGCCTGGACTATCTCCGGGGGCTGATCCGCTCCTCCACCGAGCGCACCGCCACCGCCAGCCTCTACACCCTGGGCCAGATTCTGGCCGCCCTGCCGGAGCAGGAGGAGGACGCGGCCCGGGACATCCTGGGGATCCTCATGGCGGGGGTCTCCCACTACAACGACACCATCCACGAGACCGCCATCACGGTGCTCTGCGAGCAGGTGCTGGCCAACGACGCCATTGCCATGCCCCGCCGCCAGAGCTGGTGCGTCTTCGTGGCGAAGAAGCTGCTGTGTCTGCTCTCCGAGCCCCGGCAGGGCCGCTTCACCTTCTTCACCCGGGCGGCGGTGCTGAATCAGCTCTATCGCTTCTTAGTGGAATGCCGGGTGCTGGAGCTGCCCTTCCGCTATGACGAGCCCCGGCCCCTGGCCTTCTTCCCGGGGACCTTCGATCCCTTCACCACCGGCCACAAGCGCATCGTCCGGGAGCTGGAGGATCGGGGCTTCGAGGTCTACCTGGCCATCGACGAGTTCTCCTGGAGCAAGCATCCCATCGCCAAGCTCCGCCGCCGTCAGATTGCCTCCATGAGCGTGGCGGACCGGATGAACGTCAGCCTCTTCCCCGACGAGATCCCCGTGAATATCGCCTTCCCCCAGGATCTGGCCCGGCTGCGGGCGCTCTTCCCGGGGCGGGAGCTCTACCTGGTGACGGGCAGCGACGTGATCCGCAACGCCTCCGCCTACCGCAGCAGCGAGCCCGGCTCCGCGGGGGACTACAACCACATTGTATTTTTGCGGCAGGAGGAGGACCGGGAGAGCCTGGCCGGAAAGCTCCGGGGCAAGACTTTGCTTGTCACCCTGCCGGAGTTCTACGAGACCGTCAGCTCCACCCGGATCCGGGAGTACGTGGACCAGAACATGGACATCTCCATGCTGGTGGAGCCCATGGTCCAGAGCTATATCTTCGACCACAATCTCTATCTGCGGGCCCCCCAGTTCAAGCTGCCCCTGCGGCCCCAGGACCTGCGGCTGGACTACTCCGAGGCGGAGAAGCTGCTGCAAAGCAGCCTGACCCGGCGGCAGGACGAGGCCCTGCTCTGGGGCCTCCGGGGCCGCACCGTCACCGGGGCGGAGCTCTACGGCATCCTGGGGGACCTGGACGCAGCGGAGTACCTGCGGCGTCATACCTCGGGCCGGATCCTGCTGGTGGAGGCGGTGGAGGACAGCCGCCTGGGCTCGGAGCAGGGCCTGCTTCTGGCGCTGAATGAGCTGCTGGCCCGGAGCCTCTCCAGCCAGCACACCTACGCCCTGTGCCGGGCGGAGCTCCACCCCCTGCTGGGGGCCCTGCTGCCCCAGCTGGGCTTTCTGCCCCTGCCGGAGCGCCCGGACTATTACTACGTGGATATGCGCACCCCCATGGTGCTGATTCTGGACGTGCTGCGGCGGCTGAAGGAGCCCCACCGCAGCGACCCCGCGGTGCTGGCCGCGGTGGAGCAAACCCGCAGGCGTCTGCGCCAGACCCTGGCCGCCCTGCTGCCGGGGCAGCTGCTGTTGAGCTTCGACGCCCTGCTGCTGGACATCGCCCTGAGCCAGATGGTCCGCCGGGCCAACGGCGTGGCGGACTGCGGCCCCGAGGATCGGAGCCTGGGCCCCGCCATGTGCGTGCCCTATGGCCGGATCCTGGCGGGGGAGCTGGTGCCCAATACCGTCACCAAGCACCTCCACGCCGACAAGGTCTTCCAGCAGGACATCTATCACTTTGAGATCCGGGCCATGAACGGCTATTCCGACCTGCCGGTGCAGGTGCGGACCCTGGCCTCCTTCCACCGGCCCGTGATCCTGGCGGACGACCTGCTCCACAAGGGCTTCCGGCTGGAAAAGCTGGAGAAGCTCTTCCGGGAGGAGGGGGTGGAGATCCGCTCCGTCATGACGGGCATCCTCTCCGGCCGGGGCCGGGATCTGATGGCCCAGGCGGGCCGGGAGGTCCGGGCGGCTTACTATATTCCCAACCTTCTCTACTGGTTCAACGAGAGCCTGCTCTATCCCTTCATCGGCGGCGACAGCTCCGGGGATCCCCCCGGCCAGGACGGCCTGCTGCCCACCGCCAATCTGATTTTGCCCTACGTCTTCCCGGACTACCTGGTGGGGGTGGAAACAAAGCGCATCTACGAGCTGTCCCTCTGCGCTCTGGAGAACGCCCGGCAGATCCTGCGGGAGCTGGAGCTCTGCCACCAGCGGCAGTACGGCATCCCCCTCACCATCCACCGGCTGGCGGAGGCCTTCGTCCAGCAGCGGGCACCCTACCGGGGCAAGAACCTGCGCTACGAGCCCAACGCCCTGCCCTCTGCCTATCTGGCGGACGACATCGAGACCTTCCACCGACTCAGGAGGCAGCGAGAATGAAGAAACTGCAATATTTTGAATATGAGGGTCTGACTCTGGCCTCCGCCGGGGGCAGGCTCCCCCAGGGGAGCCGTCCCGCCGAAAGGGGAGAGGGCCCGGTCTGCTGGCTGGTGGAGCGGGACCCCATGACCAGCCGCGGCTTCTTCCCGGTGCGGGATGCCCGGGATCTGACGGGACCGGAGCATTGGACCCGCCTGGACGCCAATCGCCTGGACCCGGCGGAGCCCCTGCCCGCGGGCTTTGCGGTCAACACCGCCTTTCCCGACGTGCTGGCCCGGCAGCGGCGCTTTCAGCAGTGCCTGGCCAGGCCCCAAAAGCGCCTGACCCTGGTGGGTCTGGGGGACGTGGGGGGCCAGCTCCTCACAGCCCTGAAGCTGCTGGGCACGGAGCTGGAGGAGATCGGCGTCTACGATCCCAACGAGGCCTTGTGCCGCCGCTACGCCCTGGAGCTGGACCAGATCCTGGACCGGCCCCTGCCCCGGATTGTAATTCGCCCGGCGGAGGCGCTCTTCGACTGCGAGCTCTTCCTCTTCACCGCCTCCCGGGGCGTGCCGCCCCTGGGCAGCCGGGGGGACGTGCGGATGCTGCAGCTGGAGCAAAACCGGGAGATGCTGAAGCACTATTCCCGCCAGGCCCGGGAGGCGGGCTTCTCCGGCCTCTTCTGCCAGATCTCCGACCCGGTGGATCAGCTGGCCCGCTGCGTCTTCCTCCAGTCCAACCGGGACGAAAACGGCCGCTTCGACTTCCGGGGCCTGCTGCCGGAGCAGATCGCGGGCTTCGGCCTGGGGGTCATGATGGCCCGGGCGGCCCATATGGCCCGCCGCCTGGGGGCGGACTGCCCGAGGCTGCGGGTCTACGGCCCCCACGGGGCGGACCTGGTGGTGGCCAACGACCCCGAGGGCTATGATCCGGTCCTCTCCCAGGAGCTGACCCGCCGGACGGTGGGCGCCAATCTGGAGGTCCGGGAGCTGGGCTTCAAGCCCTATATCGCCCCCGCCATCTCCTCCGCGGCCCTGTCCATCCTGGCCCTGCTGCGGGGGGAGCCCTTCCTGGGAGCCGTTCCCATGGGCGGGGTGTACTTCGGCTGCCGGGGACGCCTCACGGGCTGGGGCCAGGAGCTTGTCGCCGAGCCCCTGCACCCGGAGCTTGCGGCCCGGATCGAGGCCGCCTGGAGCCGCCTGAAGGAGGCGGAGCCCCAATGTCTGGTCTGAGGCTGATCCGCTGCGGGGCGGATCCCCGGGGGGACTGGCTGCTGGAGCGGCTTTCCCTGCCTCCGGGCAGCACGGTTCAAGCTGCGGAGCAATGGACCCCGCCCGCAAGCCCGGAGCGGCTGCTGTTTCTGCTGACGGTGGATGAGCTGGGGCCCGGGGAGGACTGCATCCGCCTGCTGCGGCGGCTGCGGGCTCTGCCGGAGACGGCTCTTTCCGGCTGTCTGGCGGGGGTCCTGGTGCTGGGCCGCACGGAGCTGGATACCAAGGACCTGGGCCGCCGTCTGATCTTCACGCTGAATCTGGCGGGCTGCGGCTTCCCGGAGGGCCCCCTGGCGGAGGCCACGGGCTCCATGCGGAATCTGGCCGTTACCCGGCGCAACCATGGGCTTGCCAGCCTGGAGGAGGCCTGGGTCTTCGCGGCCCGGGACCTGGTCCGGCGGCTGACGGATTTCACCGCCCCACGCTTTGAGAAGCCCCGGCTGCTGGTGCTCCACGCCTCGGAGCGCAGCACCTCCAACACCCTGGCCCTGGCGGATCTGGTGCTGGCGGCCCTGGACCCCCGCTTCCGGGTCCGGACCCTGTCCCTACGGAACGGCACCATCGAGGACTGCCGGGGCTGCGGCTATCAGATCTGCTCCCACTTTGCCAGCAAGGGCTCCTGCTTCTATGGGGGCAGCATTTCCCAGGAGGTGCTCCCGGCGGTCCAGGACTGCGAGGCCCTGCTGCTGCTCCTGCCCAACTACAACGACTCTGTGGGGGCCAACGTCATGGCATTCATCAACCGGCTCACCAGCCTCCACGTCAGCAAGTCCATCCAAGGCCAGCGGCTCTACGCCCTGGTGGTCTCGGGCTACAGCGGGGGAGACCTGGTGGCCCAGCAGGCCCTGGGGGCCCTGTGCCTGAACAAGCGCTTTCTCCTGCCCCCGGGCTTCTGCCTCATGGCCACCGCCAACGACCCCGGCCAGGCCCTGCTGCTGCCGGGGATTCGGGAGCAGGCCGCCGCCTTCGCCGCCCGCATGGGAGCTGAGCTGCTGGAATAAAAAAGGACCGCATCGCGGAAGCGATGCGATCCTTTTTTAAATCGGTTTTGGAAATCAATACATGCCGCCCATGCCGCCGCCGGCGCCGGCAGCAGCCGCGGCCATAGCCGCGTCAGCCTGGGGGTCGGGCTTATCCACCACCAGAGACTCGGTGGTCAGCACGGAGGCCGCGATGGAAGCGGCGTTCTCCAGGGCGCTGCGGGTGACCTTGGTGGGATCCACGATACCGGCGGGGATCATGTCCACGAAGGTATCCTTGGCGGCGTCGTAGCCGTAGCCCTGCTTGCGGCTGTTCTTGATCTTCTCAAAGACCACGGAGCCGTCCACACCGGCGTTCTCGGCGATCTGACGGATGGGGGCCTGGAGCGCCCGGGCAATGATGGAGGCGCCGGTCTTCTCGTCGCCGCTGAGGCGGGCGACCAGATGCTCCACGGCGGGGATGGCGTTGACGTAGGCGGTGCCGCCGCCGGCCACGATGCCTTCCTCCACGGCGGCCCGGGTGGCGTTCAGCGCGTCCTCAACCCGGAGCTTCTGCTCCTTCATCTCCACCTCGGTAGGGGCGCCCACACGGATGACGGCCACGCCGCCGGAGAGCTTCGCCAGCCGCTCCTGCAGCTTCTCCCGGTCGTAATCGGAGGTGGTGATCTCAATGGCGGCCTTGATCTCATGGACTCTGGACTGGATCTTGGCGGGATCGCCCATGCCGTCCACGATGGTGGTGTTGTCCTTGGTGGACTTGATCTGACGGGCGCGGCCCAGATCGGACACGTCAACCTCCTTCAGATCCATGTTCAGATCGGAGGCGATATAGGTGCCGCCGGTGAGAATGGCGATGTCCCGGAGCATTTCCTTGCGGCGGTCGCCGAAGCCGGGGGCCTTGACGCACAGGCAGGTGAAGGTGCCGCGCAGACGGTTCACCAGCAGGGTGGCCAGGGCGTCGCCCTCCACGTCCTCGGCGATGATGACCATCTTCTTGCCGGCCTGGACGATC
>JAFXYD010000045.1 GCA_017541995.1 Oscillospiraceae bacterium
CTCGCACGAGCCGGATACATTAGCTTATCCGACAGGTACGAGTCCCTGCACTTATGCGATTGAACCGCCGTGTACGGATCCGTACGCACGGTGGTGTGGGAGGACGGTCACTCAACTAATGGGTGACCTCCTACCCGATTTATACCGCCCCGTCATCCGCAGAGGCTGCGGCGTAGGCGGAAGAGCTTTGCCATCATGTACAGGCCCACGCAGAGCCCCGTCAGGGCCAGCAGGACGAGGCAGACCAGGCGGAGGAGCTCGAACCGGGCGAAGTCGATCCGGCGAAAGAGGAGCCCGGCCAGGATCAGCGCCGTCTGGATCAGGGTCATAGTGGTCCGGCAGCGCAGCAGGCTCTGATCC
The DNA here is from genome assembly GCA_017541995.1 of Oscillospiraceae bacterium. Lineage (GTDB taxonomy): Bacteria > Bacillota > Clostridia > Oscillospirales > Oscillospiraceae > JAFRPC01. The sequence goes on from JAFXYD010000045.1 coordinate 361, forward strand.
AGGGCGGTCTCCGGCGGCTGGTGCCGGGCGGCGATCCTGGCCAGATCGGTCAAAAACTGGAAATTGAAGTAGAGAAACAGCAGGCTGCCCACCATCTCCGGCAGCTGCCACAGGCCCTCCGGAGCTTGCCCCAGCAGGGCCGCGGCCCATTCCAGGCCGGAGAGGGCCGCCAGGAGGATGGAGATGGGCCGCAGCAGGGCCAGGGTCCGCTCCTCCTCTGTCAGCAGGGCGATGGCGCCCAAAAACAGCAGATGCCCCGCGAAATCCGGCAGCAGCTCCAGATTGCCCAGCTTGAGGGAGAAAAACACGAAGAAATAGCCCCAGGCAGCCCGGCCTATGCCCCGGCAGCGCTTGTCCTGTTCGCCCATGGTCAGCCTCCTTCCGGCAAAAGCGTCAGAGACGCGGCCTTTGCCCCGTTCTGATACAGGTCGATCCGGTATTGCGCCGGGGCGGCGGGCAGCTGCTCCGGGTCCAGGTCGGCCCCATAGTAGGACCAGGGCGTCTCCACCCGGAGATAGGGCTCCTGCCAGCCGCCGGGCAGGGCTTCCCGGCAGCCCGCGGCCAGCTCCGAGCTGCTATAGCTGCTGTTGGGCTCGGGGGAGGCGGGAGTCTCAGCCCCGGGGCAATAGCTGTAGCCGAAGTCCGTGATCTCCCGGCCCGGCTCCGCGCCCGGGCGGCGGACGCTGAGGGTCTGCCCCAGGACCGCGTAGTCAAAGTGCCCGTGGGGATAGGGGGTGAGATCGAAGTCGTAGCCCGGTATGGTAACGGTATTACTCTGACCGTGGCTGATGAGGGCCAGGACGGTCCATTGCCGCAGCTCTACCCGGAAGCCGCCCCCCGCTCCGGTGTAGCGCGTCCCTTCCAGCCCCGGCAGCAGACCCAGCTGGTAATTGCGGACCGGGCCATATTCGCCGGGCAGCTCGGTGAGGGTGAAATCCTCCAGGGGCGAGACCACCCAGCGGCCCGCCTCCCGCCAGAGCCGGACCGGCTGGGAGGCGATCCGGGTGGAGATTTCTGTTTCCGGGTCCTCCGGCTCCAGGCGCCGGGAGCCCATCCACAGGGCCAGCAGGGCGCTTTGGCTGCCGTCCGCCTCCTGCCGCAGGCCGCAGACCCGGTAGCCGAAGCCCTGGTTGGGGAGCTCTCCCAGGCCGCCGGTCCAAAGCGGCCCGTCCCGCAGCAGAAATTCCCCCAGCTGCTCCTGCTCCGCCTGGGGGGCGCAGAGGGCCCGCAGATAGCCGTCCTGGGTCAGCAGGGCCTTGCCGTATACGTCCAGCGCCCCGTCCGGGGTGGAGCATTGGATGCTCCTGGCCTGGGCCAACCGGGCCCGGGGCGAGGCGGAGACGGACATGGGCAGGGCCTCCGCCCGGACCCCCAGGGTCAGATAGGCCGTCAGCAGCACCAGCACGCAGGCGGCGGCCAGCCCCATGCCCCGGGGATAGCGCCGGAAGCGGGCTATGGCCTCGATCCGGGGCCGCAGCTGCTTCGCGCCGTTGTGGAAGCAGCTGGCACCGGGGCAGCGGGCGAAGCGGTCGTTGGCCGCGGTGAGCAGCACCCGGCCATAGTCCCGGCGCTCCTCTCCCGCCAGCCGCTCCAGCACCCGCTGGTCACAGCGGCTCTCCAGATCGGCGCAGGCCTGCCGGGCACAGTAAACCAACAGGGGATTGCACCAGTGGAGACTCCGCAGCAGGCAGATCACCAGGGTCCAGAGCGTGTCCCGGGAACGAAGGTGGAGCAGCTCGTGGAGCAGGATCTTCTCATCCGGGCGCTGCCCCGCCGGGACCGCCAGCACGGGCCGCAGCAGCCCGCAGACAAAGGCGCTGGGCAGCCCCGGCACCCGGACCACCCGGCAGGGCTTGATCCCCAGCTCCCCGGCCAGAGCCTTCACCCGGGCCAGGGTCTCCGGGTCGGCGGGGCGGCCCTTTGCCAGGGCCAGCCGCAGCCGGAGCCAGGCGGCCAGATAGCGGAGCAGATGGGCCGCCGCCCCCGCGGCGTAGAGGGCGAAGAGCCATTGGGGCAGAGTCCGGGGCAGCTCCGTGACCCAGGGGAAGGGAAAGCGCACCCGGATGGGGCTGTAGTCCCCCAGACCCAGCTTCAGAAGCTCCAGAAGATAGCGCCAGTTGTAGAACACGCAGCTGCCCCCCAGCCCCGCGGGCAGCAGCAGCACCAGCCCCAGCACCCCCCAGACGGAGAACTGCCAGCTGGGGGGCAGCTTGTCCCGGAGCAGGGCCTTCATCAGAAGCAGCAGGGCCGCCGCCCCGGAGGCCGTGAGGCTTTGCAGCAAAAAGCTCCAGAGATCGCACATGGTCAAACCTCCATCTCGTCCAGCAGCTTCCGCAGCCGCTCCAGCTCCTGGGGAGAAATGCGCTCCTGCTTCAGAAAGGCGGCGATGAGATCCCCGGCGGAGCCCCGGTAAACGCTGTTGAGAAAGCTCCGGCCCTCCTGGGCCCGGCAGGCGTCCCGGTCCAGGGCGGCGCGGTACAGGTGGGGGACCGCCTGGCTGTCGATGCGCACCAGGCCCTTGGCCTCCATCCGGGTGAGGTAGGTCAGCACCGTGTTCCGGCTCCAGCCGGTCTCCGGCCGCAGCCGCTTCACCAGCTCTCCCAGCCCGGCCCCGCCGCTGTCCCACAGGGCGTTCAGCACGGTCCACTCCCGATCCGACAGCTTCATAGACAAAACCTCCTACAGTTGTAGTACACAATTATACTACAACTGTAGGAGGCATTTGTCAAGCCCTTTTTTCAGAAAAACAGCCCGGCGGGGGCTATGGCCCGGAAAAAGAACTGACCGGAGCCGGAAGCCTTTATTTCCTGCTCCGAATGGCCCGGGCCACGGCAAGCACCAGGCCGAAGCACACGCCGGCGATGGGCCAGACGATCCAGGTCTTGTCCCAGGCGTTGGAGAGGAAGCTCCAGCTCAGATACCCGGCGGTGACGGCGGCCCAGTAGACGGTGGACAGGAGCTGATTGCGCCGCTTTTCCTCCTTGGCTGCCCGCTGATACTCCCCCTCCTCCAGGAGAATCTGGTAACTGCCCCAGATCATGGAGGCGTGGACGATCAGCAGCACGCCCGCGGCCACCAGGGCCAGCAGCATTGCCACGGCGCAGATCTGGGGAATGGCCCCCAGGCGGCTGTCCGCTTCTCCGTAAAACAGCAGCACCAGGAAGATGGGCAGGACCGACAGCACACAGAGCAGAATGCCCAGGGTCATGTGCCGATTGAAAACAGCCCGATATTTCTCCTGGCGGTCCTTCACCATGCCGCTCACGCCGTAGGAAGTCTCAAAGGCTTCCTTTTCCAGGTATTCAAAGCGGCTGCCCCGAAGGCCGGTGATCACGAAAAGGGCGACGGCTCCGCCAACCATCAGAATCAGCACGGTCAGACCCACGCCGAGCTCCTGGGCATCGGTAAGATGGAAGGTCCATTGCAGGAGTCCGTAGAAGGGGGACAAAATGGCCTCCAGGGCGAAGAGAAGGACGGCGCCCACCAGGCAGAGGGGAGAAAAGGCGCGGCCCCGGCGAAGGGGAAAGGCAAGATACAGCAGCCCGCAGCCCAGCAGCGGCAGCAGGAGCGTCGGCAGATAACCAAGGGCGGCGCCCTCCGGCGGGAAGCTGTGGAGATGGAACAGCTCTCCGCTGAGGCCGGACACCAGGATCAGAAGCACCGGAGACAGAATGCACAGCATGACGCCGACGGAGATCCGCCGGGCGGCAAGCGCCCGGTAGTCCAGGAAGGCGCTTGCCTCCTCCATGGAGACCTGCCGCAGGAGCGGCTCAGTGTCGGGGACCGGATGGGACTCCGCCCGCAGGCTCTCCGGCCCCAGCTCGTCATTCAACAAGTAGTCGGTGGAAACGCCGAAGAGCTCCGAGAGCTTCAGAATCCGGACCATGTCGGGGACGGACTGGGCGCTCTCCCATTTGGAGACGGACTGGCGGCTGACCTCCAGCCGGTCGGCCAGATCCTCCTGGGACCAGCCGCTCTTCTTGCGCAGCTCGGTCAGTTTGTCTGCGAATATCATGTTCAGTTCTCCTTTCGGCGCCGGACCTCCGGCGCGATTTGATGGTCCGATCTTAGCAGATTCCACGGTTGCAGACCACCAATTTCCCTTGGAAATCCCGCAACTGACGGTTGCAATGGGGGTAAATTGTCCCCAAAAGTCGGGAAAAAACAGGTAAGAAGCAAGCGCCGGAGGGATCCGGGCGCTTACTTCTTACTTGTTCCTTTTTCCCTGTTACTTTCTTACCACGGTGCCGCTCTCCCCCCGGACGGCCTTGCCGGCGTTCTCCAGGGAGGCGATGATGGCCTCGCCGCCGGTGCGGGCGAAGGAGATGGCGGCCTTCACCTTGGGGAGCATGGAGCCGGGGGCGAAGTGGCCCTCGGCGCAGTAGCGCTCGGCCTCGTCAATGGTCATGCTGTCCAGGGCGGTCTGGTTGGGCTTGCCCCAGTTGATGGCCACCCGGTCCACCGCGGTGAGGATCACCAGGGCGTCGGCGTGGACCAGCTCCGCCAGCTTGGCGGAGGCGAAGTCCTTGTCGATGACGGCGGGGGTGCCCAGGAGCTTGCCCTCCTTGCGGATCACGGGGATGCCGCCGCCGCCTACGGTGATGACCACAAAGCCCTGATCCACCAGGGCGTTCACCATGTTCTTCTCGATGACGTCCACCGGCTTGGGGGAGGGAACCACCTGCCGATAGCCCCGGCCCGCGTCCTCCACCATGGTATAGCCCTTCTCCGCGGCGATGCGCTGGGCGGTCTCCTTGTCATAGAAGGCGCCGATGGGCTTGGTGGGATGCTGGAAGGCGGGGTCGGCCTCGTCCACCAGCACCTGGGTGACGATGGTGGCCACGTCCTTTTGGATCCCCCGGGCCGCCAGCTCGTTGCCGATTGCGTTTTGCAGATGGTAGCCGATGTAGCCCTGGCTCATGGCGCCGCACTCGGGGAAGGGCATGTCGGACTTGATGGCCCCCGCCTCGGCGGCGGTGCTGAGCCCCAGATTGATCATGCCCACCTGGGGGCCGTTGCCGTGGGCGATGATGACCTCGTTGCCCTGGGCGATCAGATCTACAATGGGCTTGGCGGTCTCTTTGACGAGCTTGAGCTGCTCATAGGGGGTTTTGCCGAGGGCGTTGCCGCCGAGGGCGATGACGATGCGCTTTGCCATAGTTAATGATGTCTCCTTTTGCTTTCGTCGTAGGGGCCGATGCCCACATCGGCCCTCTTTTCGATGGGTGGATAGGGCCGATGTGGGCATCGGCCCCTACGGATCAGAAGATCTTGCGCTTATCGTTGGAAGCGTCCAGGGTCATGAGGGCCCGGACGGGATCCTTCACCTGGGCCAGGAAGATCATGGCCGCGATGATGTAGGGCTTGTAGGAGGCCTGCTTGTAGAGGGGCACCAGATAGCGGTCAAAGACCGTGGCGTCCACCTCTCCCTCGGGGCAGCTCACGCCGGAGATGTCCGCGGGCAGGCAGTGGAGATACAGGGCCTTGCCGTCCCGGGTGAGCTTCATCATCTCCTCGGAGCAGGTCCAGTCCTTGTGGGTCGCGTTCTGGGCCAGCAGCCGCTGCTCCAGCGCGTCGATGCCCGCCTGGTCGCCCTTGGAATAGAGGGCGGTGCGCTCCTCCATGGCGGCGAAGGGGGCCCAGGACTTGGGGTAGACGATGTCCGCGTCCCGGAAGGCCTCGGCCATGCTGGAGGACTTGGAGAAGCGGGAGCCGTATTTCTCGCAGTTCTGCCGGGCAATGGCCTCCACCTCGGGGAAGATCTCGTAGCCCTCGGGGTGGGCCAGGGTCACGTCCATGCCGAAGCGGGTGAAGAGGCCGATGACCCCCTGGGGCACCGAGAGGGGCTTGCCGTAGGAGGGGGAGTAGGCCCAGGTCATGGCCACCTTCTTGCCCTTCAGCTTTTCCACGCCCCCGAAGTGGTGGATCACGTGGAGCAGGTCCGCCATACACTGGGTGGGGTGGTCCACGTCGCACTGGAGATTCACCAGGGTGGGCCGCTGCTCCAGAATGCCGCTGCGGTAGCCGTCCTCCAAGGCGTCCATGAAGGTCTTCATGTATTCGTGGCCCTGGCGGATGTACATATCGTCCCGGATGCCGATGACGTCCGCCATGAAGGAGACCATGTTGGCGGTCTCCCGGACGGTCTCGCCGTGGGCGATCTGGGATTTCTTTTCGTCCAGCACCTGCTCCTCCAGGCCCAGCAGATTGCAGGCCGAGGCGAAGGAGAAGCGGGTCCGGGTGGAGTTGTCCCGGAACAGGGAGATGCCCAGGCCGGAGTTGAAGACCCGGGTGGACTTGTTGTGCTCCCGCAGATCCCGCAGGGCGTCGGCCACGGCAAAGACCGCGGCAAGCTCGTCGTCGGTTTTGTCCCAGGTCCAGTAGAAGTCCTGCTTGTACATATTGTTGATGTGCAGCTTTTCCAGCTCCCGGGCCAGTTCAAAGGCTTTGCTCATTGCTGTTCCTCCCTTATCGGATCTCGTTCCCCGTCAGCTCCTGGCGGAAGGAGGTGGCGGACTCGGACTTGTCGCCGGGCCTGTAGAGCATGGGCACGGCGGCGTAGAGGGCGGCGCAGACCACCAGATCCTGCTTCCAGGTGATCTCGTTGGGGGCGTGGGCCTGGCTCTCGGCCCCGGGGCCGAAGCCCACGCAGGGGATGCCGTAGCGGCCCTGGATGGAGACGCCGTTGGTGGAGAAGGTCCACTTGTCCGTCAGGGGGCGGCCCTCCCGCTTGGCCCGGGCGGTCTCGTCGGCCCAGAGACGCCGGTCGCCCCAGAGGGCCCGGTGGGCCTCCGCCAGGGCCCGGACGTGGGGGGCGTCCTCCCGGTTGATCCAGGTGGGGAAGAAGGCCTCGGTCTCGTAGACGTGGCCGGTCCAGGAGGGCCGGTCGTACATATACATGGAGACCTTCACATCCTTGGCGTATTTCCGCACGGCGGGGAGATTTTCGATCTCCCGGAGGCAGGACCGGTAGGTTTCCCCGGCGGTCATGCGGCGGTCGATGGAGATGGAGCAGGAGTCCGCCACGGCGCAGCGGCTGGGGGAGCTGTAGAAGATCTGGCTGGTGGTGCAGGTCCCCCGGCCCAGGAAGCGGGCGTCCTGCCAATGCTCCGGGTTGTACTTCGGGTCCAGCATCTTCACCAGGCCCTTGATCTGCTTGTCCTCCCCGGCGTCGTTCTCGTTGAGGTCCCGGACGTTCAGCAGAATCTCCGCCATTTTGTGGATGGCGTTATCCCCCCGCTCCGGGGCGGAGCCGTGGCAGCTGACGCCGTGGACGTCCACCCGGATTTCCATGCGGCCCCGGTGGCCCCGGTAGATGCCGCCGTCGGTGGGCTCGGTGGAGATGACGAACTCGATCTTCTCCCGGGCGTCCTGAGGCCCGTTGAAATACTCGTTGACGATGGACTGCCAGCACATGCCGTCGCAGTCCTCCTCCTGGACGGAGCCCACCACCATGATCCGGTAGCCCTCGGGGATCAGCCCCAGGTCCTTCATGATTTTGCCGCCGTAGGCCGCGGCGGCCATGCCGCCCTCCTGGTCGGAGCCGCCCCGCCCGTAGATGATTTCCTCGGTTTCGTAGCCCTCGTAGGGATCGGCCTCCCAGTTTTCCCGGTTGCCGACGCCCACGGTGTCGATGTGGGAGTCGATGGCGATGATCTTCTCGCCCCGGCCCAGCCAGCCGATGACGTTGCCCAGCCGGTCGAACTCCACCTTGTCGTAGCCCAGCCGGGTCAGCTCTTCGGCCACGCGCTTTGCCACGCCTTCTTCTTCACAGGATTCGGAGGGAATGGCGATCATATCCCGCAGAAAGCGGGTCATGTCGGCGCGGTAAGCTTCGGCGGCCTGCCGGATCTGCTGATAGTCCATAGTTACCTCCGTTTTTTAATAAATTGACAAAAATAAAGGGCATTCACCCCATATATTTTAGCACAAGTGTACAGGAAGTCAAGGGAAACAGAAAAATTTTTATTGATTTCTGGAAAAGCTGTGGTATAGTATAATTGTATTATTATAAGGAGCGCGAAACGCCGCAGAAGGAGGAATACAAGATGATCGACCTTTCCGTTTGCAAAGAGGGCCTGGCCCACAACGTCAAAAGAGCCAGAGAGCACAACGTCATCATCCCCACCATCGCCCAGATGCAGAACCCGGAGCTGATCCCGGAGAAGATCAAGGAAAAGCTGGCCCATACCGACCTCTGGGCCGTGGATCCCGTCAACCTCTTCCGCATCAACTGGCACAACGAGGCCAAGGAGTCCGGCGGCCTGTTCCAGAAGGTCCCCAACTACGTGGAAATCCCCTCCGAGCTCTCCGGCGTGCCCTGCCGCATCCTGGCTATGGCGGGCAAGTGGTTCCCCACGGGCTGCCACAAGGTGGGCGCCTCCTACGGCTGCCTGGTGCCCCGGCTGGTGACCGGCCAGTTTGACGCCGACTACCACCACGCCGTCTGGCCCTCCACCGGCAACTACTGCCGGGGCGGCGCCTTCAACTCCAAGCTGCTGGCGGTGGACTCCGTGGCGATTCTGCCCGAGGACATGTCCAAGGAGCGCTTCGACTGGCTCAAGACCATGGCGGGGCAGATCATCGCCACCCCCGGCTGCGAGTCCAACGTCAAGGAGATTTTCGACAAGACCTGGGAGCTCAAGCAGGACCCCTCCATGATGATCTTCAACCAGTTTGCCGAGATGGGCAACCCTCTGTGGCACTACAACGTCACGGGCTTCGCCCTGGCGGAGCTCTTTGAGGCGGTCAGGAAGCCCGGCCAGCGCCTGGCGGGAGCGGCCTTCACCTCCGGCTCCGCGGGCACCATGTCCGCCGGGGACCTGCTGAAGGAGCGCTATCCCCGGATGAAGCTGGCGGTGGGGGAGGCCCTGCAGTGCCCCACCATCGTCAACAACGGCTTCGGCGGCCACCGCATCGAGGGCATCGGGGACAAGCACATCCCCTGGGTTCACAACGTCCGCAACACCGACATGGGCATTGCCATCGACGACGAGGACTCCCAGCGCCTGCTGCGGCTCTTCAACACCCCCGCGGGCCAGAAGTACCTGAAGGAGGAACTGAAGCTCTCTGACGAGCAGATCGAAAAGCTCACCTGGATGGGCATCTCCGGCATCGCCAACGTCCTGTGCTGCATCAAAATGGCCAAGTGGTACGAGCTCACCGAGGACGACGTGCTGGTGACGGTGCTCACCGACTCCGCCGTGATGTACAAGTCCCGGGTGGAGGAGCTCAACGAGATGTACGGCCCCTACGAGCTCCACGAGGCCGCCAAGGACCACGCCCTGCACATGCTGGGGCTGAAGACCGACAATATGCTGGAGCTGACTTACCCCGAGCGCAAGCGGGTCCACAATCTGAAGTACTACACCTGGGTGGAGCAGCAGCAGATGAAGGTGGAGGATCTCAACGACCAGTGGTACAAGCCCCAGGTCTGGGACGAGGTCCACGCCCAGGCCGCCGAGCTGGACAAGCTCACCGAGGCCTTCAACGAGGAGGTCGGCCTGCTGGCGAAGCTGTAGGATCAGGCATCAGGGATCAGGCATCAGGCATCAGACCCGCCTGTAGCGGCGGTCATTGACCGCCACATACACCCCGCCTGTAGGGACGGCTCTCAGCCGTCCGCGTTCCCCGCCCGGACAAGGCATCGGGCACCAGGCATCATGCAATAGGCAACAGGCAACGGGCAACAGGGGACGGGGGATGCGGATTGCCACGCCAGTGTGCGCACTGGCTCGCAATGACACGTCCGCACCCGCCCGTAGCGGCGGTCATTGACCGCCACATACACCCCGCCTGTAGGGACGGCTCTCAGCCGTCCGCGTTCCCCGCCCGGACACGCCGTAGGGGCGGCCATTGGCCGCCCGCCGTATCCCGCCCGTACACGCCGTAGGGGCGGTCAATGGCCGCCCGCCGTACCCCGCCCTGGGGCGAAGGAATAAGGAAAAATGAAAAAGGAATGAGGGAATTGGAATAAGCCGCCGTAAAAACTTATTCCTTATTCCTTGTTACATATTCCTTCTCCCCCGCCCGCGGCAATCCGCAAACGATGGATCATTGACAGTTGAGAAAGAAAGGAGTATCACCATGAAACAGCCCTTATTTCGCTGCCTGGCCCTGCTTCTTGCCCTTGTTCTGACCGTCTGTCTGCTGCCGGGCTCCGCCCTGGCCGGGGGAGACCCGACGGAGGAGCTAGTGGGCAGCGTCCGCGTCTACGTAAGCGCTCCCATCGCCGGGGAACATCCGAATCTCACCGGACTTCCCGAGTATGACGACGATCCCTATACGGTGGAGGAGGTCCACTTCTTTGAGCTGGACGCCGCAGGAAATCCCATGGGCAGCTTCCTGCCGGAAAGCTACAGCTTTGTCGCGAATCAGAGCTACGCCTGCCAGGTGCTGGTCAGAGTGAAAACGGGATACGTGTTTTCCGGGTACATCAGCTACAGCGTGATCAACGGCCGCGAGGTGGAGGCGCAGCGGCTGAGCGACGCGACCGCTCTGCTGAGCTGTCACTTTGTCTGCGCCCCCGGAACGGTGACGGTGCGCTTCGACGCCAACGGCAGCCCGGACCCGGCCCCCGCGCCCCTGAAGGTCCCCATGGGGGGCACGATCTGGGACGCGATTCGGAATTTCGACCGGGTCCTGATGCCGGATCAGCCCTACGAGCAATTCTGGGATTGGAGTCTGAGCCCCTTCGGCGACTCCGACGGCGGCTATTTTCCCTTCGATGAGGCGGTCACGACGGATCTGACCCTCTACGCCATGTGGGAGCCCTGCACCGAGTCGGTGGAGCTCTTCGTCAGCCTGCCCGAGACCTGTCTGACGGAGGACCAGTACGGCCCCAGCATCAGCGTGCCGGAGGGAGCCCAATACGAGGCCTACACCGATCAATTCTACCTGGGTCTGGTGGACGGCCATCTGCACGACGATCTGGTCTATACCGGCCCCCTGCAAAAGGGCGTGAGCTACTACAGCCGGGCCAGGATCGGTCTGAGGCTGGGCGGAGCGCTTCCCCGGATCATTCTGCACGGCGCGGAGCTGATCTCCGTGGAACGAATGAATTGGGCAGCCCTGGCGGTGCTCTACAGGGTGACGATCCCCGAAGGGGAGAGCCTGGAGGAGGCCCGCGCCTTTATCCAGACCCCCCGGGCCGGGACAAGCGACTTCCCCCAGATCATCAATCTGACCCCCGGGGTCTCCATGGGGGTACAGGGCTGGTACAGCGACCCCGAGGCCGGTACCCTCCATGAGGGCGCGCTGGAGGGCGGAAAGACCTACTATGCCAAAATAGGCGTCTACGACGGCACGGGCAATTATATCGTCAACCCCCAGACCCTGCGCTTTACCGTCGAGGGCAAGAACGCGAAGCTGGTGAAGCTGAGCTACAACCCCGCCACAGACGCCCCAAACTCCGCCGCGGCCATCGTGGCCGTGACCATCCCGAGGACCTGGGAGCTTGTGGTGGACGCGCCCTACGGCGGCGGCAGATTCCGCTCGGATCGGGATCCCGGGCAATGGGTCACCGTTATGGATTTCGCCGCTGTGGAGGAGGGCCCCATCACCCTGGAGGCCAAGCCGGATCCTGAGCATCTGTTCAAAATGTGGTACGACGCTAAAACCTTCCAGCGCCTGAGCAAGGATGCCGTCTACAGCTTCCAGCTGGACCGGGACGTGCATATCCTTGCCGAATTCGTGGAGCGGCTGCCCTTTGAGGACGTGGGAGCCTGGGACTATTTCTATGAGCCCGTCCAGTGGGCGATCCACCACGACCCCGTCATCACCGGCGGCAAGGACGATACCCACTTCGCCCCCAAGGACCCCTGCACCCGGGAGCAGATCGTCACCTTCCTCTGGAAGGCCGTGAACGCCCCGGAGCCGCAATCCGCCGAAAACCCCTTCAGCGACGTGAAGCCCGGCAAGTATTACTACAAGGCGGTGCTCTGGGCCAATGAGAAGGGCGTCACCGGCGGCGTCGGGGACGGGAAATTCGGCGTGGGCAAAACCTGCACCCGGGAGCAGGCCATGGTCTTCCTGTGGAAGGCCGCGGGCGCTCCGGAGCCGCAATCCACCGAAAACCCCTTCTGCGACGTGAAGGCCGGCAAATACTATTATAAGGCCGTTTTGTGGGCCGTGGAAAACGGCGTCACCAGCGGCACCGGCAGCGGGGTATTCGGCGTGGGCAAGACCTGCACCCGGGCCCAGATCATTACCTTCCTGTACAAGGTCTTCGGCCCTAAGGGATAGGGGCCGCTGCGAAGACACAATGCGGGCTCCGCTGACGGAAGCCGCAAAGCCCTTGAAAACCCAGAAAGGAGGAAACGAAGATGAAATTCATCAGATGGAAACGTGACAAGAAAAAGGACGAGTACAAGCTGGACAAATCCATGCAGCCCTGGTTTTTGAAGCTGATGGTGTTCTGCCAGTGCATGGCGATCATCCTCTTCAACTTCTACGCCTTCAGTATGCTCTACCTCATCATGTTGCGGGGCACTGAGCTGGGAGCCTGGACCATCCCGCTGATTCTCCTGCACATGTTCTTCCTGGGCTTCCTGGCGGGCTGGCTCCAGTTCCGCAAGGTGAAGCGGGAGCAGCACATGATCCTGGGAGACGAGCTCTACTACCGGGAGTACCCCCTGGATCTCTGGCTCCTGGAGCGGCGGCTGGCATGGAAAAAGGCCATGAAGACCCTGGAGAATCGGCCCCGGCTCCAGCGGACGGTTCTGAGCCTCTGCGTGGCCGTCGCCTCCAGCAAGCCCAAGCGCCGCAGGTTTGCCCGCTTCCAGCCCTATCAGGTCTCCTCCAGCCTGGCCCCCCTGCCCCAGGTGCTGGCCATGTTCGGCCTCATCCTGCTCTGCTTCTTCCCCCTGTATTGGATTCTCCTCCGGGCCGCCGTCCTGGGTTGGGGCGCGCTGCTGCTGTTGGTTCTCTATCTGGCCGTCCTGGCCTCCGCCGCCTGGCTCATTGACGATCACAAGCAGCGGCTGCTGGAGCACGGGCTGCTGGGGGACGAGGACTACTACGCCCGCTATCCCGTCAGCGCCTGGCTGCTGGATCGGCATCTGGCCTGGCACCGCCTGCTCCGGCGGGTGGGCCACCCCACCATCGAGATTCGTTACTGAGCAAGCGCGGGCAGCCCGGCTGCCCCTGGAAACAAGAACCACAGGAGGCGCGCATGAAGCAGAAAAAGAAAAACCGGGACGGCTGGGGCCTTTATAAGCTCAAGCCCCTGGTCCAGGTCTTCGGCTTCTGGGCCCTTCTGGTGGGCTCCATCGCCCTCTTCGCCCTGATCATCCTCAGCGCGGAGAAGCTGCGCTATTTCTTCATTCCGGCGGTGGTGCTGTATCTGGCGACCCTGGCGGGAGTGGGCTATTTCCTCCTGCGCCGCCATGAGAAGCTGGAGGAGCACGGACTCATGGGGGACGAGCTCTACTACGCCGCCTACCCCATCGACCGCTGGTTCCACGAGAAGAAGCTGGCCCTGCGGCGTCGCCTGCGGGGAAAGCAAGGCACGAAATAACAAACGCGGGGACGAGCTCGGCTCGTCCCCGCCTGTAAAGACTGCAAAGAGGAGAAAACGCCATGCGAAACGTCATCTGCGCCCGCTGCGTGAAGTGCGGGCGGGAATACGAGGCCGTCCCGAATCTCACCGACTGCGCCTGCGGGGGCATCCTGGATATCGTCTACGACTACGACTATATCCGCTCCGTCCTCAGCAAGGAGAAGCTGGCGGCCCGGCGCAAGCTCAGCATGTGGCGCTACCGGGAGCTGCTGCCCGTGGAGGAAAGGAGCCCGGACCCGGAGCTGCGGGTGGGCTGGTCTCCCCTCTATGAGGCTCCCCGGCTGGCGGAGCGCCTGGGGCTGAACAGGCTCTGGATCAAGGACGACGGGCTGAACCCCACCGCCTCCCTGAAGGACCGGGCCTCCGCCATGGTGGTGGTCAAGGCCCGGGAGGCCGGGGCGGAGGTCATCGCCTGCTCCTCCACCGGCAACGCCGCCTCCTCCCTGGCGGGCAACGCCGCGGCGGCGGGGCTCAAGACCTACATCTTCGTCCCCGCCCGGGCCCCCAAGGGCAAGGTGGCCCAGCTCATGAGCTTCGGGGCCACGGTGATCTCCGTCCGGGGCAGCTATGAGGACACCTTCGAGCTGTCCAAGGCCGCCATCGAGCGCTGGGGCTGGTACAACCGCAACGCCGCCATCAACCCCTATCTCTCCGAGGGGAAGAAGACCGTGGGTCTGGAGATCCTGGAGCAGCTGAACTGGCAGGTTCCGGACTACGTCGCCATCTCCGTGGGGGACGGCTGCACCATCGCGGGGCTCTGGAAGGGGCTCAAGGACCTGTACGCCATCGGCTTTATCGATCGGCTGCCGAAGCTGATCTCCGCCCAGGCGGCGGGCTGCTGCCCTATCAACCGGGCCGTGGAGACCGGGGAGCCCTGGCGTCCCATGGAGGAGAACACCCTGGCGGACTCCATCGCCGTGGGGGTGCCCCGGAACGCGGACAAGGCCATCGCCGCCATCCGGGAGTCCGGCGGCCTCACCGTGGAGCTTACGGACGCCGAGATCATGGACGCCCAGAAGCTCCTGGGGGAGAGCTGCGGCGTCTTCGGAGAGCCCGCGGGGGTCACCGGCACCGCCGGGATCAAAAAGCTCCGGGAGCAGGGGCGGCTGCCCGCCGATTCCACGGTGGTCTCGGTGGTCACGGGCAACGGCCTCAAGGACGTGGCCAACGCCATCGCCGCCCGGGGGGAGCCCCTGTCCTGCCCCTCGGATATGGAGCGGCTTCTGGAGGCCTTTGCCGCCCGGGGGATCTGCCCTTAATCCAGATCAAAAACAGCTCCCTCCGGCGGAGGGAGCTGTTTTGCGTCCGGCATAGGAAGCGGGCTGGTATCCGGATCAGCCGAGCACCGGGGCGTCGCCTGCCTTCTGGGCTTGATTGCGCATGGCGGGGTCCTTGGCGTCGCCCTTTTTCCGGGCGATCTCCTCCATGGCTTGCCGCTGGCTGACCTTGGCCAGGTCCGCCTCCTCGGGCTTCACGGTCTTATAGAGCTTGGCGATCTTCAGAATATCCTGGGCGGCCTCGATGCGGCCCTGGGTGTAACCGGAGTAATCCCCGAGCTTCTTTGCCCCGGTGCTGATGCCCTTGTAGCTGAGATAGCGCTCGGCGGCCTTCTCCAGCTTCTCCGCCAGCTTCGCCATCTTCTCCACTTCTTCGGGCTTGACAATGGCGTTGAGCTGCTGGGAATAGTTCGGCTCCGCTTTGACGTCAGCGCTGTTGGCCACGGACACCCGGGTCAGGATCTTCTTCTGATAGTTGAACAGATCCTTGGCGGCGCTCTCCATGTCGCGGTACTTGCCGGAGCTGTGGAAGAGCTTGGTGTTCCGCTCCAGCATCCGCTGTACTCTGCCGGCATCGTTCTGGGCGGTCTCCAAGCCGTCGACGCGGCAGCGGTTCTCCGCGTTGAGCACCACGTCGCCCCGCAGCTGATAGCTGACGTTGGTGACCTGACGGTTCTTCGCGTCGGTGATGGCCGTGTAGGCGCAGGAGAAGATGTTGCCGTGCTCCTTGGCCTTGGGGACCTCCTTGCCCTTCTCGTCGGTCTTCACCACCAGATCCTTGAGATCCAGCTTCCGGAACTGCTCGTCCGGCAGGATGCGGATGCGTCCCTGCACAAAGAGGGGCTTGCCGTCCTTCGTCTCTCCGACCACCGGATTCTCCATGCTCTTCTGAATGGCGTCCTGCATCCGCTCGAGCCGGGCGCAGGCGGCGTCCAGCTGCTTCTCGGTGAGACTGTAGCCCCGCAGCGCGTATTTCAGCGTGGGGGCCTTCAGGGCCAGGACCCGGTTCGCCATGGATGCGGACATGCAGCGCATATTGTCCAGCCCCGCCAGCCGTCTGCGGGACTCGCCGCCCTTGGGCACGAACTCCCCGAAGCTGCAGTCGTTGTCGATGCCCTGGATGCCGATGAGCTTGCCGGTCTTTTCGTCGATCTGATAGAAGATGTTGCCCATGTGCCGGTCCACGTTGCCGCAGATGAAGTCCAGCACCTGCAGATCCGCCAGCTGCCGGAAGGCGTTGCCGTCGGTGCCCTCAATGGCCGATTGCTTCAGCAGCTCCGTTTTGGTGTAGCGGTTGTTGAGGTCGATCCCCTTGGCCTCCACCATGAAGGTGCCATCCAATTCCACAGGCTTGCCATTCTCGTCCAGCACCGTGAGCTTCATGGGGCGGGATCTGGCCAGCAGATTCGGCTGGCCCAGCAGATCCGCCACGGCGCTCATGGCGGCGTTGCGGGTGTCGATCCGGGAATCGTCGGAGATGCCGGCCTGCTCCATGTTGGCCATGACCTGGGTGGCATAGGGCTCCAGCAGGGATTCAATCTGCTCCAAAACGTCCGCGCCCAGCTTGTTGACAAGCTCGCCGGGCCGCATTTTGTTGAGCTTTGCCAGATAGCTCTTCAGCTTCTCGGTGTTGACGGAAAAGCCGTGATTGGCCGGGTTGTAATCGGTGACGCTGGACATGAGCGTATACAGAGCGGCGTAATTATCGCTTTTCAGGATGGTGTTTTCCGGCAGATTTTTCGGATCCGCCAGATTGCCCAGCACGCTCATAATGATGTCTTTTTGAATCAGAGAATTGGATTCCTGCGCGATATTGTACAGCTTGTCGCTGATGGTATCGTAGACCGCGTCCTTCAGCTTGGGGGTAAAGACGCCGTTGACTCTGCGGCCCTTTTCATCCAGGAAGGAGATGATCTTGCGCTGGGAAAGGGTCTTTCCCACGGCTTTCGTCTTGGAGCGGCCCATATCCAGATGCAGCGCCCGGAGCTCCTCGTCGATGGTGTCCACAGACTTCGGCTTGAGGCTGGGATCGTAGCCGGAAATGTTGGTGAAGCTCTTGGAGGACAGGGCGAAGATCTTCTCCATGAGCTGCTTCACTTCTTTGCTGTTGTTCTGTTTCAGAACCGTCTCCGATTCCGCTGCCACCCGCTCATGGAGCTCCATCAGCTTCTCCTTGTCGGCCTGGGTGACGTAGGGAATTCTCTTGTACTTGTCGGGCTTCCGAAGCTTCGCGGTGTACTGGTTGATTTCATTCAGAGCGTTCAGCAGCGCCGGATGCTCGGCGTTCTTCATCTGGGTCTTGAGAGACTCATACAGGGACTCGAGGGTGTTTTCCGCTGCGGGCTTTGGCATAATCAATTCCTCCCTTTCTCAGGTGCAGGCTGTGGCCGAGGGTGTTCGGCTGTTTCTGGGGCTATTGTAACACACAACCTGTACAAAAACATTACAAAAAACCGTGCCGGGAGAAAAATAATGGAATTGTTCATAATTTTTTTTGTTTTTCCGCAAACTATGTTAAAAATTCGGCGCTACAATGACAGCGTAAACAGAAAACAACAGCAAAGGAGTGCTGAGATATGAGCAATTACGATTGGAACAGGGAAAACCCCTTTGAAGAGCAGACGCCCCTTGCCGGGGAGCCGGAGCAGAACGCCGGGGAGAGCCCCGCGGCCGGTCAGAATGAGCCCGCCTGCAATGAGCCCGCCTGCAGCGAGCAGTCCCCCCGGGAGGAGCAGCCCTCCTACCAGGATTACTACTACGCCTCCGGCCCCAGCGCCACGGCCCGGCCCGCCCAGAGCTGGAGCGCTCAGACCGAGACCCGGCAGACTCAGACCGTCCAGGCTCCCACCAAAAAGGAGAAGCGGGGCGGCTTCTGGAAGAAGGCTGTGGCCCTGGCCCTGGTTTGCACCCTGCTGGGCGGCGCGGCGGGCTTCGGCGGCGCGCTGCTGGCGGGCAAGACCGGCGGCAGCACCGAGGCCTCCAGGAACAGCACCAGCGTCCAGGTGGCCGTGCCCCGGGAGACCTCCGAGATCAGCGTGGTTCCCGTGGAGAGCGGCAAGCTGATGAGCGCCAGCCAGGTCTACGCCCAGAACGTGAACTCCACCGTGGGCATCACCACCGAGATCACCACCACCAACTGGTGGGGCTATCAGTCCACCGCCGCGGCGGCGGGCTCCGGCTTCATCCTCACGGAGGACGGCTATATCCTCACCAATCAGCACGTCATCGACCAGGCCAACACCATCACCGTCGCCATGTACGACGGCACCAAGTACCCCGCCACCCTGGTGGGCTATGACGCCAGCAACGACATCGCCGTTTTGAAGATCGACGCCAAGGGCCTGACCCCCGTGACCCTGGGGGACTCCGACAAGCTGACGGTGGGCGACGAGGTCATCGCCATCGGCAACCCCCTGGGCGAGCTGACCTTCTCTCTGACCAAGGGCAACGTCAGCGCCCTGAACCGGGCCGTGACCCTCTCCAGCAGCGTCACCATGAATCTGATCCAGACCGACGCCGCCATCAACTCCGGCAACTCCGGCGGCGCCCTGTTCAATATGTACGGCGAGGTGGTGGGCATCACCAACGCCAAGTATTCCTCCAGCGGCTACTCCGGCCAGGCCAGCATCGACAACATCGGCTTCGCCATCCCCATCAACTCCGTCCGGGACATCGTCACCTCCATCATCGAGAAGGGCTACATCGTCCGGCCCTATATCGGCGTCAGCGTGGCCAACGTCAGCGAGGAGAGCCAGAGCTACGGCATGCCCAAGGGCGCGGCCATCCGGAAGGTGGAGGAGGGCAGCCCCGCCGCCCAGGCGGGCCTGCAGGCCAACGACATCGTCACCGCCATCAACGGCGAGACCGTGGAGAACTACGAGGGCCTGGCCAAGAAGGTGGCCGCTTCCCAGCCCGGGGACGTGCTGGAGTGCAGCGTCTACCGCAAGGGCGAGACCCTGACCGTCAAGATCACCGTGGGCGAGACCAAGCAGGACGCCACCGCCCAGCAGGACAGCCAGAGCCAGCAGGGACAGAACGGTCAGCAGGAGCAGCAGGGGCAGAACGGCCAGCAGGGCCAGGGAGGCCAGGGCTATGGCGGCAGCGACCCCTTCGGCTGGGGCTTCGGCAGCTTCCCCTGGGGCTTCGGCTTCGGCGGCTGACCCAGCGTTAAATTTGGATTTGCAGGGCGCTCCAACCCGTAGGGGCCGATGCCCACATCGGCCCTTGCCCCGGTCAATCGGGAGGGCCGATGTGGGCATCGGCCCCTACGAATGACCCCGACAAATCCCGATCTGCAAGCACAAGCCAAGGCTTGTGCTTGCTTTTTTTCGCCCTTTGCGGTACAATAATAAAAACGAAAGGGGAGAGGGCCATGCTGCCGGAGCTGTTCTGCGAAAAAATGAAATCCCTGCTGGGGGAGGAATACGAGGCCTTCCTGGCCGCCCTGGACCGGCCCCGGGCCGTGGGCCTGCGGCTGAACCCCCTCAAGCTCCGTCATTCCCAGCAAAGCGAGGAATTCTCAATTCTCAATTCTCAACTCTCAATTTTCAATTTAACCCCCGTTCCCTGGTGCCCCACCGGCTTCTATTACGACCCGGAGACCCGGCCCGGCCTGCATCCCTGGCACGCGGCGGGGGCCTACTACCTCCAGGAGCCCAGCGCCATGGCCCCGGCGGTCCTGCTGGACCCCCGGCCCGGGGAGCGAGTGCTGGATCTCTGCGCCGCCCCCGGGGGCAAAACCACCCAGCTGGCGGCCCAGATGCTGGGGCGGGGCCTGCTGGTCTGCAATGAGATCCATCCCAAGCGGGCCGCGGTCCTGGCCTCCAACGTCGAGCGTCTGGGCATCGCCAACGCCCTGGTGCTGAACGAGCACCCCGCCCGGCTGGCGGAGCGCTTTTCGGGGTACTTCGACCGCGTCCTGGTGGACGCCCCCTGCTCCGGGGAGGGGATGTTCCGCAAGCACGACGCCGCCTCCGCCGACTGGAGCCCGGAGACCGTGGCCATGTGCGCCCGGCGGCAGGCGGAGATTCTCGACTGCGCCGCCGCCATGCTGAAGCCCGGCGGGCGGCTGGTCTACTCCACCTGCACCTTCTCCCCGGAGGAAAATGAGGGCAGCGTGGCAAAAATGCTGGAACGAAACCCGGAATTCGTCGTCGAAGAGCTGAGCGCCCCCTGGTTCGCGCCGGGCCGCCCGGAGTGGGCGGGGGGAGACCCCGCCTTGGCCCGCTGCTTCCGGCTCTGGCCCCACAGGCTGCCGGGGGAGGGGCATTTCGCGGCGGTGCTTCAGAAAGGGATCAGGGATCAGAGATCAGGGATCAGAGATCAGGAATCAGGCTCGCCCGCCTGTAGCGGCGAGCATTGCTCGCCATTGCAGCTCCGCCCGGACGAGGGATCAGGGATCAGGGAAAGGGGAGCGGATCGGAACAGCAGAAAGGAACGAGGCTCCCGTTTCCGTCATTCCGAGCGCAGCGAGGAATCCGTTCTCCCCAGGCCGGTGGAGACGCTGTTGAAGGAGCTGGGCGTCACGCTCCCGGAGGGCAAGCCTGTGCTGTTTGGCGAGCGGGTCTTCTGGGCCCCGCCCGAGACCCCGGAGCTGGAGGGCCTGCGGGTCCTGCGGCCCGGCCTGGAGCTGGCGGAGCTGCGGCGGGAGCTGGCGGCCCCGGCCCACGCCCTGGCTCTCTGGACGGGGCAGGCCGCCTCCTGTCACGAGCTCAGCGCCGACGACCCCGCCTGCGGGGCCTATCTCCGGGGCGAGACGATCCCCAGCCCCTGCTCCGGCTGGACCCTGGTGCGGGTGGACGGCCTGGGCCTGGGCTGGGGCAAGGGCAGCAAGGGGATTTTGAAAAACCATTACCCCAAGGGTCTGCGAATTACCCCAAGGTCTTGAGAATTTATGCTTTACAACGGGTAAATGTTGTGCTATAATATAAAAGTTAAAGTTTTAATATTCATCTGCACAATGATTATTACCAAAAGGGGTAAGCATCCATGCTCAAATACGTGATCCACGGCGGCAAGCCGCTGAGCGGCAGGGTCGTGATCTCCGGGGCGAAAAACGCCGCGGTGGGAATCCTGCCCGCCACACTGCTGGTAAAGGGCGTGTGCCGCATTGAGAACGTTCCTGATATTTCCGACATCCGTCTGATTCTCCAGATCCTGGACGAGATGGGGGCCTCCATCCACCGTCTGAGCCCCGGCACCCTGGAGATCGACTGCTCCAGAATCCGCGACGCCGTGGCGCCCGCGGAGCTGGTGCGGCGCATCCGGGCCTCCTATTATCTCATCGGCGCCCAGCTGGGCCGCTTCGGCCACGCCACCGTAGCCCTGCCCGGCGGCTGCAACTTCGGCCCCCGGCCCATCGACCAGCACATCAAGGGCTTTGAGGCCATGGGCGCGGAGGTGGAGCTGGTGGGCGGCAGCGTGGTGGCGAAGGCCCCCGAGGCCGGCCTCCAGGGCGCCCGGGTGAACCTGGACGTGGTCAGCGTAGGCGCCACCATGAACATCATGCTGGGAGCCGTGCTGGCCAACGGCACCACCTGGATCGAGAACGCCGCCAAGGAGCCCCATATCGTGGACCTGGCGAACTTCCTCAACGCCATGGGAGCCAAGGTCTCCGGCGCGGGCACCGACGTGATCCGCGTCCGGGGCGTCAAGAGCCTCCACGGCGGGTCCTATTCCATCATCCCCGACCAGATCGAGGCCGGCACCTATATGGCCGCCGCCGCGGCGGTGGGGGGCAGCGTGCTGGTGCAGAACGTGATCCCCAAGCACATGGAGTCCATCACCGCCAAGCTGCGGGAGATGGGAGCCCGGATCACCGAGTATGAGGACGCCATCGCCGTGGTCCGCACGGGCAAGCTCCGCCGGGCCAACGTGAAGACCCTGCCCTATCCTGGCTTCCCCACGGATATGCAGTCCCAGGTGGCGGTGTGCATGGCCCTGGCCAAGGGCACCAGCATCATCACCGAGGGCATCTACGACACCCGCTTCCGCTACTGCGCCGAGCTCAACCGCATGGGCGCGAAGATCCAGGTGGATACCAAGGTGGCGGTGATCGACGGCGTGGAGCAGCTCCACGGGGCCGTGGTGAAGGCCTGCGATCTCCGGGCCGGCGCGGCCATGGTCATCGCCGGTCTGGCCGCCGACGGCGTCACCACCGTGGAGGACGCGCATTTCATCGAGCGCGGCTACGAGTGCATGATCGAAAAGCTGCGGGGCCTGGGCGCGGACGTCACCCGGGTCGAGTCGCCGGAGCCAACCCGAACCCGCTCTGCGGGCTGACTGGAAAGCCGCCCCGCAGACCGTGGGGCGGCTTTCCCATACAACAAAAAACGACAGGAGGATCAAAGATCAATGGATTGGGATTTGGATAAGTACTTGGACGAGCCGGCCAAGACCGCGACGCCCCGGCCGGCGCGCCAGTCCGCCCCCCGGCAGACCGCGGCCCCCCGGCAGCGGGACAGCCGCGGCCCCGGCAGAGCCCAGCAGGGCGGCAAGCGCCGCCGGATCGGCTCCCTGCCCCCCTGGGTGCTGGTGCTGGTGTGCATGCTGTTTTATTCCTTCTGCTTCCAGGTCTGGACGGAGGACCACTTCTCCGTAGGCCGCTTTCTGACCCTCCTGACCCTGTCTGTGGGCTTCGCCCTGCTGACGGCCCTGGTGGGCACCATCGGCAAGAAGCGGAAGCTCATGACCGTCTGCGCCATGGTGACGGTGATCTTCTGGGGCGTCATGTACCTGGCCCAGTACTTCCTCTATGACTCCTTCAAAAACTTCTTCACCATCAGCGCCATGCTGGCCGGCGGAGAAAACGCGGGCCAGGAGGACTTCGCCGCCCGGACCACGGATCTGATCCTGTCCAACTTCTGGCGGATCATCCTCTTCGCCCTGCCAATCGTGGGCTGGTTTTTGGCCAACCGCTATCTGCGGCTGCCCCGGATCCTGACCCGGGGGGTGCGCCGCTATCTGGCGGCGGGAGGCGCGGCGCTGATGCTGCTGGGCATCTTCTTCGCCGCGGTGTTCTCCCCGGACAAGAACAAGCTCTCCGACGCCTGGGAGTTCAGCCAGGGCATCCACAGCTTCGGCCTGCCCGTGGGCCTGGCCCTGGACAGCATCCGGGGTAAATCCGGCGAGGGGCTGGAGATCGACGATCCCGTCTTCACCCTGCCCCCCGAAACCCAGGGCAGCCAGCCCGCCCAGACGGAGGCGCCTCCCCAGACCGATACCAACGGCGAGGTCATCCCCCCGGAGAGCGGCAGCCAGACCGGCACCACGGAGCCCCCGGCCCCCGTCACCCCCGCCAAGACCTACAACATGCTGGACATCGACTTTGACTCCATCATTGCCAACGCCAAGAGCGACACCGTCAAGGACGTGGCCCGCTATCTGAGCACCGTGGTGCCCAGCAAGACCAACGCCTATACCGGCATGTTCAAGGGCAAGAATCTGATCCTCATCACCGCCGAGGCCTTCTCCAAGGAATTCATTACCCCGGAGCTGACCCCCACCCTCTATCGGATGATGACCAAGGGCATCCAGTTCACGGACTACTACCAGCCCGCCTGGGGCGGCAGCACCTCCTCCGGCGAGTTCTCCGTCATGACCGGCATCGACCCCGCCCGGGGCGTCAACTCCATCCGGGAGACCATCGGCAAGAACATGGGCGTCACCGTGGGCAACCGCCTCAAGGACCTGGGCTACTTCACCCGGGCCTACCACAACCACACCTACGACTACTACCGCCGCAACGAGACCCATGAGAACCTGGGCTACGAGAAGTACATCGGCGTGGGCAACGGCATGGAGGTCACCAAGGCCTGGCCCGAGAGCGACCTGGAGATGATCGACTTCACCGTGCCCCAGTACATCGACCACCAGCCCTTCAGCGTCTACTACATGACCGTCTCCGGCCACGGCGCCTACTCCTGGGCCGGCAACCGCCAGTCCGCCCGGCACAAGGAGGACGTGGCCTCCCTGACCTGCTCCGACACCGTCAAGGCCTACATCGCCTGCAACTTAGAGGTGGAGCTGGCTATGGAGTCCCTGCTCAAGCAGCTGGAGGAGGCCGGGATTGCCGACGATACCCTGGTGGTGCTCACCGCCGACCACTATCCCTACTGCCTCACCAAGAGCGACGCCTGGTACACGGACAAGGATTACCTCTCCGAATACTTCGGCTTCACGGTGAACGACTGCTTCGGCCAGGATCACAACTGCCTCATCATGTGGAGCGGCTGCCTGGAGGACAAGAACATCGTCATCGACACGCCCACCTTCAGCCTGGACATCTGCCCCACCCTCTGCAACCTCTTCGGCGTGGACTACGACTCCCGCCTGGTGGTGGGCCGGGACGTGTTCTCCGACCAGGAGCCCATCGTCTTCTGGCCCAACCGCAGCTGGAAGACCGACAAGGGCGAGTGGGACTCCACCAAGGCCGACGGCACCGAGTTCACCCCTGCCGAGGGCGTCACCGTGGACCAGGAATACCTGGACCGCATCCGCAAGACCGTCAAGAACCGCATCAACTACAGCTATCAGGTGCTGGATACGGATTTCTTCTCCTACGTCTATACAGACTGAGCTTTGAAAGCAAAGAAGCAGAAAAAAGAGGCCGCGGCCTCTTTTTTCTGCTTCTTTGCCTATTCCACCCGGGGCAGGAGGACGATTTCGGCTGCATTCAGAGGGCGGAAGCCCCCGGGAGGAAGCTCCGGGTCCAGGACCAAAGGGCCGATGGAAACGCGCTTCAGGGTAAATACGTGGCCTCCCACGGCCTTCACCATCAGCTTGACCTGGTGTTTCCGGCCCTCCCGCAGGGCGATCCAGCCCGCCGTCACGGGCCGCCCGGGGTTTTTCATCAGATGGTTGTGCTTTTTCGGGGGCAGCAGGGCCTCGCAGGCCCCGATGCTGCTGTAGCCCTCCGGCCAGGCCCGGGCGGGGAGGCTGCGGACGCCCGTGCCCTCCAGCTCCACCCCGGCGGCCATGCGGTCAAAAGCCTCCTGCTCCAGCCGCCCGAAGGCCCGGAAGAAATAGAGCTTCTCCACCTGGGCCTCCGGCCGCAGCAGCAGGGGATCCAGCCGCCCCTCGTCCGTCAGCAGCAGCAGGCCCTCGGTGTCCAGATCCAGCCGCCCGATGGGGTGCAGACGCCTCAGCTCCGGGGGCAGCAGCTCCATAACCGTGGGCCGGCTCCGGTCCCGCACCGCCGTCAGATACCCGGCGGGCTTGTTCAGCATATAAACCTCCATGGCGGTCCTCCGTGAATTGGGGTTTTTCAAATTGTAGTGCCGGCAATCTGCCGGCTGCAGCGCGAAGCCAAAGCGGATCGAGCCGGCAGATTGCCGGCACTACCGACTTACAATCCCGATTTGCTGTTCCCATTATATCACAATTGTGCCTCCGTGGCAAAGAAAAACCTTTGCATATTGGAGCTGTATATGCTATAATCATATAAATAAACGCCCGGGGCCGTGTATGACCCGGAGCTTGGGAAACGGAGCGATTGATCTATGACGGAATCCCTCTTTGAAAGTTTACATAATGCCCTTCCGGAGCTGCCCCTGCTGGCGGCGGAGCCCCTGGCGAAGCACTGCTCCTTCCGCATCGGCGGCCCGGCGGAGCTGCTGGCCTGTCCCCGGAACGAAGCGGAGCTGCGGGAGCTCTGGCTGGCCTGCCGGGAGCTGGGGATCAGCCCCCGGATCCTGGGGGGCGGCACCAACGTCCTGGCCCCGGACGAGGGGGTGCCCGGCCCGGTGATCTCCACCCGGGGCCTGGACAGCCTGGAGCTGCTGGAGGACGGCAGCCTCAGCGCCGGGGCCGGAGTGCCCCTGGCCCGGCTGGCGGTCTTCGCCCAGAAGCAGGGCCTCACGGGCCTGGAATTCGCCCACGGCATTCCCGGCACCGTGGGGGGCGGCATGTATATGAACGCCGGGGCCTACGGCGGCGAGCTGGCCCAGGTCGCTGTCTCCGCCCGCTTTCTGACAGCGGAGGGAGAAATCAAGGACTTTGTGGGGGAGGAAATGGGTCTGGGCTACCGACGCAGCGCCTTCATGGGCCTGCCCGGAGTCATCGTCTCCGCCCGCTTCCGGCTTCAGGCCGGAGATCCGGAGGCCATCCAGGCCCGGATGCGGGAGCTGATGGAGCGCCGCAGGGCCTCCCAGCCCCTGGAGCTGCCCTCGGCAGGCTCCACCTTCAAGCGCCCCGTGGGGGGCTACGCTGCCGCTCTGATCCAGGAGGCGGGGCTGAAGGGCTTCCGGGTGGGGGACGCCGCCGTGTCGGAGAAGCACGCGGGCTTCGTGGTGAACCTGGGCTCCGCCACCGCCGCCGAGGTCCTCACCCTCATGGCCCGGGTCCGGGAGACCGTCAAGGCCAAGTCCGGCATCGAGCTGGAGCCGGAGGTAAGGATCTGGTAGCATGAGTGAAATTACCTTGATGTCCTTCGGCTACGTCTTCGGACCGCCGGAGGGGGCGGACACCGTCATCGGCACCCGGGGGCTTCCGAATCCCTACTGGGCGGAGGAGCTGAAGCACAAAACCGGCCTGGATCAGGAGGTTCGGGACTATGTGTTCTCCACGCCGGAGGTCGAGGCCTATTTTGAAAGCTGCCTGGATATGCTGCGACGGCGAATCGCCTTCTATGAACGGTACGACAGCCCGCTGAAGACCCCTCTGCTGATTGCCGTGGGCTGCACCGGGGGCAAGCATCGCTCCGTCAGCATGACCCTGCGGCTGGCGGCGGCCCTGGCGGGGGAGGGGATCCCCGTCCGGGTGCTCCACCGGGACCTGGACAAGGTCCTGGAGCACAGCGCCGGAGCCGTGGTCTTTACCAGACAGGCGGGGGAGCCCCGCTTTGTGATCCTGCGCTCGGTGTTCGGAAACCCGGGCTTCCCCAAGGGCCACATCGAGGCCGGGGAGAACGACCGGGACACGGCGCTGCGGGAGGCGGAGGAGGAGATCGGCCTCCGGATCCGTCTGCTGCCGGGCTTCCGGACCGTCAACGTCTTCCCCCTGCCGAACAGGCCCAAAACCTGGAAGCAGGTGGTCTACTACCTGGGAGAATACGAAAACCAGCCCCTGCGGCCCCGGGAGGGGGAGATCGCGGAGGCCAGGCTGCTGCCCTATGAGGCCGCTCTGAGCGCCCTTTCCTTTGAAAACACCCGGGGCGTCCTCCGGGAGGCGAAGGCCTTCCTGGACGGGCTGCCCGCTCCCCGTCGCAGCGGCGGTCATTGACCGCCACAATTATTCAGTATTCATTTTTCATTTCTTCGCCTCCGGAGGTGGCTGCGATGTCCTTTTCATCCGACGCAAAGGCAGAGCTTTGCAAGGATTTCATCAACAAAAAATGCTGCGCCCTGGCGGAGGCCAGCGGGGTGCTGCTGTTCTGCAGCGGCATCAGCGGCGAGCAGATCAAGCTGGTGACGGAGAGCGAGGCCTTTGCCGCCCGTCTGCCCCAGCTCTTTCACAAGGCCTTCCGGCTGGACTTCGACGAGGTCCAGGAGGGGGGCAAGTTCAGCTTCTGGATCAACGACCCGGAAAAAATCGCGGGGATCTTTGAGGCCATCGGCTACAGTCCCGCCGAGAGCATCACCCTCCACGTCAACTACGGCCTGCTGGAGAAGGACTGCTGCCGCCTGGCCTTTCTGCGGGGGGCCTTCCTCTCCGGGGGCTCCGTCACGGACCCGGAAAAGCGCTACCATCTGGAGCTCACCACCAACCACCACAAGGTGAGCCGGGAGACGGAGCGTCTGCTGACAGAGCAGGGCTTCGCCCCCAAGACCACCCTCCGCAACGGCAGCTCCATCCTCTACTTCAAGCAGAGCGAGGCCATCGAGGACGTGCTGGCCTGGCTGGGGGCCCCGGTGGCGGCCATGGGGGTGATGGAGGCCAAGATCGAGAAGGAAATGAAAAACAAGATCAACCGCATCGTCAACTGCGACAACGCCAATACCTCCAAGGTGGTGGAGGCGGCCCAGACCCAGATCGCCGCCATCCGCAGGCTCCGGGAGCAGGAGCTGTTCGAGAAGCTGCCCGAGAAGCTGAGGCTGACCGCTGAGCTCCGGGAGGCCAACCCCGAGGCGAACCTGACCGAGCTCGCGGAGATGTTTGATCCGCCCCTGACCAAGTCCGCGCTCAATCACCGACTGCGCAAGCTCACGGAGCTTGCAAATGAAGAGTGAAATAGTGAAATAGTGAAAAAGTGATATTTCGTTCTTTCACTCTTTCACTCTTTCACTTCAGAAGGGAGAAACGACATGTCATTCGTACACCTCCATCTACATACAGAATACAGCCTTCTGGACGGGGCCTGCCGCATCGGGAAGCTGATGGACCGGGTGAAGGAGCTGGGGCAGAGCGCCGTGGCCATCACGGACCACGGGGTCATGTACGGCGTCATCGACTTCTACAAGGCCGCCAAGGCGGCGGGGATCAAGCCCATCATCGGCTGCGAGGTCTACGTGGCCCCCCGGACCCGCTTCGACAAGGTCCACGGCATCGACAACGAAAACGCCCATCTGGTGCTGCTGTGCAAAAACGAGACCGGCTACCGGAATCTCAGCTACCTGGTCTCCAAGGGCTTTCTGGAGGGCTTTTACGGCAGGCCCCGCATCGACATGGAGCTGCTGCGGCAGCACAGCGAGGGCCTGATTGCCCTCTCCGCCTGCCTGGCCGGGGCCATTCCCCGGAGGCTCAAGGCCGACGACTACGAGGGCGCCAGGGCCCTGGCCCTGGAATACAGCTGCATGTTCGGCCCCGACAACTTCTATCTGGAGCTCCAGGATCACGGCATCGCGGAGCAGGCCCGGATCAATCCCATGCTGCTGCGCCTGGCCCGGGAGCTGCAGCTGCCCCTGGTGGTCACCAACGACGCCCACTACCTCCGCCGGGAGGACGCCCCCACCCAGGACGTGCTGATGTGCATCCAGATGGGCAAGACCGTGGACGATCCCAACCGCCTGCGCTTCGAGAGCGACGAGTTCTACGTCAAGTCCGAGGCGGAGCTGCGGCAGCTCTTCCCCCAGCTGGAGGAGGCCTTCGAGAACACCGCCCGCATCGCCGAGCGCTGTAATGTGGAATTTGAGTTCGGCCACTACCATCTGCCCGCCTACGAGGCCCCAGACGGCTCCGACTCGCTGACGTATTTCCGGAAGCTCTGCGAGGAGGGCTTCGCGGAGCGTTATCTGAACGCCTCCACGACCTCGGGTAGCGGCGCACAGTGTGCGCCACGGGACCTGTCTGCCTCGGGCGGGAGCCCGATGAGCGCCTCTTCAGTGGCGGAGTATCGCAAGCGGCTGGACTATGAGATGGGCGTCATCGAGAAGATGGGCTACGTGGACTACTTCCTCATCGTGGCGGACTTCATCCGCTGGGCCAAGGAGCAGGGCATCCCCGTGGGCCCCGGCAGAGGCTCCGGCGCGGGCTCCATCGCCGCCTACTGTATGCACATCACCGAGATCGACCCCATGCAGTACGCCCTGATCTTCGAGCGCTTTCTCAACCCGGAGCGGGTCTCCATGCCCGACTTCGACACGGATTTCTGCCAGGAGCGCCGGGGCGAGGTCATCGACTACGTGACCCGGAAGTACGGCAAGGACCGGGTGGCCCAGATCGTCACCTTCGGCACCATGGCCGCCCGGGGCGCCGTCCGGGACGTGGGCCGGGCTCTGAATATGAGCTACGCCGAGACCGACGTGGTGGCGAAGGCCATCCCCAACGAGCTCCACATGACCCTGGAGCTGGCCCTCACCAAGAACCCCAGGCTCAAGCAGATGTACGACCAGGACCCCAAGGTCAAGAAGCTCATCGACACCGCCCGGGACATCGAGGGCATGCCCCGCAACACCTCCACCCACGCGGCGGGGGTGGTCATCACGGCCCGGCCCGTCTCCGACTACGTGCCCCTGGCCCGGAACGAGGACACCGTGGTGACCCAGTTCACCATGACCACCATCGAGGAGCTGGGCCTGCTGAAGATGGACTTCCTGGGCCTGCGGAACCTCACCGTCATTGACGACGCGGAGAAGAAGATTCGCCGGAGCGTCCCCGGCTTCTCCATGAAGTCCGTCCGGGACGACGACCCGGAGACCTTCGCCATGCTGGGGGAGGGCAAGACCTCCGGCGTCTTCCAGCTGGAATCCTCGGGCATCACCGGGGTCTGCGTCCAGATGAAGCCCCAGTCCATCGAGGATATGACCGCCATCGTGGCCCTCTACCGTCCGGGCCCCATGGAGTCCATCCCCAGGTTCATCCAGTCCAAGCACCACCCGGAGACCATCTCCTACATCACCCCCCAGCTTCAGCCCATTCTGAACGTCACCTACGGCTGCATCGTCTATCAGGAGCAGGTCATCGAGATCTTCCGCAAGCTGGGCGGCTATACCCTGGGCCAGGCGGACAATATGCGCCGGGCCATTTCCAAGAAGAAGCAGAACGTCATCGTCCAGGAGCGGCAGGCCTTCGTCTACGGCGACCCTGCCCGGGGCATCCCCGGGGCCGTGGCCAACGGGGTCAAAGAGGAGGCGGCCCAGCAGATCTACGACGAGATCCTGGACTTCGCCAACTACGCCTTCAACAAGGCCCACGCGGTCTGCTACGCCAAGGTGAGCTACGACACCGCCTGGCTCAAGTGCCACTATCCCCGGCAGTACATGGCGGCGCTGATGACCTCCATGCTCTCCGACACCGAGAAGGTGGCGGGCTATATCGCAGACTGCAGGGACATGGGCATCGAGCTCCTGCCCCCGGACGTGAACCACTCCGAGGACGTCTTCACCGTGGAGGGGGACAAGATCCGCTTCGGCCTGGGGGCCGTGAAGAACGTGGGCCGGGGGCTGATCCAGAAAATGACCGCGGAGCGGGAGAAGAACGGCCCCTTCACCGGCATCGCCGCCTTCTGCAAGCGGCTGAACGACACCGAGCTCAACCGCCGTGCCGTGGAAAATCTCATCCGCTGCGGCGCCATGGACTGCTTCGGCCTGCGCCGGAGCCAGCTGCTGGCGGTGTACGAGTCCGTCATGACCTGGGTCAGCGGCGAGAGCCGCCGGAACCTGGCGGGCCAGCTGGGGCTCTTCGACAGCCTGGAGGACCGGGAGAACGAGCTCAGCCTCCAGGTGCCGGACATTCCGGAGCTGGATCTCTTCGAGCTGCTGGCGGGGGAGAAGCAGACCACGGGCCTGTACATCTCCGGCCACCCCATGGACAAGTACCGGGAGGCCCTGGCCCGCACCGACGCCAAGCCCATCCGGGCCGTGATCGGGGAGGGCTCCGGCTTCCGGGACGGGGACCAGGTCACCGTCTGCGGCGTGATCCAGTCCGTCACCACCAAGAGCACCCGAAACAACAGCCTCATGGCCTACGTGACCCTGGAGGACGACAGCGCCTCGGTGGAGATGCTGGTCTTCTCCGCCACCCTGTCCCGCTGCGAGGCCCTGCTGCAGCCCGGCGCCGCCGTGGCGGTGGAGGCCCGGGTATCCCTCCGGGACGAGAAGCCCACCCAGCTCATGGTAAACAGCGTCACGGAGCTGGACCGCTTCGCCCGGCAGGGGGCCGCGCCCCGGCGGGAGCTGCATCAGCTCCGGCCCTGCGGCAGGCTCTATCTGAAGCTGCCCTCCGAGGACAGCCTGGAGTATCAGAAGACCCGGGCGATTCTGAATATGTTCCCCGGCTCTGTCCAGGCGGTGCTCTATTTTGCCGATACCGGCGTCCGCCGGGGGGCCCTGTGCAGTCCCGAGACCGTGATGGTGGAGGAGCTGAAGAGCCTGCTGGGCTCGGAGGCCGTGGTGGAGAAGTAAACCGTTGAAACGGAGCCCGAAAAAAGTTACAAAAATGGTAAAATAATGCTATCCTTTTCCGTAGTTTTGTGATATACTGTAATTTGATGTAATGGGGCTATTTTGCTCTATATCTTGCGGAAAAACATCAAAGAACGCTTTGAAAGAACGAGTAACGAATGAATAAATTAAAGCTGATCGCGCCGGTTCTGCTGCTGCTTTCGCTGCTGAGCGGCTGCTATTCCTTTGACAGCGACTCCTTCTACGCCCTGCCCCAGCGCTCGCCGGAGTACCGGGAGCTCCAGACCGCCGTGGAGACGGCCCTGGCCGGGGGCAGCTACAGCGCTCCCGTCTCCGGGGCCAACCGCCAGGTGATCCAGCAGGTGGATCTGGACGGCGACGGCCTGGAGGAGGTGCTGGTCTTCTGCAAGCAGGAGGGGGAGCGCCCCCTGAAGGTGCTGATCCTGAAGCGGGAGGAGGAGCGCTACGTCCATCTGTCCACCCTGGAGGGGGACGGCACCGCCTTCGACTCCGTGCAGTACGCCCAGCTGGACGGACAGCCCGGCATGGAGATCCTGCTCTCCCGCCGCATCGGCGAGCAGGTGCAGCAGTTTCTCAGCGTCTATACCATCGGCCAGGAGGGGCCCCGGGAGCTGATGAGCTCCGGCTACGCCGCCTACACCGTCCTGGACCTGGACGGCGACGCCCGCTCGGACATCTTCGTGCTGCGGGCCAACGCCGAGGGCCCCCGGGCCTACGCCGAGCTCTACCGCTGCAGCGAGCAGGGGGATCTGGTGAAGGACGCCGAGGCCAGCCTCTCCACCGGGGCGGACTCCGTCAAGCGCATCCTCACCGGCAACATCGCCCCGGAGGTGCCCGCGGTCTTCGTGGCCTCGGCCTATGACGAGAGCAATCTGATCACCGACGTGTTCACCCTGGAGCGGAACGTCTTTGTGAACATCACCCAGAACGCCGAGAGCGGTCAGAGCTCCCAGACCGTCCGCAACTACTACGTCTACTCCACGGACATCGACAACAACGGCGTCATCGAGCTGCCCAACACCCTGCCCCTGCCCCCCATCGAGGGGGACAGCGGCTCCGAGAACCAGTACCGCATCATCTGGTACAATCTCAGCGCCGACGGCAGCCGCAGCGACAACAAGACCACCTACCACAATTTTGCCGAGGGCTGGTTTCTCTTCCTGCCCGAGGCCTGGTGCCCGAGCCTGCGGGTCAGCCGCGTCCACACGGAGACGGGCCAGGCGGGCACCGAGTTCTCCGTGCAGGGGGAGGACGGCAGCCTGCAGCCGGTTCTGCGGGTCTACGCCTTCACCGGCGAAAAGGCCCAGGCCCAGAGCCGGGAGGAGGGCCGCTTCCTCATCACCCAGCGGGGCGACGTGTGCTACTCGGCCCTGCTGGACCCCCAAAGCGGCCTGACCCGGGAGGAGCTCCAGGCCCGCTTCAACTTCATCTCCGTGGATCTGCTGCCCAGCGAGGGCTGAGATCGGAGCAAAAACAGGAATTTACCCCGCGGAGGCCCCGATGGGAGGCCTCTGCCGGAAAGGTTGGATGGAACAATGAAAAAGGTTTTGATTTTAGAGGACGAGATCAACATTCGCAGCTTTGTGGTCATCAATCTGCGGCGGGCCGGCTATGACGCCATCGAGGCCGGCACCGGGGCCGAGGCCCTGGAGAAGCTCCGGGAGAACCCGGACATCGGCGTGGCGATTCTGGATATCATGCTGCCGGATATGGACGGCTTCGAGGTCTGCCGGAACATCCGGGCCACCAACAAGACCATCGGCATCATCATGCTCACCGCCCGCACCCAGGAGATGGACAAGGTCACGGGCCTCATGACCGGGGCCGACGACTACGTCACCAAGCCCTTCTCCCCGGCGGAGCTCACCGCCCGGATCGACGCCCTCTACCGCCGCATCGGCGGCGACGTGAACGCCGACGCCGAGGTGCTGAGCCAGGGCATCTTCGTGCTGAACACCCGCAACCGCACCCTGGAGAAGAACGGCCAGCGCATCAAGCTGACCCAGGTGGAGTACGCCATCATGAAGCTCTTCATGCAGAACCCCGGCCGGGCCCTGTCCCGGGAGGACATTCTCACCTCCGTCTGGGGCCGGGACTACGACGGCGAGCTGAAGATCGTGGACGTGAACATCCGCCGCCTGCGGATCAAGATCGAAAACGACACCGCCAATCCCACTTTCATCACCACGGTCTGGGGCTTCGGCTATAAATGGGGTGCCTGAGCTTGAGGGATCCACAGAAGAAGCAGACCCGGCGGGAGGCCCGCCGGAAAAAACGGAAGCTGGCGGGCGGCCTGCAGCAGCGCTGGCTGCGGAACATTCTCAGCATCGTGGCGGTCATCGTCATTCTGGTGGGAGTGGCCTTCTCCGTGGCCAACGGCGTCTACACCTATTCCGCCATGCGCTCCGGCCTGGAGGCGGAGGCCAACACCACCACGGCCTTTCTGCGGAACTATCTGAACCTGGACTACAACGAGTGCTACGCCTCCTGCGTGCTGCTGGTGCAGAACTACGCCGGCCGGGATCGGCTGGAGCTGCAATTCGTGGGCAGCCGGGGAGAGGTGCTGGCCTCCTCCTACGGCCTCTTTGCCGAGGAGACCGTCCGCACCATCGACGTGGCCCAGGCGCTGGAGTCCCGCTCCATGTACTACTACGTGGGGGAGAACCCCGACACCGGGGAGCGGATCATGTCGGTGGCCACGCCCATGATTTACTCCGACGGCCAGGTGGTGGGGGTGCTGCGCTTTGTCAGCTCCACCCGGAACGCCGACCGCTATATCATCCTGGGCATGGTGCTGGCGACGGGCTTTGCCCTGGCGGCCCTGGCCATCGTCTACGTCAGCAACCGGCTCTATTTCCGCTCCATCCTGGAGCCCGTGGCCGAGATCACCGAGACCGCCAAGCGCATCTCCGCCGGCAGCTACGGCATCCGCATCCAGAAGAAGTATGACGACGAGATCGGCGTCCTGGCGGACACCATCAACGATATGTCCGCCAAGATCGGCCAGGCGGAGCGGATGCAGTCCGAGTTCGTCTCCTCCGTCTCCCACGAGCTGCGCACCCCTCTGACGGCCATCACCGGCTGGGGCGAGACCCTGCTGGAGGGGGAGCCGGACCCGGAGGAGACCCGCCGGGGCATTTCCATCATCCTGGGAGAGGCCAGGCGTCTGACCTCCATGGTGGAGGAGCTGCTGGAGTTCACCCGGATCCAGGACGGGCGCTTTACCCTGAATATCCGCCCCTGCGACCTGCGCTCCGACTTTGAGGATATGATCTTCATGTACGGCAGCCGCCTGAAGCAGGAGGGCATTTCCATGGAATACCAGGAAAACGACGACGACATTCCCGAGATCTCCTGCGACCCGGAGCGGATGCGGCAGGTCTTTCTGAACATTCTGGACAACGCCGCCAAGCACGGCGGCGAGGGCAAGCGCATCACCGCCTCCATGCGGCTGGAGGGGCAGAACGTGGTCACCCGGATCCGGGACTACGGCCCCGGCATCCCCGAGGAGGAGCTGCCCCACGTCAAGATGAAGTTCTACAAGGGCAGCTCCAAGGCCCGGGGCTCCGGCATCGGCCTGGCGGTCTGCGACCAGATCGTGGAGCTCCACGGCGGCAGACTGACCCTGGAAAATGCCCCCGGCGGCGGAACGCTGGTCACGGTATCCCTGCCGCTTTCCCAGTAATCATCGTCAAAGAACAGAAAGGAGGGACAGACTATGCCGAAGGAAAGCTGTCCCGTTCAGGAAAAATTCAAGACCATGATCGGCGGACAGGCGCTGATCGAGGGGATTATGATGCGAGGGCCGGAGAAGCAGGCCATCGTGGTCCGCCATGCCACCGAGGGGATCAGGGAAAAGGTGGAGCCCCTGCGGAAGAAAACAGGCGTCCTCACCTGGCCCCTGATCCGGGGCATCGTCAACTTCGGCGGCTCCATGGTCTCCGGGGTGAAATCCTTGATGTGGTCCGCCGAAAACTCCGGCATGGAGGAGGACACGGAGGAAAACACCGAGCCCTCCAAGCTGGATCAGTGGCTGGAAAAGAAGCTGGGCAGCGAGAAATTCATGTCCGTGCTGATCACAATTTCCGTGATCCTGGGCATGGGCTTCTCCGTGGCCCTGTTCTTCCTGCTGCCCATGCTGCTGGGCAACGGGATCCAGCGGCTCACCGGCTGCGGCGTGGTGGTGCAGCACCTCTTTGAGGGCCTGTTCCGCATCGTGATCTTCCTGGTCTATATGATCCTGGTCTCCCGGCTGAAGGATATGAAGCGGGTCTTCTCCTACCACGGGGCGGAGCACAAGACCATCCGCTGCTACGAGGCGAGGCTGCCCCTCACGGTGGAAAACGTCCGCACTATGACCCGCAAGCACCCCCGCTGCGGCACCAGCTTCCTCTTTGTGGTGATGGCCCTGTCCATCTTCCTCTTCACGGTGCTGACGGCGGTGCTGAACGCGCTGATTCCCGGCCTGCTGGTGCTCCAGCAGAACAGCCGGGTGCTCTACAATCTGCTGATGATGGCCCTGAAGCTGCTGGTGATGCTGCCCCTGGTGGTGTCCGTCAGCTATGAGCTCAACCGCTTCGTGGGCCGCCACGACAACCGCTTCACCCGCATTCTGACGGCGCCGGGGATGTGGTTCCAGAATTTTACCACCAACGAGCCCGACGACTCCATGATCGAGGTGGCCATCCGGGCTCTGGAGCTGGTGCTGCCGGAGCAAGAAGGAGCCGACAAATGGTAAAGACCTACGCTGACCTCTACCTGGACGCCCGGAAGGCCCTGCTCCCCACAGAGGGCATGTACGCGGGGAACATCGCCCGGGAGCTGGTCTGCGCGGCCTCCGGCAAAACCCAGGAGGCCTTGATCGCGGATCGGGGCCTCTACGCCTCGGAGGAGATCTGCCTGCGGGTGGAGAATTTCGTCCAGCGGCATCTAACCGGGGAGCCCACCGCCTACATCCTGGGGCAGTGGGATTTCTACGATATGACCCTCACCGTGACCCCCGACGTGCTGATCCCCCGGGACGACTCCATGGCGGTGACGGAGCTGGCCATCAAGAAGGCCCTCTTCCTGCCCCAGAATCCCCGGATTCTGGATCTCTGCACCGGCTCCGGCTGCATCGGCCTGGCCCTGGCCCGGCGGGTGAAGGACGCCAAGCTGACCCTGGCGGACATCTCCCCGGAGGCCCTGCGGGTGGCAAAGAAAAACGTGGCGGATCTCCATCTGGGGGGCCGGGTCAGCTGCGTCCTGGCGGACGCCCGGAAGCCCGCCGCGCCCTTTCTGGGCAAGTTTGATCTCATCGTCTCCAATCCTCCCTACGTCACCACCGCCGAGATGGAGGCCCTGGACAGCTCCGTGAAGGACTTCGAGCCCCATCTGGCCCTCCACGGGGGCGCCGACGGCCTGGACTTCTACCGGGCCATCGTGCGGAACTTCACCCCCGCCCTGCGGCCCGGCGGCTGCATGGCCTTCGAGTTCGGCCGGGGCCAGGCCCCGGCGGTGCGCGCCATTCTGGAGGCGGCGGACTTTCGCATCCTGGAGCAGCGGGAGGACAACTCCGGCATCCTTCGGGCCGTGCTGGCGCAGCACGGCGAGGAGAAAAAAGAAGACTAAATTGTACGCATTATGGTACATATAATATGATACAGTACAGCTATCCTGAAAACAAGTGAGGTAGAAATACTATGGCAAGCAAGAAACCCGCTTACGAAGCGCCCACCCCTGCGACGGACAAGAAGAAGGCCCTGGAGACCGCGCTGCGGCAGATTGAGAAGAGCTTCGGCAAGGGCGCCGTCATGCGCATGGGCGAGCGGCCGGAGATGAACGTCGAGGCCATCCCCACGGGCTCTCTGGCGCTGGACGCCGCCCTGGGCGTGGGCGGCGTGCCCAAGGGCCGCATCATCGAGATCTACGGCCCCGAGTCCTCCGGCAAGACCACCCTGGCCCTGCACATCCTGGCCCAGGCCCAGAAGATGGGGGGCGAGGTGGCCTTTGTGGACGCCGAGCACGCCCTGGATCCCGTCTACGCCAAGGCCATCGGCGTGGACATCGACTCCATGCTGGTCTCCCAGCCCGACACCGGCGACCAGGCCCTGGAGATCACCGACGCTCTGGTGCGCTCCGGCGCCGTGGACGCCGTGGTGGTGGACTCCGTGGCGGCCCTGGTGCCCCGGCAGGAAATCGAGGGGGAGATGGGCGACCAGTTCGTGGGTCTCCAGGCCCGGCTCATGTCCCAGGCCCTCCGGAAGCTGGCGGGCACCATCTCCAAAACCAACTGCGTGGTGATCTTCATCAACCAGCTGCGTATGAAGATCGGCGTCATGTACGGCAACCCCGAGACCACCACCGGCGGCAACGCCCTGAAGTTCTACGCCTCCGTCCGCCTGGACGTCCGCCGTGTGGAGGGCATCAAGGAGGGCGGAAACGTCATCGGCAACCACGTCCGGGTCAAGGTGGTGAAGAACAAGGTGGCGCCTCCCTTCCGCCAGGCCGAGTTTGACATCATGTTCGGCGAGGGCATCTCCAAGTGGGGCGAGCTGGTGGATATGGCCGTGGACTTCGACATTATCCAGAAGGCCGGCTCCTGGTTCTCCATGAACGGGGAGCGCATCGGCCAGGGCAAGGACAGCGTCAAGAAATATCTGATGGAGAACCCCGCCGTGGCAGACGACGTGGAGGCCAGGGTCCGGGCTAAGCTGGCGGAGGCCACCGCCCGCCCCGGCAGCGACAGCGCCCCCGCCGAGGCCGCCGACCGGGCCGTAGCCGTCAGCGCCGAGGACTTCGACGACGAGCTGTAATTCAGGGATCAGGGATCAGGGATCAGGGGACGGGGGGTTACGGATTGCCACGGGCCGTACCGGCCCTCGCAATGACAGATAGGGGACCTTCCCGCCGTAGGGGCGGCCATTGGCCGCCCGCCGTCTCCCGTTCGCACCCGCCGTAGGGGCGGTCATTGGCCGCCCGCCATCTCCCGTTCGCACCCGCCGTAGGGGCGGTCATTGGCCGCCCGCCGCCTCCCATTCGCACCCGCCGTAGGGGCGGTCATTGGCCGCCCGCCGCCTCCCGTTCGCACCCGCCGTAGGGGCGGTCATTGGCCGCCCGCCGTCTCCCGTTCGCACCCGCCGTAGGGGCGGCCATTGGCCGCCCACCGTGTCCTGGCCGGGCAGGAATATCCCATCGAGGAAACATTATGAATCACATCATCAAAGCGATCCTCCCGCCCAAGCGGCAGGGGATGAGAGCTGTCGTTGTCTTTGAGAACGGCAGCACGAAGAAATACCTGCCTCAGACGGTGGCGGAGCAGGGACTTTTCGCGGGCATGGAGCTGACGGAGGCGGAGCTTGCGGCCCTGGAGAAGGCCAACGCCGCCGCCTCCGCGAAGCAGCGGGCGGTACGGATCATCTCCGCCGCCGCGGTCTCCAAGGGGGATCTGCAGCGGCGGCTGACCCAGAAGGGGGAAAGCCCCGAGGATGCCAAAAAGGCAGTGGAATGGCTCTCCGAGCTGAAGCTGCTGGACGACGCCGAGACCGCCCGCCAGATCGTGGCCCGGGGCGCCGCCCGGGGCTACGGGGCGGAGCGGGTCAAGCAGATGCTCTATGAAAAGCGGGTCCCCCGGCAATACTGGGAGGAGGCCCTGGCCGCCATGCCGGATATGTCCGAGGCCCTGACGGACTTCCTCCGCAAGCGTCTGGGGGAGGAGCCCGACGAAAAAACCCTCCGCAGCGCCTCCGCCGCCGCCCTCCGCCGGGGCTACACCTGGTCCCAGGTGCGGGAGGCCCTGGAGCGGCTGCGAAATTCCGAACTGTAGGAGCACAACTATGAAGCATACCGTATCGTTCATATCTCTCGGCTGCGCCAAGAACCAGGTGGACTGCGAGCAGATGATGTACCGCATGGCGGAGGCGGGCTGGGAAATCCGTCCCGAGCCCGAGGACGTGGAGCTGGTGGTCATCAACACCTGCGGCTTCATCGACGCCGCCAAGAGCGAGGCCATCGAAAACATTCTGAC
This sequence comes from Oscillospiraceae bacterium, assembly GCA_017541995.1. GTDB lineage: Bacteria > Bacillota > Clostridia > Oscillospirales > Oscillospiraceae > JAFRPC01. Next base: position 40,000 of record JAFXYD010000045.1, read on the forward strand.
CGTGGGCCAGAAGAAGGCCGAGGGCCGGGTGGGCAAGATCCTGGTCACCGGCTGCCTGGCCCAGCGCTATCAGCAGGAGATTCTGACGGAGCTGCCCGAGGTGGACGGCGTGCTGGGCACCGGCAATTACCAGGACGTGGTTTCCGCGGCGAAGCAGCTGCTGGCGGGCCGCGCCGTGTCGGAGTTCGGCTCCATCCACGCCCCGGTGGAGGAGACGGGCCGCATCCTCACCACCCCCCGCTACTATTCCTTCATCAAGATCGCCGAGGGCTGCGACAACTGCTGCGCCTTCTGCGTCATTCCCAAGCTCCGGGGCAAATTCCGCAGCCGGGCCATGGAGGACGTGGTGGCGGAGGCGGAGGGCCTGGCGGCCAACGGCACCCGCGAGCTCATTGTGGTGGCCCAGGATACCTCCCGCTACGGCATCGACCGCTACGGGGCGCGGAAGCTGCCGGAGCTGCTGCGCCGCCTGTGCCGCATCGAGGGCCTCCACTGGATCCGGGTCCACTACACCTACCCCGACGAGCTCTCGGACGAGCTCATCGACACCGTGGCCTCGGAGCCCAAGATCGTGAAATACCTGGATATCCCCATCCAGCACGTCAACGACGGCATTCTGAAAAGGATGAACCGCCGGGGGGACAAGGCCTATCTGGAGGAGCTGTTCACCAAGCTCCGGGATCGCATCCCCGGCCTGGTGATCCGCACCAGCCTCATCGCCGGGCTTCCCGGGGAGGGGGAGGCGGAGTTCGAGGAGCTCTGCGACTTCCTCCGCCGCCGCCGGCTGGAGCGGGTGGGGGCCTTCGCCTTCTCTCCGGAGGAGGGAACCCCCGCGGCTAAGATGGAATACCCCGACGAGGAGACGGCCCGACGCCGGGCGGACTACATCGCCCAGCTCCAGTCTGAGGTGCTGGACGAGTGGAACGAAAGCCGCTTTGACACCGTCATGGAGGTTCTGGTGGAGGACTGGGACGGGGAAAGCTATTACGGCAGAAGCTACGCCGACTCCCCGGGCATCGACGGCGTCGTCCGCTTTACGTCTGAGCGGGAGCATGGGCCCGGCGAATTTGTACAAGTTCTGATCCTGGGCGCCGAGGACGGCGACCTGATCGGCAGGGAGGTAGAATGATATGACGACTGCAAGCAAAATTACCATGATCCGGGTGGTGATGATCCCGGCCTTTATGCTGGCCTTTCTTCTGAGCCCGGGCCAGCCCTGGCTCAAATGGCTGTCTCTGGCCCTGTTCATCATCTCCAGCCTCACGGACTTCGTGGACGGCCACATCGCCCGGAAGTACAACCAGGTCTCCGACTTCGGCAAGTTCCTGGATCCCCTGGCGGACAAGCTGCTGGTGATCTCCGCCATGTGCATTTTCTGCCAGTGGGGGCTGATGCCCGCCTGGGCTCTGATGATCGTCCTGGCCCGGGAGTTCGCCGTCACCGGCCTGCGGCTCATCGCCGTGCAGAAGGGCCGGGTCATCGCCGCCGGCTGGTCCGGCAAGGTGAAGACCTTCTCCACCATGGTGGCCCTCTGCGTCTGGATCGTCTTCCATGAGTGGGCCTGGCTCAACTGGGTCATCATCCTGGTGATCGTCCTGCCCACCCTCTATTCCGGCGTGGAGTATTTCATCCAGAACCGGGACGTTCTGGATCTGAAGAAGAAATAAAGCGGCAAGGAGCAGCGAAGTATGTTTGTGGATCGGAAATTCAAGGAGCGCCTTCCCGAGCAGACCGTCGCCAAGATTCAATCCATTCTGGCAGCCCACGGCATCGAGACCCTGGAAAGCGGCGTCGCCAGCGGCGTCAAGCACTGCCACTCCATGCGGGTGTCGGTAAAGGACGTGGAGTTCGGCGCCAACGGCAAGGGCATGACCGAGGCCTATTCCAGGGCCAGCGGCTACGCGGAGTTTATGGAGCGGCTGCAGGGGGGCTATCTGACCCGGCGGATCTGGCGGGATCAGTGCCTGGACTTTCCCGATGAGCGGCAGCTGAGCCGGGAGGCGTGCACCGCCTCCTGCGGGGAATGGATCGACGCCATGCAGCGCAGCCTCTCCGCCCTCTTCGACCGGGAGATCCCCCGGAGCCAGATCCTGCGCAAGCTCTTCGAGGCCGACGGCGAGGCCGAAACCGTGGCCGCCCTGCCCTTCTACGACCCCCAAAACGACCGGCAGGTCTGGTTCCCCAAGAAGGCCATGGCCTTCCTCTACAACACCAACGGCCTGGCGGCGGGCAACGATCTGACGGAGGCCGCGGTCCAGAGTCTCAGCGAGATCTACGAGCGGCACAACCTGGTGCGGATGTTTTTCGGCAATTTCGTGCCGCCCACGGTGCCGGAGGACTGTCTGCGGCAATATCCCAGGGTCTGGGAGATCATCGAGGATCTGCGGGCCACGGGCCTGGAGGTGCTGGTGAAGGACTGCTCCCTGGCAGAGCCCTTCCCCCTGGTGGCGGCGGTGGTCATCGACCGGCCCCACCACGCCTACCACGTCCATCTGGGGGCCTTCCCGGCCTTTGAGATTGCCCTGGAGCGGGCCTTCACCGAGATGTTCCAGGGCCGCACCCTCGGGGACGTGGCCAACACCAACACCCTGGCCGCCGGGGACAGCAAAAAGCGCTCCAACGCGGAGCTCATCAAGTTCCTTACCACCGGCTGCGGCCGCTACCCCCTGTCCTTCTTTTCGGATGAGCCCAGCTATCCCTTCAAGCCCTTCCCGGACCGGGCCGACAGCTCCAACCGGGCCCTGCTGCGGGAGTATCTGGACTATTTCGCCGCCCAGGGGGCCCCGGTCTACTTCCGGGACATCTCCCATCTGGGCTTCCCCTCCATCCGGGTGGTGGTCCCCGGGTTCAGCGAGATCATGCCCACCCAGCTGCTGGACCGCTTCCCCATTGCCTGGCTGCTGGAGCGCTACAAAAAGGCCCCCCTGGACCTGCGGGCCCTGACGGAGGACGAGCGCTTTGAGTATCGGATGCTGCTGGACTACCTGGCCGCCAACTACGGCCCCGACGCCTTCGATTTCCTCTTCCTCTCCGGCCGCAACCTGGACCGGAGCAACCGCAACGTCTGCCGCTTCCTGGGCCGTATGGCCTACGGCTGGCTGGAGTGGGAGCGGGACCGGGAAACCGCCCTGGGCTTCATCCGGGCCGCCTTCCCAGTGGCGGAGCCCGAGGACGCCCGCTATCTGTCCTGCTATCTGGCCTTCCGGGAGCAGCTGCAATCCGGCGCGGACCGGGCTGTGATCCGCTCCGCTCTCTCGCTGCTCTACGGGGCGGAATACGCCGCCGAGGCCGACGCGGTGCTGGCGGCAGGGGAGAATCCCTTTGCCAAATACCTGGTGCGCTGCACGCCCGCACTCTGCCCCGCCTGCCCGTACCACGAGAGCTGCACCGGCTGGACCACCGATGAGTTTATCCGGAAAATCCGGGACATTGTGAAACAATTCGACAGCGCACAGGCCTACGAGGGCCTGCGGCGGGCGTTTGGTAAAATTGAAAATTGAGAATTGAGAATTGAGAATTTCGGTATCGTTCAAATTGCGATTCTGGTTATCGGTTTTACTCAGCAAGCCGGGCGTAGGGGCGGTCATTGGCCGCCCGCCCGAGGCAGAGGCCTGCCGTGAACCACCCGTCCGTAGGGGCGGTCATCGGCCGCCCGGTTTGCGGAGCAAACAATCGCCCGC
>JAFXYD010000046.1 GCA_017541995.1 Oscillospiraceae bacterium
CAAGCGGGCCCGCCAGAACGAGGACGCCAGCGAAGCCGAGCTCGCCCTCTTCAACGCCCTGCTCCACTACGTAGACGCCGCAGCCGCCGCCTACGGCAACTGAGCTCCCCCGCAAAGCCTTCCCCTTGAGGGGAAGGTGCCCCCGCAGGGGGCGGATGAGGTGGCGTCCCGACAAGCTGCACTGTCATTCCAATGCAGCAAAGGACAATCCCCCACCTCATCCGTCCTCCGGCTTCCGTGAGACGCCGGAGTCCACCTTCCCCTCCAGGGGAAGGCAATGGGACGCCGCCGGGGGCCTGCGGAAACTGCGAAAAAAAATAACCCCAACGCAAAAGGAGGAAGCCGCATGGCTTCCTCCTTTTGCGTTGGACGTATTCAAATCGCAATTTGAAAACACCACAAGTTTCAACGTTTTTCGCCGTATTACAGCCCCAGCTTGTCTTCAATGTCGTTGATGACGTAGTAGACCATGTTGTCCTCGGGCTTAACGTAGAGGCGGCAGGAGCGGATCATGGTGGAGGGGTGCTTGGCCTTGAAATCGTCTTTGCAGCGTTCCACCAGACTGCCGCAGTCGATCTGCCGGTTGGCGTACTGTACGTAGACCTCCGGGACAAAGACGGCGGCCACCTGCTTGCCGGCGTTCTTGGCGGCCTCCAGGACGGGCTCGGCCTTCCTGGCAGCGGCGTCCAGCACGGGCTCCGCCTTCCTGGCGGCGGCCTCGGCTACGGTGCGGGCCTTGCGGACCACGGGCTCAGTCTTCTCCAGGGCAGCGTCCACGACCTCCTTGATTTTAGCAGCCATATTCGGACACCTCCTTTCTGTGTTGTTCTGCTTCTACTATACCACGCCTGTCAAGTGGGCTTCTTTTTTGAATCTATCTTTCCCGAAGCGCCGCGGTTTTATTCCCGTTTCGACAGGTTTTTTTGCCGCTTTTTTGCTCATATTATATTGCGGGCGTCAAAAAAACAACGACGGGAGGGATTCGCATGGGAAGAAGCATCCGGGCCGGGGCGGCGGCCCTCTGGATCTGCCTGCTGCTGGCCACCCCGGCTCTGGGGGCGGAGCCGACGGAGCTGGTCCCCGTGGGCCGGACGGTGGGGCTGGAGCTGGAGACCGACGGCGTCTACGTGGCGGCCTTTGATGAGGAAGGGGACTCTCCGGCGGAGGCGGCGGGCCTGCTGGTGGGAGACCGGATCCTGGCGGTGAACGGGGAGCCTCTGGACCGGGCCGAGGCGCTGCGGCAGCGGGTGGCCGCCGCCGGCGGCGGGGCAGTGGAGCTGGAGCTGGAGCGGGACGGCAGGATCCTGCGCCGCAGGGTGCGGCCCGCGGCCCGGGACGGGCAGCTGCGCCTGGGGCTCCGGGTCCGGGACCGGATCTCGGGGCTGGGGACTGTAACCTTCTACGACCCGGACACGGGGCTCTTCGGGGCCCTGGGCCACGGCGTCAGCGCGGACGGGGACAGCCCCCTGCTGATCCGGGGCGGGGAGGCCGCCGAAACCGCGGTGACGGAGGTGCGGAAGGGGGAGAAGGGCAGCCCCGGCTCCCTGCTGGGGCCCAGCTCCGGGGGCGCGCCCCTGGGCCGCATCGCCCTGAATACGGACCGGGGCCTATTCGGCTACGCGGAGGGCCCGGCCTCGGAGGAGCCCGCCCTGCCTCTGGCGGAGGGGCAGGAGGTCCGGGGCGGCCCGGCGGAGATCATCTGCTGCGTGGAGGGCAGCGAGCCCCTGCGCTACGCCGTGGAGATCGAGGCGGTCCGCCTGGACCCGGAGCGCTGCCGGGATCTGCGGATCCGGGTCACGGACCCCCGGCTGCTGGAGCGCACCGGGGGGATCGTCCGGGGCATGAGCGGCTCCCCCATCCTCCAGAACGGCAAGCTGGTGGGGGCCGTCACCCACGTCCTGGTCCGGGACCCCACCCGGGGCTACGGCATCCTCATCGGCCACATGCTGGAGGCGGTGAGGGAGACAGACCGGGCCGCGTAACGGGATGGCGCGCAAAATCGGGATTCCGGTTATCTGATTTACGCAGCCGCTGTTTCGTAGGGGCGGCTCGCCTGTGCCCTTTATGGGTATATCCGCCACAAGGCGGATGAGCCACCCCTACGGCGTGTTTACTCAATTCTCAATTTTCAATTCGCCCGGAACGGGCGAGGCGCGGCGAGGCTTCATCGCACCCTTTGGGGGGGCGGAACGGGACGCAAAAAAGCCAAGCGCGGACCGGCGGGTCGGCGCTTGGCTTATTTTCGGATTTACAAGGCGTCCTTCAGCAGCTGACGGACCCGGGATTCGATGGCGGCGGCCCGGTCGCCCAGGAAGTCCACGGCCTTGATGTACTGGCTGTAGCCCAGGGCGGTGCCGTGGATGTCGCTGCCCAGGGCCACGATCTGGCCCCGGTCGATCCAGGGCAGATAGCGGCGGCGGTGGAAGCGGCGGCTCAGGGGCTCGGCGTTGAGCTGGCCCAGAAGACCCAGACCGAAGAGATTTTCAATCTGGGTGGGATCGTAGCGGTCCACGTGGGCCAGCACCGGAAGAATGCCCCGTTCGTCCATCAGCCGCTCAAAGGTGTCCGTGAGCCCGAAGCTGAGCCCCCGGAAGGGCAGCTCGCAGAGCATCACCCTGGTGCCGGGGATGCACAGCTCCTCCAGGCCCTCCAGGTGGTCCAGACCCACGCACATGTGAACCTCGGCTCCCGTCAGAATCCGGATGGAGCCCGTGTAATGCTCCTCCAGCTCCCGGCGGGCGGAGGCCCGCTTGCGGAGGAAGTGTTCATAATCGTCGGTCTGCGGGTAAAAATGCGGCGTGGCGACGATGACGTCGATGCCCGCCTGCTCGGCCAGGGTCAGCTGGCGCAGAGAGCACTGCAGTCCGTCGCTGCCGTGATCCGCTCCGGGGAGAATGTGCGCGTGAAAATCCAGCATGAAGCTCACCGCTTTCCGTCAGAGGATCCGGAATTTGTGTTTTTGCCCTTGGAAGGCTCGGGCTTGGCGCCGCCCTTCCTGGGCAGGGGCTCGGCCTTGGTCTCGTACGCGCTGTAGTAGCTGCTGTAATAGCCGCGCCCATAGCCGCGGCGGTAGTAGCCCTTGGAGTAGTAGACGGAGCGGTAGCCGCCGTAGTGGCTTCCGGCCCGTCCGGTGACGTCGTTGAGGACGATGCCCACCACGTTGCCGTTCATCTGCTGGATGGTGTCCAGGGCGTAGGAGAGCTCATAGTAGTGGTTCTTGCCGCTCTGCACCACGAAGACGTAGCCCGTGATCTTCTCCGCCAGGATGGCGGCGTCGGAGACCAGGTTCACCGGCGGGGTGTCGATGATGACGTAATCGAAGAAGTCCTTGACGTAGGCCAGCAGATTGTCCATCTGCTTGGAGCCGAAGAGCTCCGCGGGGTTGGGGGGGATCTGGCCGGAGGTGAGGACGTGGAGGTTTTCCACGTCGGTCTTGCGGATCTTGACCTCGTTGGTGAGACCCGCCAGGATCTCCGACAGACCGTTCTTGTTCTCCAGACCGAAGTAGCGGTGAACGGTGGGCTTGCGCATGTCGCCGTCGATGAGCAAAACCTTCTTGGTGGTGGAGGCGATGGAGATGGCCAGGTTCACGGCGTTGGTGGTCTTGCCGTCGTGCATCATGGCGGAGGTGACGGCGAAGACGGGGCATTTCTCGCCCCGGCCCGTGAAGAGCAGCTTGGCGCGGATGGAGTTGTAGGCCTCCCGGATGGCGAAGGGGCTGGAGGGAGAGAGCATCCGCTGCTTGGCGGCGGCCTGGGTCTGGGGGGCGGTCAGTCGCTTTTTCCGAAACAGCATGTTGTCACTCCTTTGTCAGATTCTGCTTTTCCAGGGCGGCCAGCTGGGGCACGGAGCCCAGAATGGGGATGCTGTATTGCTTGGCCAGGTCCTCCTCGGTCCAGATGGTGGTGTCGGTGAGGGCCCGGATGATGACGATGGCGGAAGCCACCAGCAGGCCGATCAGCACGCCGGTGACGGTGTTGGCCCGCACGTCCGGGGAGTAGGGGGCGCCGGGGGCCTCGGCGGCGTCCAGGATCTTGGCCTCGCCTCCCACGATCTCCTTGATCTTGGCGGCGCCGGCCTCGGCGATGGTATTGGCGATGATCTGCAGATTCTCCCGGTCCGAGGAGGCGAAGGTGGCGGTGAAGATCTCGGTGTTGGTGTTGCTGACGATGGTCATGCCCTTCAGGGCGGCGTAGCCGTATTTGCCGCCGCCGGGGGTGGTGACGCCCATCTCCTCCAGCCGGGCGGCGGCCTCCTTCATCACCAGGTTGCTGCGCATGACGTAGGAGTAGGTGCTGGCCAGCTGGCGGTTTTTGGTGATGTCGGTGGTGGCGCTCTCGTCCTGATTGATGTTGCTCAGGGCGTAGAAGGTGACGGAGGTGCGGTACATCTTTGGGATTTTATAGGTGGTGTAAGCCCAGGCCGCGGCCCCCACGATGGCTCCGGAAAGGAGAATGATCAGAAGGTGGGAGAGCAGGGTGTGGAGCAGGTCCATAATGCTCAGCTGCGATTTGTTCACGTTTGTTTCCTGCCTTTGCTGTGATTTGATGACGGGAGCTCCCGAGTATATATGAAATCTAATATAGTATAGCACCTTACGGCGGAAAACTCAATGTTTTTTTCATGGAGAAAGGAAAGAAAGCGGCGGAAAAAGGATTGACTTTTCCGGAAAATCACGCTAAAATACCCCTGCAACCGGGCCGGGCAGCCGCGCGGGACGGCCGAAAGGCCCACCGTGAGGAAAGTCCGGGCTCCACAGGGCAAGGATAACGGGTAACGCCCGCCGAAGGCGACTTCAGGAAAAGTGCAACAGAGAGATACCGCCCGCCGGACTTCGCGCCGGCGCGGCAAGGGTGGAAAAGTGAGGTAAGAGCTCACTCGCCGGCTGGAGACTGTCCGGCGCTGTAAACTCTATCCGGAGCAACACCGTGGAGGAGACACATGGCCGGCCCGGCCGTCTCCGGGGAGGTGGCATGGAGCGTATCGGCAACGGTACGACAAGATAGATGGCTGTCTAAGACAGAACCCGGCTTACAGACCCGATTGCGTTTCAGCGGCTTCCGCCTCGGCGGGGGCCGCTGGCTTCCTTTTCGCAATTTCAGAATTGATAATTCCCCGTGAATATGCTATGATAACAGAAAGGCCCCCAGGGGCCGGAAGGAGGTCATTCCCATGGGTGTATATTCCAAACATCTTCGCTACCGCGAGGCCGGGCAGGAGGCCAACGTCAACAACGTGGAGCGCTTCGGCACGCCGCGCCGCTCCCTTTTCACCAGCACCAAGCTCTTCACCCTGCGTCACCACATCGACATCACCGACGCCGACGGAGCGCTGGTCTACCAGGCCAACACCAAGATCCTCACCCTCCACGACACCACGGACCTCACCGACGCCCAGGGGCGGCAGGTGGCGCATATCACCCGGAAGCTGCTGAGCCTCCACGCCCGCCACTTCATCACCATGGCCGACGGCACCGCCTTTGAACTCTCCCGGGAGCTGCTGCACATCTACAACGACGTGATGAACCTGGAGGGCCTGGGCTGGCAGCTGCGGGGCAACGTCTTCGGCCTGAACTTCGAGCTCTACGACGCCCAGGGGGGCATCATCGCCGTGATCAGCCAGAAGTTCATCTCCCTGCACGACAAATACTGCATCGACGTCTACCGGCCCGAGTACGAGGCCATTGTGGCGGCCATCCTGGTGACCCTGCAGCACATGATCCGGGATCGTCAGAACGCCTCCGCCTCCTCCTCTTCCTCCTCCTCCGATTGATTGAAACGCTATGAATATCGATGAAAGCCTGGCCCGCATTCTGCCGCGGGTCCAAAAGCCCGCCCGCTACGTGGGCGGCGAATACAACCAGACCGTGAAGGATCTCAGCCGGGTGGATACCCGTGTGGCCTTCTGCTTCCCCGACACCTATGAGATCGGCATGTCCAACCTGGGGCTCCGGATCCTCTGCGGCATCGTCAACCGGATGGAGGGCGTATGGTGCGAGCGGGTCTTCACCCCCTGGGGGGACATGGAGGCCGAAATGCGGGCGGCGGGGCTGCCCCTCTACGCCCTGGAGAGCCACGACCCTGTGGCCGACTTCGACATGATCGCCTTCTCCGTGGGCTACGAGATGAGCTACACCAACATCCTCACCATGCTGGATCTGGCGGGCATCCCCATCCGGGCCGCGGATCGGCACGGTTTACATAATATTGTTTTCGCCGGGGGCGCCTGTACCTACAACCCGGAGCCCCTGGCGGACTTCATCGACTTCTTCTCCCTGGGGGAGGGGGAGGAGAGCACCGTGGAGATCGTGAACTGCTACCGGGCGGCCAAAAAGCGGGGCCTGTCCAAGGAGGCGTTCCTCTGGGAGGTAGGGAAGATCCCCGGGGTCTACGTGCCCTCCCACTACGTCCACCGCTATCATCCCGACGGGACCCTGGCCGCCATCGAGGCCCTGCCCGGGGCCCCGGCGAAGGTCACCAAGCGCATCGTCCAGGATCTGGACAAGGCCTGGTACCCCACGGAGCCCATCGTCCCCATGACGGAGATCGTCCACGACCGGCAGAACCTGGAGGTCATGCGGGGCTGCATCCGGGGCTGCCGCTTCTGCCAGGCGGGCTATACCTACCGGCCCGTCCGGCCCCGGCAGCCGGAGACTCTCTACCGGCAGGCGGTTCACGCCCTGGAATTCTCCGGGGACAACGAGATCACCCTGTCCTCCCTCTCCACCTCGGACTACAAATATCTGGAGCCCCTGACGGACCGGCTGACGGAGTACTGCGCCGCCCGGAACATCAATATGTCGGTGCCCTCCCTGCGGGCGGACAACTTCTCCCGGGAGCTGATGCTGAAGCTCCAGAAGGTCCGCAAGAGCGGCCTCACCTTCGCCCCGGAGGCGGGGACCCAGCGGCTGCGGGACGCCATCAACAAAAACGTCACCGAGGAGGACGTGCTGAAGACCTGCGAGATCGCCTTCGCGGGGGGCTGGAACAACGTGAAGCTCTACTTCATGCTGGGCCTGCCCACGGAGACCGACGAGGACGTGCTGGGCATCGCGGATCTGGTCTATAAGATCTACAACTGCTGGAAGGGCCACGCCGTGAACAAGAAGCGGGGGGTCCGCATCCATGTGGCCACGGCCTTCTTCGTCCCCAAGCCCTTCACGGGCTTCCAGTGGGAGCAGCAGATTACCCCGGAGGAGTATCTGCGGCGCTGCAGGCTCCTGAAGGAGCACATGAACAACAAGAGCGTGGAGTACAACTACCACGAGGCCAAGCTCTCGGAGCTGGAGGCCGTGCTGGCCCGGGGAGACCGGCGGCTGGGCCGGGTCATCGAGGCCGCCTGGCGCAGAGGCGCCAAGCTGGACGGCTGGATGGAGTACTTCGACTACGACAAGTGGATCGCGGCCCTGGCCGAGTGCGGCGTTGACCGGCACTTCTACACCACCCGGGGCTTCGGCACGGAGGAGCTGCTGCCCTGGCAGACCATCGACCCCGGGGTTCGGAAGGATTTCCTGCTGCGGGAACGGGAGCGGGCCTACCGCTCCGAGATCACCCCGGACTGCCGTCGCGGCTGCGCCGGCTGCGGAGCCAACCGCCTGCTGGACTGCGGAGTGTGCGACCCGTAATTATGAAAATATGAAACTATGAAATTATGAAACTATTTCGGTGTCGCTTCGCGACGAATCTAAATATCATTTTTCAAATCGGAGATTTGAAAAATACCATAATATTTTCATATTTTCATAGTTTCATAGTTTCATTTTTGCTTAGTGAGGATGCCAAAATGAGGATGCTATTCACAAAAGAGGGGGCCTCCATCTGGTCCTCCCACCTGGATCTGATGCGGGCGCTGATGCGGAGCTTCCGCCGGGCGGGCATCGACCTGAAGCACAGCCAGGGCTTCACCCCCCACCCGGAGCTGTCCATTCTCATGCCCCTGTCCGTGGGGGTGGAGAGCCAGTGCGAAATCGCGGAGTTCACCCTGGCGGAGGGCTGCGCCCTCGCCCCGGAGGAGATCGTCTCCCGGCTGAACCCGGTGCTGCCTTCGGGCATCCGGGCCCTGGACTGCTGGGAGGGCGGCAGGAAAGCCGGGAAGCTGGCCTGGCTGCGGGCGCGGCTGACGCTGGCGTATGAGGCAACAGGCAACGGGCAACAGGCAACAGGGGACGGGAGATGCGCACACGCATGTAGGGACGGCTCTCAGCCGTCCGCCGCGCCTGGCTTTGACGAGGCAACAGGCAACAGGCAACAGGCAACAGGAGACGGAGGAACGGATTCTTCGGCTCCGCTGCGCTCCGCTCAGAATGACCGGCTTGCGGCCCTGCGGGCGCTCTTCGCCCGGCCCTCCATTGTCGTGGAGAAGCACGGGAAAAAGGGCGTTGTCGAGACCGACATCGCCCCCATGATCCGGGAGCTGACGGTTTCTGCCGCAGGGGCGGTCATTGGCAGCCCGGAGGAGGGATCAGGGATCAAGGATCAGGGATCAGAGGACGGGGGAAACGGATTTCTCGCTCCGCTCGAAATGACGGGGGAAAACGCCGTTGTCATTGAAGCTGTGGTGGCGGCTCAGAATCCCACGCTGAATCCCCTGCTGCTGGTCGCAGCCATTGAGACCTGGCTGCCGGAGCAGAAGCCGGATCACGTCCAATGCCGCCGCATCGAGATCTACGACGCGGACATGAAGCCCTTCCGGTGATGATCAGACACAGAAGCAGGCGGTGCGCCCACCGCCTGCTTCTGTGTCTTTTCTGATGACTTTGATTATTTTCCGTCGTAGGCCTTATAGAGGAAGGTGACGATCTGGGCCCGGGTGCAGGTCCTGCCCACGCCGAAGAGGCCGCCGCCCACGCCGCCGGTGATCTTGTTCTCGTTGGCCCAGAGCACGGCCTTGTAGTAGTACTTGCCGGGAATCACGTCGGTGAAGGGGCTCTCCGTGGTCTGGGGGGCAGGGCTGCCCGCTGCTTTCCAGAGGAAGGAGACTACCTGCTCCCGGGTGCAGGGTCTGCCCACGCCAAAGAGGGTCTCCGACACGCCGCCGGTAATCTTGTGCTCCACGGCCCACATGACCGCCTTGTAGTAGTACTTCCCCGGCTTGACGTCGGTGAAGGGGTTTTCGGCCTGACTGAAGGCCGGCTTGTTTTCCGCCGCGTAGAGGAAGCTGACCACCTGCTCGCGCGTACAGTCCGCGTTGGGGGAGAATTTCCCGTCGCCTGTGCCGCCGGTGATCTGCGGCTCGTGGTAGCAGGCCCAGAGAACGGCGTCGAAGTACCACTTATCCTCCCCGATGTCCGAAAAGGGGTTCGGCCCCAGGATCACGGAATTGGAGAAGCCGCCCAGGACCTCTCCGGTCATGGCGCGGACACGATACTCACATTTGCCGCTCTCCGCCGTTGTCTCGTCCGTCCAGCTCGTCTCGGAGCCCCGGTACTTCAGACCCCAGCTTCCCCATGCGCCGCCGCTGTTGTCCCGGCGATACACGTAATAGGCTTCGGCGCCGGGGATCTCGCTCCAGCTTAACACGCCCTGTCCTTTTCTGAGCTTGCCTCGGAGCGCCGGCAGGGGCAGACCCACGTTAACGGCTTCGCTCTCCAGCACAAAGCTGCCAGCCGCGTCCTGGACCGTCACACGCACGGAATAGACGCCGGGCTCCGCCAGGATGAAGCCGTAGTTGGGCGTGGCAACAGGGAAACCCGGCTCCACCAGTTGACCGTCCCGGTAGAGGTCGTAGCGAATCTGCCGGGCTGCGGTCTCGCCCACCATGGTAACGGTCCAGTAGATGTACTCTCCTGCCGCGGCGCCGGTCCTGTCCGGGACCGCGCTGAGGACCTCCAGCACAGGCGTCGTTTCGCTGAGCTTGGAGACCTCCTTCCCGGCGGCGTCCTTCACATAGGCCTTGACCTTGTAGACGCCGCCCGCCGAGGTCTTCCAGGAGACCTGGTTGGAGCCGCTGTAGGCGGTTCTGGCGACGATCGTCGTATCTCTGTAGACGTCGAAGCGGTACTGCTTCGCCCCGGAGCCGCCCTCGACGGCGGCGGTCCAGGTAATGGTCTGACCCATGACGGCGCTGGTCTGCTTGGCTGTCACAGAGCTGATCCGCAGGGAGTCCGCCGCGTAGCGCACCACCACGCGGCCGCCCTGCAGATCAACGGTCTTCCCCGTCCCGTCCTTCACGCTCAGCCAGGCCATGTATTCGCCGGGCAGCGCCGGGGAAAAAGTCAGGCTCGGCGAGCTCGTCCAGCCGCTTTCATAGACGAAATCATCCAGATGCGCGTCCGCATCCTCCCAATAGACGTCGTAGCTGTACTGCACCGCGCCGGTCGCGCCGAAGGCCGTGGCCGTCCAGGTGATCGGCTCGTCTACGACGGCGGCGCTTTTGTCGACGCTGAGCCTGACCATGAGGCCGCTGTGCTCCGCGGTCCAGTGGTCCTCCCAGTCGGGATCCATGACACAGACGCCGTGGTCACAGCCGGCATCCCGGGTGATCTCCCCGCAGCACTCCTCGCAGAGCTCGCACCAGGGGCAGATGACCGCGCAGCTGCTGCAGGCCTCGCCGCACTCCGGGCAGAGTTGGGCGCAGTTCTCGCAGGTCTGGCAGTTTTCGCACATCTCCACGCAGTCGGCGCACCGTACCCGGCAGTCCGTGCAGAGGACCGTACAGTCCTCGCAGCGCTGGCAGAGCTCGCAGATGTCCTTGCAGTTGGAGCAGCTGCCGCAGTCCAGGCAGTAGAAGGAACAGCACTCGGAGCAGCTCTCCCGGCACTCGGGACAGACCAAGGCGCAGTCAGAGCAGTAGCCGCAGCTCTGGCAGAAGAGCTCCGCTTCCCCGTTGCAGCCCTGGCAGCCCGGGCAGTGGAGGCCCTGATTCAGGCAGCAGTCCATGCACAGGCCGCAGGTCTCGCAGAAGCCGCCGCCGCAGTCCTCGCAGCGGCCGCAGTCGCCGCAGCGCTTGTGGTTGTCATTGACGAAGCAGTTGCCGCAGTCGGGGCAGGCCGCGTCCTCGTCCAGATGGCATTCCAGGCACAGCTCCCCGCAGTTGTCGCTGCAGCGTCCGCCGCAGTCGAAGCAGCGGCCGCAGATCAGACAGCCCTCGTTCCTGGTGCATTTCAGGCAGTCAGGGCAGTGGGTGTCGTTCACGTAATAGCCGCAGTAGCCGCACATGCCGCAGTCGCTGCAGTAGTCCGCGTACATGCAGTCAGAGCAGAGCAGGCACTCCGGGCAGTAGTCCACGCTGCCGTCCACGTAGCAGTTCCCGCACTCGCAGCAGGCCAGGCCCAGCTCGTAGTGGCAGTCCAGGCACAGATCCTCGCAGCCGTCATTGCACTGGGGGCTGCAGTCGAAGCAGCAGCCGCAGAACAGACAGCCGCCCACCTCCTGTCCGCAGGCGCCGCAGGAGGGACAGTGCTGGTGGGTGTCCATGGCGCAGTCGAGGCACATCTTGCATTCCTCGCAGAAATCCCCCCAGGACTCGCAGGCCCCGCACTCGGTGCAGTGGTGATCGTCGCCGCAGCCATAGCCCGCGGCACAGTGGTCGCCGCCGGAGCAGAGCCAGTCGTCATAGCGCCAGGCCCCGCAGTACTCGCACTCCGCGCCGTCGTCATAGCCGGCGGGCTCGTCCGCCCGGGGGGCTGCCCGGCGCGTTGGCTGTGCTTCGCCGCCGGCAGCGCCAGCGGGGGCCGCATAGACCGGCGCCGCGGCGGAGAGCGTCATCACAGCGATCAGGAGGATGCAGATCATGAATTTCATCGTTCGTTTCATTGGCTTACCTCCTTCCCGGTGTTCGGGAATATCATTTGAATTTTTTTGGCGATAAATGTATTGCTATTATATCAGGGCTCCGGGGATCGCGCAAGTGTTCTTCTGTATAAAAATCCAAAAATCAGAGAAAAACGCAAAAAACAGCCCGGTCTCAGAGATTCGAGACCGGGCTGGCTGACAGCCTGCGCTGCATCTACGCGCTGCATTTACGCGCTGCATTTATTTGTGGAACAAATTCTTGCTCTGGTACTTGGGGGTGCAGGTGACCCGCATGCCCAGGCGCTTGTAGGTGGCGGCGTCCTGCTCCCCCAGGATCACGGTGGAGTGGACCTCGCAGTCCCGCAGCCGGGTCAGCTTCTTCATGGCCTTGGCGGCCTGCTCGTCGGTGGCGGCGGAAATGGCCAGGGCAATGAGGATCTCGTCGGAGTGGAGCCGGGGGTTCTTGCCCCCCAGATACTTGGTTTTCAGGCTCTGGATGGGCTCAATGGCCTCCCGGGCGATGAGATGCCGGGGGTGCTCGATGTGGGCCAGGGACTTCACCGCGTTCAGCAGGGCCGCGGCGGCGGGACCCATGAGCTCGGACATGCCCCCCATCACCAGCTCCCCGTTGGGCAGGTGAATGCACACGGCGGGCTCGCCGGTCTCCTCCTCGGCCTGGGCGGCCCGGGCCACCACGGGCCGGATGGCCGGGGTGACGGAGGCCTGCTTCATCAGCAGCTCCAGCTTGAAGACGGTCTCGTCGCTGCCGCTGCCCTTGCGCTGGTCGCAGAGGGCGTCATAGTAGCGGCGGACGATCTCCTGGCGGGAGGCCTCGCAGACGATGTCGTCGTCCACGATGCAGTTGCCCACCATGTTCACCCCCATGTCCGTGGGGGACTTGTAGGGGCACTTGCCCATGATCTTCTCGAAGATGGCCTGGAGCACCGGGAAAACCTCCACGTCCCGGTTGTAGTTCACCGTGGTCTCCCCGTAGGCGGCCAGGTGGAAGGGGTCGATCATATTCACGTCGTTGAGATCCGCGGTGGCGGCCTCGTAGGCCAGGTTCACCGGGTGCTTCAGCGGCAGATTCCAGATGGGGAAGGTCTCAAACTTGGCGTAGCCCGCCGTCTCCCCCCGCTCATAGTGGTGGTAGAGCTGGCTCAGGCAGGTGGCCATCTTGCCGGAGCCGGGGCCGGGGGCCGTGACCACCACCAGGGGGTGGGAGGTCTCGATGAATTCATTCCTGCCGTAGCCCTCGGCGGAGACGATTTTGGTGATGTTGTGGGGGTAGCCCTCGATGGGGTAGTGGGTGTAGACCTTGATGCCCAGGTGCTCCAGGCGGCGGCGGAAGGCGTCCGCGGCGCCCTGGCCGGAATACTGGGTGATGACCACGCTGCCCACGAAGAGCTTCTCCGCCCGGAAGGCGTCGATGAGGCGCAGCACGTCCTCGTCGTAGGTGATGCCCAGATCGCCCCGGACCTTGTTCTGCTCAATGGCGGCTGCGTTGATGGGAATGACGATTTCCGCGGAATCCCGCAGCTCCAGGAGCATGCGGATCTTGCTGTCCGGCGCGAAGCCGGGGAGAACTCTGGAGGCGTGATAGTCGTCGAAGAGCTTGCCGCCGAATTCCAGATAGAGCTTGCCGCCGAATTGCTCGATGCGCTCCCGGATCCGGGCGGACTGGGTATCCAGATACATCTGGTTGTCAAAGCCGATCAGTTTCCGCATGGTAGTCCCCCTTCCTGCGAAATCCCTGTAAGTCGTCGTCGGATTTCAGCACCACACCCGGATATTGTATCATAATTCCGGCGGGGAGGCAAGATTTTTCTTCCGCTTTTTCAAAGAAAACAGAGAAGAGAAAAAATAGCTCTTTACTTTTGACGGATTTTGCTGTATGCTATGTATGCGCAACAATAAACAACAGGAGGTATCATTGTATGAAGTTTGTATGTCCCGTCTGCGGGTACGTCCATGAGGGCGATACCCCTCCCGAGTTCTGCCCCATCTGCAAGGTTCCCGGCTCCAAGTTTACCAAGGTCGAGGGCGAGATCAAGCTGGCCGCTGAGCACGTCTTCGGCGTGGGCACCAAGCTGGACAACGCCCCCGAGGAGGACAAGAAGTACATCCTGGAGCAGCTGAAGGCCAACTTCACCGGCGAGTGCTCCGAGGTGGGCATGTACCTGTGCATGGCCCGGGTCGCCCATCGCGAGGGCTATCCCGAGATCGGCCTGTACTGGGAGAAGGCCGCCTGGGAAGAGGCCGAGCACGCCGCCAAGTTCGCGGAGCTGCTGGGCTCTGAGCTGGAGCCCAAGATGACCGCCTCCACCAAGGACAACCTGAAGTGGAGAGTGGACTGCGAGTACGGCGCCACCCAGGGCAAGTTCGATCTGGCCGCCTGCGCCAAGAAGAACGGCCTGGACGCCATCCACGACACCGTCCACGAAATGGCTCGCGACGAAGCCCGCCACGGCAAGGCCCTGGAGGGTCTGCTCAAGCGCTACTTCGGCTGAGGCCCTTCCGCGCAAAATACCGGACGCCTTCGGGCGTCCGGTATTTTGTTGAGAAAAGGGCTTGGCGGGGTCCGCGTTTTTTGCTTTTTTTGCCAAATTTTTTTGCGTTTCTCCCAATAATTGTAATGAATTTGTACGCGGACTGTGCTATAATCAAAACAGATCAGGCAAGCACCCAAAGGAGGATAAAAACATGCCGTATGATGAATTACGCACGCTCAGCGCAAAGCTGAAGGAGGCAAACAATCTCCGTTACGCCGCGTTCTTAACGGCTGTAGACGAGGCTGCGGCGGAAATGAAGCGGATGAACACCCAGGATGCCTTCGGCCGGCTCCCGCTGCTCAAAAAGGAGGACCGCCAGAAGCTCCTGGACCTGCTCCAGGCCATTGGGAACGCCGCGCAGGCCTTGAATCAGGAGGAGAACGCCCTGGAGCTGGAGGGGCAGCAGGAGAATGCCCGGCAGCTGGCGGAAAAGATAAGCGCGCTGGCCGCCGCCGACCACAAGGCCCTGCTGGCCTATGATCCCGCGGAGCCCAAATCCCTGCCCACCCTGCTGGAGGAGATGCGCACCCTCACCGTGGACGCCCGGGGCTCCGTGCTGGGGACTGCCATGACCAATATGCAGAATCAGCGCCAGCCCCTTACCTTCCTGGACGACAAGGGCAGGGAGATCACCGGCGTCTTCACCCCCAAAACGGTCATCAACGTCTGGGGCAGCATCCAGGAGGAGCTGAACCGCATCGCCGGGGAGATCAAGAATCCCGAAGGCGCGGAGATGGTCCGGGACCTGTTGACGCAGTATTACGACAATTCTACGGTTTTGGATCAGGAGAAGCTCTCCGTGGCCGAGCGCCCGGCGATGCTCCGGAGAATCCTGGACATGACCTTGAACGATGAGGAGTGCGGGCTGAGTGAGCAAAAAATGCGGGGCGTAATCAGCCAGCTCTATTCCGCCAAGCTGAACGGCCGCAGGGTCTCCCGGCTGATCCCCTCCAAGGCCGTCAGGAAGATCTGCTCCGCCATCTGGAAGCAGCGCGTCAATATCCTTGTGAACAGCGCGGAAGCCCGCATCCCGGACGGGAGCCGGATGGACAACCGCAACGCCGCCATGAGCACCGTGGCGGATCTGCTGGGCATCCGGCAGACCGTTCCCAGGGCCCGGCCCATGAAGCTGATCCGGCCCGACGGCACCGAGGTAGAGGGAACCTTTATGGCCGAGGCCAAGGGTCTGGATCCCCTGAACCTCTCCAAGGAGGCGGATGGCATCGACTACAAGGCGCTGTTCGGCGATGACTGGGACCAAAAGGCCGACATCGGCGAGGCGATGCACCAGCTGGCGGACCTTCAGGTGCTGGACTATATCTGCGGCAACGTGGACCGGCATGACAAGAACCTGTTCTATCAGTTCAACCGCGACAAAAAGATCTGCGGCGTCCAGGCCATTGACAACGACAGCGGCTTCGGCCTGCTGACGCTGAAGGGCGGCGAGGGCCGCAAGGAGCTGGTGGGAACCGACAGGATGATGGCGATCTCCCGGCCCATGCATCGGCGGCTCAGCCAGCTCAGCGCCGCAAGCCTGCGCTTCGCCCTCCAGGGCTACGGCCTGAGCGAGGGAGAGCTGGACGCCGCCTGCCAGCGCCTGGAGCACCTGAAGAGTAGGCTGGTCAAGCTCGAAACCTTCCTGAACGGCGAGAAGTTCGAGAAGGGGAAGATTCTGATTGTTCCGGATGAAAAATGGCAGCTGGTTGGCTGCCTCCGTCTGAATGCGCAAAATGCCGATCAGTCACCGGCGAACCTGTTCAGCCAGGCGATGGCTGCGGTGAGTAACATGACCAAGGACTACAGAGCCCAGACGAAGCAATACCGCAGCCTGAAGGCCGCCGTGGCCATCGGATCCGGAGATCGCACCCGTCCCCAGAACCAGGCCGCTGAGGCCGACAAGGCGGACGCCCTTGTCTCCGCGGTCTCCGCCAAGGCCGGCCGCAAGAAGCCGGACCCGAACTATGAAACGCTTTTGACGGCGGTGAAGCGCTACCGCGACTCCCAGCGGGAGCTGGCCAACCGTCTGCGGGAGAGCCGGGAGGACCTGGAGCGGGAGAAGACCGAGCTCAACCACAAGGCGGACCCGGACGCCGCCTACAACGCCGTGGTTACCACCGGCGACCTGCTGGAGCTTCAGCGGCTGGCCGAGGGAATCACGGCGGCCGCCCAGGCCTATCTGGCCGGGAACGACAAAAACAAGGCCCGGGCCACCGCTGCCAAGCTGGCCCTGGAGCTGGGGCAGAAGGGCTCGGTCTATTCCCAGGAGGAGCTGGACGCCGCCGAGCGCAACGAGCGGCAGGCCCTGGAGGAGAACAACCGCCGCTTCGGAGACCGGCTGGAGGCTTCCGGCAGGACGGCTGAGAATGCAAATCTCGTGGAGGAAGAGACGGCTGCGATGAACCTCAAGAAAAACCAGGAGCAATTCGGCCGGGCCCTTGCCCAGGGCAGACCCGCCGCTGCGACGGAGGAGGAGAAGAGCGAGCCGCAGCTCATCTGAGAATTGACGCGATTGATCGGCGTTCAGGCTCCGTTCGGATATGCCGAGGGGCGGTTCTGTGTGTCGTCTGACACACAGAACCGCCCCTTTTGTTCGCGGGTTCGTTCTGCGGGCTTATTTGCTCAGGGCCTTGGTGATGCGCTCCAGGGCGTCGTCCAGCTCCTCGTAGCTCACGGGGATGGGAGGCGCGAAGCGGATGGTGTGGTCGTGGGTCTCCTTGCAGAGCACGCCCTCATGGATGCAGGCCTTCACGTAGTCGAAGGCGTCGCCGTAGAACTCCACGCCGATGAGCAGGCCGCGGCCCCGGATCTCCTTGATCTCGGGGTTGTGGATCTTCTTCAGGCCGTCCATGAAGTACTTGCCCTTCTCCCGGGCCATCCTGGGGTAGTCGTCCCGCTGGAGAATCTCCAGGGCCTTCACGCCGCAGGCGCAGGCCAGGGGGTTGCCGCCGAAGGTGGAGCCGTGGGAGCCGGGGGTGAAGAGGCCCAGAATGTCCTGGTTGGCCGCAATGGCGGACAGGGGCATCACGCCACCGCCCAGGGCCTTGCCCATGATGTAGACGTCGGGCTCCACGTTCTCATGCCAGCAGGCGAACATATCGCCGGTGCGGGCAAAGCCGGTCTGAACCTCGTCGGCCAGGAAGAGGATCTTGTTCTCGGTGCAGATCTTGCGGACCTCAGTGAGCCAGCCCTCGGGGGGCATGATGATGCCCGCCTCGCCCTGGATGGGCTCCGCCAGGAAGGCCACGGTGTTGTGGGTAATGGCCTCCCGCAGGGCCTGGGCGTCGCCGTAGGGGATGGTCTTGAAGCCCGGGGTATAGGGGCCGTAGCCGTCCTTGGCCAGGGGGTCGGTGGAGAAGCTGATGATGGAGATGGTACGGCCATGGAAGTTGTTCTCGCAGGTGATGATCTCCTGCTTGCCGTTCTCCACGCCCTTCACCTTGGTGCCCCAGAGCCGGGCGGTCTTCAGGGCGGTCTCCACGGCCTCGGCGCCGGTGTTCATGGGCAGGACCATATCCTTGCCGGTGAGCTTGGACAGGGCCTCGTAGAAGTCGCCCAGGTTCTCGCAGTGGAAGGCCCGGCTGGTGAGGGTGACCTTGTCCAGCTGCTCCTTGGCGGCCGCCACGATCTCTGGGTGGCGGTGGCCGAAGTTGTGGGCGGAGTAGGCGGAGAGCATGTCGTAGTACTTGCGGCCCTCGGGGTCGGTGACCACGGCGCCCTCGGCCTTCACGATGACCACGGGCTTGGGGGCGTAGTTGTGGGCGCCGTACTGGTTGGTCTTGGCAATGATCTGTTCAGAAGAATGCATGGTGTCCTCCTAATATATTCTGATTCTTGAAATTCTGTTGTGGAATTACTGCTCGGACATATAGGGGTAGACAATGGCGTCGGAGGGGTTGAAGGTCTCCTTGACGCAGTGGGGGCTCATCCAGCGGATCATGTTCAGGGCGGTGCCCGCCTTGTCGTTGGTGCCGGAGGCCCGGGAGCCGCCGAAGGGCTGCTGGCCCACCACGGCGCCGGTG